>NZ_JBEOUW010000046.1:0-73929 GCF_040303045.1 Kitasatospora sp. NPDC096140
AAAGGAATCTCCAACCCCAGAACAATCTGAGGCCGGGGATGTCAACATATCTGGCGTTGACTTTTGGCACGCTGTTGAGTTCTCAAGGAACGGACGCTTCCTTCGGATCGCCTTCCAGCGGACCCTCCGGGCTTCGTTCTTTCGTGTTTCCAGCTTATCAGATGTTTTCCGCTCCGTTTTCCGGAGTTTCATTCATCCAATCGGCTTTTGCCTTTCGGCGCTCCCGAACTCTACCAGAGTTTTTCGGGCCGTTTTCCCCGGTCGTTCTCGAATTCAGATTCGAGCCCGTTTCCGAGGGGCCGTCCCGTGGGGCAACCCGGAGAACATTACGCACCGGGCCGCCCCACGTCAAACCGGCCTCGGCCGGGGACGAACGAGCGTCAGGGCTCGACGAGCGAGCGTCAGACCTCGACCACGACCGGCAGGATCATCGGCCGGCGGCGGTAGTTGTCCGCGACCCACTTGCCGATGGTCCGGCGGACCAGCTGCTGCACCTGGCGGGGCTCCAGCACGCCGTCACCCGCCGAGCGGTCCAGGGCCTCCTGGAGCTTGGCGACGACGGGGACGAACGCGTTGTCGCCGATGCCGGAGCCGCGGGCCTGGATGGTCGGGCCACCGATGATCTTGCCGTTGGTCGAGTCGACCGCGACGAAGACCGAGATGAAGCCCTCCTCGCCGAGGATCTTGCGGTCCTTGAGCGAGGCTTCGCTGATGTCGCCGACCGAAGCGCCGTCCACGTAGACGTACCCGGCCTGCACCTTGCCGACGATCCGGGCGACGCCGCCCTCAAGGTCGACGCAGACGCCGTCCTCGGCGATGACCACGCGGTTGCGCGGCACCCCGGTGGCTACGCCCAGCTCGGCGGCCGCGCGCAGGTGGCGCCACTCGCCGTGGACCGGCATCAGGTTGCGCGGCTTGCAGATGTTGAAGAAGTAGAGCAGCTCGCCGGCCGAGGCGTGGCCGGAGACGTGCACCTTGGCGTTGCCCTTGTGCACGACCTTGGCGCCCCAGCGGGTCAGGCCGTTGATCACCCGGTAGACGGCGTTCTCGTTGCCCGGGATCAGGGAGGACGCGAGGACGACGGTGTCGCCCTCGACGATGCGGATCTGGTGGTCGCGGTTGGCCATCCGGGACAGCGCGGCCATCGGCTCGCCCTGCGAACCGGTGCAGATCAGCACGACCTCCTTGTCCGGGAGGTCGTCCAGCTGCTTGACGTCCACGACCATGTTGCCGGGGACCTTCAGGTAGCCCAGGTCACGGGCGATGCCCATGTTGCGGACCATCGAGCGGCCGACGAAGGCGACCTTGCGCTTGTACTCGTGCGCGGCGTCCAGGACCTGCTGGATGCGGTGCACGTGGCTGGCGAAGGAGGCGACGATGATGCGCTTGTCGGCGTTGGCGAAGACGTTCCGCAGCGCCGCCGAGATGTCCCGCTCGTGCGGGATGAAGCCGGGGACCTCGGCGTTGGTGGAGTCCACCAGCAGCAGGTCCATGCCCTCCTCGGCCAGCTTGGCGAAGGTCGGCAGGTCGGTGAGGCGGCCGTCGAGCGGCAGCTGGTCCATCTTGAAGTCACCGGTGGCCACGACCATGCCGGCGGGGGTGCGGACGGCCACGGCGAGGGCGTCCGGGATGGAGTGGTTGACCGCGATGAACTCGCAGTCGAAGGGGCCGATGCGCTCGCGCTCGCCCTCCTTGACCTCCAGCACGTACGGGCGGATCCGGTGCTCGGCGAGCTTGGCCTCGATCAGGGCCAGGGTCAGCTTCGAGCCGATCAGCGGGATGTCCGGGTTCTCCCGCAGGAGGAACGGGACGGCGCCGATGTGGTCCTCGTGCCCGTGGGTGAGCACGATGCCGTCGATCTTGTCGAGGCGGTCCCGGATGTAGCTGAAGTCCGGGAGGATCAGGTCCACGCCGGGCTGCTCGTCCTCCGGGAAGAGGACGCCGCAGTCGACGATCAGGATGCGGCCGCCGTACTCGAAGACCGTCATGTTGCGGCCGATCTCGCCGAGGCCGCCGAGCGGAGTGATACGGAGGGCGCCCTCCTTCAGGGCCGGGGGCGCGCCGAGCTCGGGGTGCGGGTGGCTCAAAAGACTCTCCTCACGACGCACGCCATATGCCCGGGGTCCTCCCCCGGAGACATATGGCGTGCGTACTCAGTGTCGTTTTCCTACTGGGTCTGTGCTCTCGCGCCTTCGGTCCGGTCCAGCGGCGGACCCGGGGGTCCGGCGAGCCGGGGCGCGCACGTCTGTGTCTGCTTAGAGGTGTACCCCGCCGGCGGCGAGATCCTGCTTCAATCGCGCGATCTCCTCGGCCGTCGCGCCCACCAGCGGCAGTCGCAGCGGGCCGGCCGGCAGGCCCTGGAGTTCCAACGCCGCCTTGGTGAGGATCACACCCTGCGTGCGGAACATACCGCTGAACACCGGCAGCAGGCGCTGGTGCACGCTGGTGGCCTTGACCACATCGCCGGCCAGGTGGGCCTCGATCATCGCGCGCAGCTCGCCGGCCACCACGTGTCCGACGACGCTGACCACGCCGACGGCCCCGACCGACAGCAGCGGCAGGTTCAGGATGTCGTCGCCGGAGTACCAGGCCAGGTCGGAGCGGGCGATCGCCCAGGCCGCGGCGCCGAGGTCGCCCTTGGCGTCCTTGTTGGCGACGATCCGCGGGTGCTCGCCGAGGCGGACCAGCGTCTCGTGGCTCAGCGCCACCCCGCTGCGGCCCGGAATGTCGTACAGCATGACCGGCAGCTCGGTCGCGTCGGCCAGGGCGACGGTGTGCCGGTACAGGCCCTCCTGCGGGGGCTTGCTGTAGTACGGCGTGACGGCCAGCAGGCCGTGCGCACCGGCGGCCTGCGCCTGCCGGGCCAGCTCGATGCTGTGGTGGGTGTCGTTGGTGCCGACACCGGCCACCACGTGGGCGCGATCCCCGACCGCCTCCACCACGGCGCGGACCAGTTGGGCCTTCTCGGCATCGCTGGTGGTCGGAGACTCACCTGTGGTGCCGTTGACGACGAGGCCGTCGTTCCCGGAGTCGACGAGGTGCGTGGCGAGGCGCTGGGCGCCGTCGAGGTCGAGTCCGCCGTCGGCGGTGAACGGGGTGACCATCGCGGTCAGGACCCGGCCGAACGGCGTCTGGGGGGTGGAGATCGGAGCCATGCGTCCAAAACTACTCGTAGGCGGTGGGGCGGTTTCCACACCGGTCCAGGGTTCGGACAGGGGCAGCGGCGATGAGCGGCGGGAACGGGCGGTGCAATGGGATTCCGGTGCTGCCCGCTCGGGGGTTCGGGCAGCACCGGAATCCGTGCTCACGAATGTAGGGAGCGGCTAGAAAAGCCGCAATCCAGACATGCCAGACACTCTGCCCATATGCCTGTCGTCCCAGGTCAGGGGGCGACTCGGCCGTGCTTCTCGAAGGCCGCATGGGTGAGCGGCATGAGCTGCGCCCACTGCTGCTCCATCTGCTCGGCGACCATCTCGATCTCGCGCTGCGGGAAGGACGGCACCGTCGCGTTGTCCCGCTTGGTCCGCAGCGACAGGAAGTGCATCAGCGAGCGCGAGTTGCAGGTCGCGTACATCGAGGAGAACAGGCCGACCGGCAGCACCGCGCGGGCCACCTCGCGGGCCACCCCGGCCGCCAGCATCTCCTGGTAGCGGGTGTAGGACTCGCGGTACGCGGCCTCCATCGCCTCGGTCGTGGTCCTGTGCTGCTCGGGCGTGCCCTCGTGGAACTCGTACTTGCCCGGGCGGCCCTGCTGGACCAGCTTGCGGTCCTCCGCCGGGACGTAGAAGACCGGGTGCAGCTCGCGGTAGCGGCCGGACTCCTCGTTGTACGACCAGCCGCTGCGGTGCCGGTGGAACTCCCGGAACACGAAGATCGGCGCACTGATGAAGAAGGTCATCGAGTTGTGCTCGAAGGGCGTGCCGTGCCGGTCCCGCATCAGGAAGTTGATCAGGCCCTTGGACTTCTCCGGGTCCTGCGAGAGCGCCTCCAGGGACTGCTCCCCCGCGGTCGAGACGCGGGCCGCCCAGATGACGTCCGAGTCGGCGGCGGAGCTGCGGACCAGCTCCACCGTCACGTCGCTGCGGAAGCTGGGGGCTGTCGGTTCGTCGCTCACGCGTTACTCCTTGCGGGTTCGGTGCTGTGCAGCTTGATGGCGTGCTGCATGGTCTTGCGGGCACGCGGGGTGTCCCCGGCGTCGGCGTAGGCCACGGCGAGGCGGAACCAGACCCGCCAGTCGCCCGGCGCGTCCTCGGCCTCGGCCTGCCGGCGCGCGAAGACCGCGTCGGCCGAGGCCCGGTCGATCCGCCCGCCCGTGCTGCGCTTGAGCTCGTCCACCGGCAGGCCGCCCTCGGCCTCCAGCTCCCGGGCGAGCCGCTCGCTGTCCCGGCCGAAGCGGACGGTCTGGCGCAGGAACCAGACGCCGATCACCGGGATGACGAAGGCGCAGACACCGATGCCGATGCCCAGCGGCTTGCCGGTGGCGATCAGCTGGACGCCCTCCCCCACGCAGAGCAGGGCGACCAGCAGCAGCACGCCGGACAGGACGAAGAAGCCGGTACGAGAGGTCATGTCACGCTCCCTGGAATCACCACGGTCACACGTCCAGGAAGTGTTCGAGGCCGAAGGTCAGCCCCGGCGTCCCGACGACCCTGCGCGCGCCCAGCAGGATGCCCGGCATGAAGCTGCTGTGGTGCAGCGAGTCGTGCCGGATGGTGAGCGTCTCACCGGTGTCGCCGAACATCACCTGCTGGTGGGCGAGCAGCCCGCGCAGCCGGACGGCGTGCACCGGCACCCCGTCCACGTCGGCGCCGCGCGCGCCGGGCAGGCTGTGGGTGGTCGGGTCCTGCTGCGGCGGGCGGCCGGCCTCGGCACGGGCGGCCGCGATCAGCTGCGCGGTCCGGGTGGCCGTGCCGCTGGGGGCGTCGGCCTTGCGGTCGTGGTGCAGCTCGACCACCTCGACCGACTCGAAGTACTTCGCCGCGATCTGCGAGAACTTCATGCCGAGGATCGCGCCGATGGAGAAGTTGGGCGCGATCAGCAGACCGAGTTCCGGGGCCTGGTCCAGCCAGCCGCGGACGGTGGCGAGCCGCTCGTCCGTCCAGCCGGTGGTGCCGGTGACCACGTGGATGCCGTGGTGCAGGCAGTGGTCGAGGTTGCCCATCACCGAATCCGGGTGGGTCAGCTCGACGACGACCTGCGCCCCGGCCTCGGTCAGCTCCTCCAGCGCCGACCCGCGGCCGAGGGCGGCCACCAGTTCCATGTCGGGCGCGGCCTCGACGGCCCTGACCGCCTCGGAGCCGATCCTGCCCTTGGCCCCGATCACGGCGACACGCAGCGTCATAGCGAAAGTCCTCTCACACCAGCAGCTCGGCGAGCTTGGCGGCCCGCTTGTCGTTGACCGGGCCGATCAGCGCCAGGGACGGCCGGTACGCGCCCAGCACATCACGGGCCACCTCGTGGACGTCCTCCAGGGTCACCGAGGCGATCCGCGCCAGCATGTCGTCCACCGACAGGTGGTGCCCGTAGCTGAGCTCGGCCTTGCCGATTCGGTTCATCAGCGAGCCGGTGTCCTCCATACCGAGCACGGTGGAGCCGGAGATCTGCCCGATCGCGCGCTGCAGCTCCTCCTCGGTGATGCCGTCGGCGACCACCTTGGCCAGCTCGGCGCGGCAGATCCGCAGCACCTCCTCGACCCGCTTGGGCTGGCAGCCGGCGTAGATGCCGAACAGGCCGCTGTCCGCGTACGACGAGGAGTACGAGTAGACCGAGTACGCCAGGCCGCGCTTCTCCCGGACCTCCTGGAACAGCCGGGAGCTCATCCCGCCGCCCAGGGCCGCGTTGAGCACGCCCATCGCCCAGCGGCGCTCGTCGTGCCGCGGCACCCCGGGCACGCCCAGCACCAGGTGGGCCTGCTCGGTGGACCGGTTGAGCACCTCGACCTTGCCGGCCGTCCGCAGCGCCTTGACGCCGCGGCGGGCCTCGGCGGGGGCCGCGTCGGAGCGGGCGAGCACCGGGGCGAAGGCCTGCTCGACCTGCTTGACCACCTTGCGGTGGTCGAGGTTGCCCGCCGCGGCGACGACCAGCTGCTCGGGGCGGTAGCGCCGGTGGTAGAAGCCGGCGATCTGGTCCCGGGTGAGCGTCCTGATGGTCTCCTGGGTGCCGAGGATCGGGCGGCCGAGCGGGCCGCTGCCGTAGATCACCTTGGCGAACAGGTCGTGCACCACGTCGCCCGGGTCGTCCTCGGCCATCGCCATCTCTTCGAGGATGACGCCGCGCTCGGCCTCCACGTCCTCGGTGCGGATCAGCGAGCCGGTGAGCATGTCGCAGACCACGTCGATGGCCAGCGGCAGGTCGGTGTCCAGGACCCGGGCGTAGTAGCAGGTGTTCTCCTTCGCGGTGAAGGCGTTCATCTCGCCGCCGACCGCGTCCAGGGCCGCCGAGATGTCCAGCGCGCTGCGCCGCTCGGTGCCCTTGAAGAGCAGGTGCTCCAGGTAGTGGGTGGCGCCGTTGAGCTGCGGGGTCTCGTCCCGCGAGCCGACGCCGACCCAGATGCCGAAGGTCGCGGAGCGCACCGTCGGCAGGGTCTCGGTGACGACCCGCAGGCCGCCGGGGAGGACGGTGCGGCGCACCGTGCCGGCGCCGTCGACGCCCTTGAGCAGGGTCCGGGTGGTGCCGGGACGCTGCTTTACCGCCGGGGCCTGCGCCACGGGGGGTACCTCCAGAGGAAACGCACGCGAGGAAGGCACGTGCGGACGTAAGCGTGTGGACAACGGGGTGCGGCCCGCACGCCGGGAGGCGTACGGGCCGCAAGGGGTCAGCTAGCGGCGCTTCACTCGGAAGCGGCCTCGCCGGCCTCCTCGCCCTCGATGACCGGGATCAGGGAGAGCTTGCCGCGCGGGTCGATCTCGGCGATCTCGACCTGGACCTTGGCGCCGACACCGAGGACGTCCTCGACGTTCTCGACGCGCTTGCCACCGGCCAGCTTGCGGATCTGCGAGATGTGCAGCAGGCCGTCCTTGCCCGGCATCAGCGACACGAACGCGCCGAACGTCGTGGTCTTGACCACGGTGCCCAGGTAGCGCTCGCCGACCTCCGGCATGGTCGGGTTGGCGATCTGGTTGATCGTGGTGCGGGCGGCCTCGGCGGCCGGGCCGTCGGCGGCACCGATGTAGATGGTGCCGTCGTCCTCGATCGTGATCTCGGCGCCGGTGTCCTCCTGGATCTGGTTGATCATCTTGCCCTTGGGGCCGATGACCTCACCGATCTTGTCCACCGGGATCTTGATGGTGATGATGCGCGGCGCGTTCGGGGACATCTCGTCCGGGGAGTCGATGGCCTCGTTCATCACGTCGAGGATGTGCAGGCGGGCGTCCTTGGCCTGCTTCAGCGCGGCGGCGAGCACCGACGCCGGGATGCCGTTCAGCTTGGTGTCCAGCTGGAGGGCGGTGATGAAGTTGCGGGTACCGGCGACCTTGAAGTCCATGTCGCCGTACGCGTCCTCGGCGCCGAGGATGTCGGTCAGCGTGACGAAGTGGGTCTCGCCGTCGATCTCCTGGGAGATCAGGCCCATCGCGATGCCGGCGACGGCGGCCTTCAGCGGCACACCGGCGTTCAGCAGCGACATGGTCGAGGCGCAGACCGAGCCCATCGAGGTGGAACCGTTGGAGCCGAGCGCCTCGGAGACCTGGCGGATGGCGTACGGGAAGTCCTCGCGGGAGGGCAGCACGGGCAGGATGGCCCGCTCGGCCAGCGCGCCGTGGCCGATCTCGCGGCGCTTGGGCGAGCCCACGCGGCCGGTCTCGCCGACGGAGTACGGCGGGAAGTTGTAGTTGTGCATGTAGCGGCGACGCGTCTCCGGGGAGAGCGTGTCCAGCTGCTGCTCCATGCGGAGCATGTTCAGCGTGGTGACACCCAGGATCTGGGTCTCGCCGCGCTCGAACAGGGCCGAGCCGTGCACCCGCGGGATGGCCTCGACCTCGGCGGCCAGGGTGCGGATGTCGGTGACGCCGCGGCCGTCGATGCGGACCTTGTCCGTGATGACGCGCTCGCGGACGATCTTCTTGGTCAGCGCGTTGTAGGCGGCGCTGATCTCCTTCTCGCGGCCCTCGAACTCGGGGAGCAGCTTCTCGGCGGCCAGCGCCTTGACGCGGTCCAGCTCGGTGTTGCGCTCCTGCTTGCCCGGGATGGTCAGGGCCTGGGCCAGCTCGTCCTTGACGGCGGCGGTCAGCGCGGCGAGGACGTCGTCCTGGTAGTCCAGGAAGACCGGGAACTCACCGGTCGGCTTGGCGGCCTGGGCGGCCAGCTGCGACTGCGCGGCGCAGAGGACCTTGATGAACGGCTTGGCGGCGTCGAGGCCGGAGGCGACGACCTCCTCGGTCGGCGCCTCGGCGCCGCCCTCGACCAGCTTGATGGTCTTGTCGGTGGCCTCGGCCTCGACCATCATGATCGCGACGTCGCCGTCCGGCAGGACGCGACCGGCGACGACCATGTCGAAGACGGCCGACTCCAGCTCGCTGTGGGTCGGGAAGGCGACCCACTGGCCGTTGATCAGCGCGACGCGGACGCCACCGATCGGGCCGGAGAACGGCAGGCCCGCCAGCTGGGTGGAGGCGGAGGCGGCGTTGATCGCGACCACGTCGTACAGGTGGTCGGGGTTGAGCGCCATCACGGTGACGACGACCTGGACCTCGTTGCGCAGGCCCTTGACGAAGGACGGGCGCAGCGGGCGGTCGATCAGGCGGCAGGTGAGGATCGCGTCCTCGGAGGGCCGGCCCTCGCGACGGAAGAACGAGCCGGGGATGCGGCCCGCGGCGTACATCCGCTCCTCGACGTCCACGGTCAGCGGGAAGAAGTCGAAGTGCTCCTTCGGCTGCTTGGACGCGCTGGTGGCCGACAGCACCATGGTGTCGTCGTCCAGGTAGGCCACGGCGGAGCCGGCGGCCTGACGGGCCAGGCGGCCGGTCTCGAAGCGGATGGTACGGGTGCCGAAGGAACCGTTGTCGATCACGGCCTCGGCGTAGAACACGTTCTCTTCCACCTGGAAGATCTCCTCTTTCGTACGTCTCCGGGAGAGCGTCCCCGCGCACTGCCTGTCGAGTGGCCCTGGGTGCCCTCGTCAGGGAGGGCGGCAGTCGGGCCGGTCTTCGATCGAAGCCTCCGGAGTGCCCCGCTCGGTCTGCGGGGGTTCCGACGGCCACTACCGAGGACCGGCGCCTCACGGCTGCCGGGCCGGGACGGGCGTTCCGCGTCTGGACGCTCTCTCGGATGCGGGCGGCTTCCGTTTGAAGCCTTCGTCCCGCGGGGGGTTGGGGTCTGTCTGCCCGGGTGGCGCTCTGGTGCGCCATCACCCGGCATGCCCACAACCCTACGGTGCAATCCTCGGCCACCTGGGGAGGTGCGCGCGAGTTGTTATGTCAGGGCGCCGCGGCCGGACGGCCGCGGCATACGCGCGAGGGGCGGCTCCCCGGTGTGGGGAGCCGCCCCGAGCGGCGGTCTTAGCGGGCGCCACCGGCGGCACCGCGGCGGATGCCCAGGCGGTCGACGAGCGTACGGAAGCGCTCGATGTCCTTCTTGGCCAGGTACTGCAGCAGGCGGCGGCGCTGGCCGACCAGGATCAGCAGGCCGCGGCGCGAGTGGTGGTCGTGCTTGTGCAGCTTGAGGTGCTCGGTCAGGTCCGAGATGCGGCGGGAGAGCATGGCGACCTGGACCTCGGGGGAGCCGGTGTCGCCCTCCTTCTGGCCGAACTCGGCGATGATCTGCTTCTTGACGTCAGAGGCGAGAGCCACTGCAACTCCTTCGGGTGTACCGAGCGGTCCTGGTCGACAACACAGGACTCATCGAGAACTCGGTGTCGTGAGCGCGGCCGGCACTCTGCAGCCCACGGAGGGGCGGCGGACACACGGCTGCGCTCGAAGGCCAAGCGTACCAGTGCCGCCCACCCGGCCGTTCGGCGGCCCGGAGGGGTCGCGCGCGCTCCTCCGCGGAGCGGGGCCCGGGGGCGGCACCGGGGGCGGGCCTGGTCAGCCGGTGGCGCCGCGGACCAGCCGGTAGATGTCCAGGACGGCGAGCGCCAGCGGGACGAGCGCGATCAGGGTGAGGCTGTCGACCAGGTCCAGGATGCGCCCCCAGAACGGGGAGACGCCGAGCCGGGGCACCACCAGGGCGATCGCGACGAGCAGCGCGGCGCCGAAGGCGATGCAGGCGGCCAGCCAGACGGTGCGCAGGTCGAGCTGGGTGGTGGAGCCCGCCACCCGCAGGAAGAACTGCGGGGTGTGCAGGGACAGTCCGACGATCAGCAGGCACAGGCCGAGCAGGCCCGCCACGGTCAGGCTGAGGACCTGCGCGGTGTAGCGGAACAGCCGGGCCCGCAGCATGGTGGCCAGGCCCAGGGCGAGGGCGAGCAGCTCGGGGAAGGTCTCGTCGGTGAAGCCGAGGACGGCGCAGGCGCCGACCACGACCGCGGCGCAGCCGCCGACCAGGCCGACCAGCACCTCGTGGCCGCGGCGGGCCTGGTGGGCGATCCTCTCGTACTGGACGGCCTCGGCGCGCTCGGCTTCCTCGTCGTAGTCGCGGCTGCGGGTGCGGGTCTGGCCGGGGGCGCTGAAGCCGACCGGCAGCCGGGCGAAGCGGGCGGAGAGGCTGGGCAGGAAGCCGACGGCGGCGACGGCGGCGACACCGGTGACGGCGGCGATGTGGCCGGCCGGGGTCCCGGGCATCAGGACGGCGGCGAAGGTGGCGAGCGCGCCGGCGGCGGCGACCAGGGCGGCGGCGACGAACACCGCGTCCTTCTCCGGCAGCAGGCCGGTCAGCAGCACGGCGACCACCAGGACGGCCACGCAGCCGGCCAGGAACTGGAGCCGGCCGGGGCCGTCCCACGGATGGGCGACGGCGATGACGCCGCTGCCGCCGATCATGGCGTGCGGCAGCGCGCCGAGGCCGAGCGCGAGGGCGGCGTGGGCGTCCTGGTAGACCCGGGCGCGCACACCGGCCAGCGCGGTGAGCACGACGGCGGTGACGCAGGCCAGGACGCCGGGCAGGCCGTGCATGTCGTGGCGCAGGTCGGAGAACCAGAGCGCGAAGCCGAGCAGGGTGAGCAGCACCCCGGCGCCGATCAGGCCGAAGCCGCGCATCAGTTCGGCGGACCAGAACCGGCGGTCGGCCTCGACGGCGCTGGCGATGGCGTCGGCGACGTCGTCGTAGACCGCGGGCGGGAGCGACTCGGCGAAGGGGCGCAGCGCGAGCAGGTCGCCGTCGCGGACCTGCTGCGCGGCCAGCGGCAGGCCGCTGTCGAGGACGGTGCCGTCGCGGCGGACCAGGTGGAAGCCGGTGGGGGTGCCGTCGGGCTGGCTCTGGTTGGCCAGCCGCAGCACCTCGGGGTAGACGTCCGCGAGCGGGACGTCCTCGGGCAGGGCGACGTCGATGCGGCGGTCCGGGGCGACGACCGTCACCCGGCAGTAGCCGGTCGCGGCAGCAGCACTGCTCATGCTCCGGCCTCGCTTCGCCCGGCAGGCGCTCCGCACAGTGCGCGGCGTTCGATGAGGAGCCCGCTCCGCTCGCTCATGAGCCGCACCTCGTTCCTTCGACGCACGTGGCGCTCCCCCTTGTTGACGGTGCCGAGGCACGGCGGCGCTCGGTGTGGCTGTGGAACCGGCCCGACCGGGCCGCGAATTGGCGCGGCGTTACCCTACCCGCTCGGTTGGTGACCGGGGCCTGGCGGGCGGTGCGGGAGCGACCGTTAGGATCGGCGCCTGCGCAAAGGTACGGGGGCTGCGCTGTGTGGGGCGTCCTCAGCCGCCGGATTCCCGTACGGACCGTACGCAGTCGCGTGAGGGCTGATGCCGAAGTGATCGATCGACGCCACGGGGTGGATGACACATGGGTGTGATCACGGTCAAGCGACCGGCCAGGGCCTATCCGCCCACCGTGCCGGACGAGCCGGTGGAGCTGGTGAGCCCGCCCGAACTGCCTCGGCAGGGCGGCGAGGACTGGCTGATGAGCATCCTGCCGATGCTCGGCATGGGCGGTTCGGCGGTGTTCTTCTTCTCGCCCGGCGCGGCCGCCCCGATGAAGATCATGGGCGGTCTGATGATCGCCTCGACGGTCGGCATGGTGCTGGCCCAGATCGTGCGGGCCCGCAAGGGCGGCTCGACCGCGATGGCGGACGAGCGCCGCGACTACCTCAAGTACCTGCAGCAGACACGCCGCCAGGTGCGCCGCACGGCGGAGCGCCAGCGCGGCGCGCTGCTGTTCCTGAACCCGGCGCCGGACCAGCTGTGGTCGATCGTCGAGGACGGCCGGCGGCTGTGGGAACGGCGCACCGCGGACGGCGACTTCGCGCAGATCCGGGTGGGCCTCGGACCGGTGCAGCTGTCCACGCCGCTGGTGGCGCCGCAGACCGCGCCGATGGACGAGCTGGAGCCGCTGTCGGCGGCCGCCATGCACTCCTTCCTGAAGGCGCACGGCACCCTGCACGACCTGCCGCTGGCGGTGTCGCTGCGGGCGTTCTACCACATCACGGTGTGCGGCGACCCGGACTCGGTGTACGGCAACGTGCGGGCGATGATCGCCCAGTTGACCACCCTGCACTCGCCCGACGACCTGCTGGTGGCGGTCGCGGCGGCTCCCGGCGCGGCCGAGGAGTGGGAGTGGACCAAGTGGCTCCCGCACAACCAGCACCGCAAGGAGGCCGACGGCGCGGGTTCGCGCCGGCTGTTCGCCGCGGACCTGGGCGACCTGGAGTACCTGCTGCAGGACGAGCTGGCCGGGCGTCAGCGCTTCGTCCGGGACGCGTCGCCCTCGGCGGACCAGCCGCACCTGGTGGTCGTCATGGACGGCGCCGGGGTGCCGCACGACTCGCTGCTGGCGAGCCCGGAGGGCGTGCAGGGCGTGACCGTCATCGAGGTGGTCCCGGGCGAGGTCGACGAGCCCAGCGGGCACCTGATGGTGACGGTCAACGCCGAGGAGCTGGTGCTGCGTTCGGCCTCCGGCGCGACGTACACCGGCAAGCCGGACCTGCTCTCGGTGTGGCAGTCCGAGGCGCTGGCACGGCAGTTGGCGCCGTACCGGGTGTCGGCCGGCGGGGACGACGAGCCGCTGCTGTCCAACCTGGACTTCACCGACATGATGAACTCCGGGGACCCGGGCTCCTTCGACGCGAACCGCAGCTGGCGCCAGCGCGCCCAGCACGAGCGGATGCGGGTGCCGATCGGCGTCGGCGCCAACGGCGAGCACGTCTACCTGGACATCAAGGAGGCCGCGCTGGAGGGCATGGGCCCGCACGGCCTGTGCGTGGGCGCGACCGGCTCCGGCAAGTCGGAGCTGCTGCGCACCCTGGTGCTGGCGCTGGCGATGACGCACTCCTCGGAGATCCTGAACTTCGTCCTCGCCGACTTCAAGGGCGGTGCGACCTTCTCCGGCATGGCGGACATGCCGCACACCTCCGCGGTCATCACCAACCTGGAGGGCGAGCTCACCCTGGTCGACCGCATGCGCGACGCGATCGAGGGCGAGCTGCACCGCCGCCAGGAGCTGCTGCGCTCGGCCGGCAACTACGCCAACATCCACGAGTACGAGCGGGCCCGAGCGGCCGGCGCGGCGCTGGACCCGCTGCCCTCGCTGGTGCTGATCATCGACGAGTTCTCCGAGCTGCTCACCGCCAAGCCGGACTTCATCGAGATGTTCATCCAGATCGGCCGGATCGGCCGGTCGCTGGGCGTGCACCTGCTGCTGGCCTCGCAGCGCCTGGAGGAGGGCAAGCTGCGCGGCCTGGACACCTACCTCTCGTACCGGATCGGCCTGCGCACCTTCTCCGCGGCGGAGTCGCGGGCGGCGATCGGCGTGCCGGACGCCTACCACCTGCCGCCGGTGCCGGGCGTGGGCTACCTCAAGTTCGGCGAGGACGTGATGGACCGGTTCAAGGCCGCCTACGTCTCGGGGCCCTACCGGGCGCCGGGCCAGCAGCGGTCGACCGGCGGGCGGCGGGTCGCCGCGCGCCCGGTGGAGTTCACCGCGGCCTTCGTGGAGCTGCCGGACCCGGTGGAGGAGGAGGCGCCGCCGGTACCGGAGCAGGACGACGCGCTGGTGGACACCGTGCTGGACGTGTTCGTCCAGCGAATGTCCGGCCAGGGCCCGGCCGCGCACCAGGTGTGGCTGCCGCCGCTGGAGGAGGCGCCGAGCATGGACCACCTCCTGCCGCCGCTGCAGGTCGCGCCCGAGCGCGGGCTGACCGCCACCGGCTACCCGGTGGGCCGGCTGCGGGCGCCGATCGGCATCGTGGACAAGCCGCGCGAGCAGAAGACGGACATCCTGGAGGTCGACTACGCGGGGGCGGCCGGCCACGGCCTGGTCGTCGGCGGCCCGCGCTCGGGCAAGTCGACCGTGGTGCGCACCACGGTGGCCTCGTTCGCCCTCACCCACACCCCGCTCGAAGTGCAGTTCTACCTGCTGGACTTCGGCGCGGGCAGCTTCGGGTCGCTGTCCGGGCTGCCGCACGTCGGCGGGGTGGCCGGGCGCCTGGACGTGGACAAGGTGCGCCGGATGGTCTCCGAGGTGCACGGGGTGATGAACCGCCGCGAGGAGCTGTTCCGGGTCGCCGGGATCGACACCATCGGCACCTACCGGGCCCGTCGGGCGGCCGGGCAGCTGCCGGACGAGGCCTTCGGCGACGTGTTCCTGGTGATCGACGGCTGGAACACCTTCAAGCAGGAGTTCGAGGGCCTGGAGCCGGTGATCGGCGACATCGCCCAGCGCGGCCTCGGCTACGGCGTCCACCTGCTCATCACCGCGGCCCGGTACGCGGAGGTCCGCCCGGCGCTGAAGGACCTGCTGCAGAACCGCACCGAGCTGAAGCTCGGTGACGCGATGGAGTCCGAGGTGGACCGCCGGGCGGCGCAGAACGTCCCGCCGCTGGCCGGCCGCGGCATCACCCCGGAGCGGCTGCACTTCCTGTCCGGCCTGCCGCGCCTGGACGGCTCCTCCGGCGTGGACGACCTGCAGGAGGGCGTGGCCGGGCTGGTCGCGGCGATCGGCGGGGCCTGGAGCGGGCCGCGCGCCCCGCAGGTGCGGATGCTGCCGGCCGTCCTGGACGGGAACTCGCTGCCGAAGGGCTTCGAGCACCCGGAGCGCGGTGTGGCCTTCGGTGTGGACGAGGCGGAGCTCGCGCCGGTCTTCGTCAACTTCGAGACCGACCCGCTGTTCGTCGTCTTCGGCGACACCGAGTCCGGGAAGTCGGCGGTGCTGCGGATGCTGATCAAGCAGATCACCGAGCGCTACACGCCGGACCAGGCGGGCATCGTGGTCGGCGACTACCGTCGCGCGCTGCTGGGCGCGGTGCCGGCGGAGTACCTGGTCGAGTACGCGGCCGCGCAGCCGGCCATGTCGGCCGTGGTGGAGATGCTGCGCGGGGCCTGCTCCCGCCGCCTGCCGGGCCCGGACGTCACCGCGGAGCAGCTGCGCAACCGCAGCTGGTACAGCGGCAAGGACATGTTCGTGATCGTCGACGACTACGAGCTGGTCGCGACGGGCTCGGGCAACCCGCTGGCGCCGCTGGCCGAGTTCCTCCCGTTCGCCCGGGACATCGGCCTGCGGGTGATCGTGGCCCGCAGCGCGGGCGGTGCCGGGCGCTCGCTGTACGAGCCGGTGATGCAGCGCATCCGCGAGCTGGGCGGCCAGGGCGTGATCCTCTCCGGGAACCGGGACGAGGGCGCGCTGCTGGGGACGGTCAAGCCGCAGGCGCTGCCGCCGGGCCGCGGGGTGTACGTGTCGCGCCGCGCGACCAGCGGGCAGATGGTCCAGACGGGCTGGCTGCCGGTGGCCTAGCCGGGCCGGCTGTCACGGACGGTGAGCGGAGGGGTCGGACTCGGGCGAGTCCGGCCCCTTCGTCGTCCCAGGTGCTGAAACGTTACCTAGATCTTTCCGGGCGGGTGCTGCGGTTCCCGTACCCGGCCGGGGTGTGGCCGCACCCCTCGGGAGGCGCCTGGGCCTACCACCGTCCGATCGGATCTGCACCTTCGAATCCCGACCCGAGCGCTTTGTTCACCTTCGATTCAGGTGCGATCCAGCCAAGGTAACAAGTCGGACAAACGGCGCAATGACCAAACGTGATCATCGGATCGCATGTTTATGCCTTTTGCCGCAACGGATTCCGAAGCAGTTCCGACGTTGACGCGATCAATACGCCCAAGGTTCCATTGCGGCCCGGGAGCGACTGGACCAGAGACCCAGCACACCAGCCAGCGGAGGCGATACCGCTCCCACCCCAGGACCGCACAGAGCCGATCGGAAGCCACATGACCGACACGCTTCGCCCGCCACAGACCGTAGCCGCCTCGGCGGCCGGGGCGGCCGCGCCCCAGCAGCTCAAGCGCTCGATCGGCGTCGTGGGCGGAACACTGCTCACGCTGTCCTGCGTCACCCCGGCGTCGACGCTGTTCGTGATCGTGCCGGAGCTGTTCTCCAGCATCGGCAGCGCCACCGCCCTGGCCATCGCCATCGGCACCGTGCTCTGCGTCGCCGTCGCGTTCTGCTACTCCGAGCTCGGCACCCTGATCCCCAGCGCCGGCGGCGAGTACGCGATGGTCGGCACCCTGGCCGGACGGCTGATGGGCTGGCTGGTCTTCGTGCTCTCGCTGATCGTGGTGATGATCGTCCCCTCGGTCATCGCGCTCGGCACCGCCGACTACCTGGCCCCCGTGCTGCACGTCGACAAGGCCATGACCGGCGCCGCCGTGATGCTGGCCGCCACCCTGGCCGGCCTGCTCGACCTGCGCGCCAACGCCTGGATCACCGGCATCTTCCTGGTCCTGGAGGTCATCGCGGCCGGCGTCGTCTCGGTGCTCGGCTTCGCCCACGCCAACGACCACGCCCCCAGCCTGCTGCACGGCGTGGTCACCGGGGACGGCGGCGCCACCGCCACGGTGAGCATCGGCGCCATCGTCGGCGCGCTCGGCATCGCCCTGTTCATCACCCAGGGCTTCTCCACCGCCGTCTACCTCTCCGAGGAGCTGGAGAACCCCCGCCGCAACGTCTCGCGCACCGTGCTGTGGACGCTCGGCATCTCCGCCGCCGTCATCCTGATCCCGGTCGTCGCCATCACCATGGGCGCCCCCGACCTGCAGACCCTCACCTCCGGCGACATCTCCGGCATGGTCACCGCCTGGAGCAACTCCGCGGTCGGCACCTTCATCAGCCTCTGCGTCGCGCTGGCCATCATCAACGCCGGCATCGTCATGGTCATCCAGAACTCCCGGGTGCTGTTCGCCTCCGCCCGTGACAAGGCCTGGCCGGAGCCGGTCAACAAGGCCTTCGGCACCCTCGGCCGCTTCGGCTCCCCCTGGATCGCCACCCTGGCGGTCGGCCTGCCCGGCGCCGCGCTCTGCTTCGTCAAGGGCGAGCTGCTGAGCAACATCACCGGCGTCGCCGTCACCGGGATGTACCTGCTGGTCGCGATCGCCGCGCTGCTCTCCCGCCGCGCCCACCACAAGCACGCCGCCGCCTGGCGGATGCCGCTGTGGCCGGCCGTCCCGGTCGTCCTGATCGCCGTGCTGGTCTACGTGATGACCCAGCTGGACACCGAGCCCCTGCTGTGGACCGGCGGCATCACCGCCGCCGCCACCCTCTACTGGCTGTTCTACCTGCGCCCCCGGCAGGACACCCGCTGGGTGATCAGCCTCCCCGAGGACCAGCAGGACTGACCCCCACCCCCTCCCCCACCTCCCCCACACAGCGGTGCCCCGGGCCTCCCCCAAGCCCGGGGCACCGCCGCGTTCGCACCGCTACTTCCCGGCCTTCCAGGCCGGGCTGAGGGCGATCGCCCGCAGCTGCTCCTCGGTGAGCAGCGGCTTGCCGCTCGGGCCCTGGGCGGCCGTCACCGCGATGCCGTTCGGGTGCAGGGCGTTCACGGTGAGCGGCATCTTGTCGGCGCCGTCCGGGCCGCCCCGGGTGAGCACCTTGTTCCCGTCGGGCAGGGTGAGCGCGTCCTTGTAGGCCTGCTCGTCCGCGGACTTCGCGCGGTTCTCCACCCGCAGCACCACCGAGCCGGTGGTCTGGCCCTGGGCCAGCTGGAAGGTGGCCGCCAGCGGACTGCCGCTGCGACCGGTCACGGTCACCCCCGGCGGCAGCAGCCGGGTCAGGGTGGCCTCCCGCTCCTCCAGCGACAGGCCCGGGTCGAGCGCCGTGACGTCGACGCCGTCGAACCCGACCGACGCGACGACCCGGTCCCAGGACTTGTCGGTGACGATCGACTTCAGCTGGTCGAGGGTGAGCGGCGGCTCGGGACGGCTGTCCGGCGCACCCTTCTCCGCGGCCGCGTTCCACTCGCTCAGACTGATCTCCCGGCCGTCCGGACCGGTCAGCAGGGCGTGCCACTCCTTGGTGGTGGCCCGCTTGTCCGGGTACTCGTACCCCTGCAGGAGCTGGAGCCGGGAGCCGTCGGGCAGGGTCGTCCCGGTGCAGGAGTCGAGCTGGGCGAGCTTCAGGTCCGCCGGGCAGCTGTTCGACTGCCCCTGGCCGGGGCGGTGCTTCTGGATGCCGATCTGGATCAGCGACTTGCCCCGGCCGTCGTCGAAGACCACGTCCGCGGCGGCGAAGGTGCCCTTCGTCTGCTCGTCGTCGGTGCCGCGTCCCTTGCCCTGGGTGGTCTCGCCCTTGGGCAGCAGGGCCCGGAGGGTCGCCAGCACCTCGTCGCCGGTGACCACGTTCGGGGCGGAGGGCTGCGCCGTCGTCGGCGTGGCCACGGGGGTGCCGCTGCCGGCGGTGAAGGTCCGGGCGGGGGACGCGGCCACGGTGCCCGCGTCCTTCGCCGGGTGGCCGACCAGGTACACCGCGCCGGTGCCCACCAGGGCCAGCGCGGCCGCGCCGCCGACCAGGGCGGCGGTCGAGCGGCGGCGCCAGCGGCGGCGGCCGCGCTGGTAGCCGCCCGCGACCAGGCCGCCCTGCTCGGCGCGGAAGCCCTCACCCGTACGAGTGATGGCATAGAGAAGATCGTCCTCGAACTTGTCCGGTTCGGACATGGCTGTTTCACCGTCTCCTTGGGTCACGGGTCACGGGTCACGGGTCACGGGTTGCGGGTTGCGGGAAGTGCCGGTCGGGGCCGGGGCCGGTCTCAGCGGACGGCGAGCTCGGCCAACGAGTCGCCGAGCAGGGCGCGCAGCCGGGCCAGCGCACGGGTGGTGCGGGTCCGGACGGCGCCGGAGGACACCCGCATCACCTCGGCGGTCTCCTCGACGCTGCGGTCCTCCCAGTAGCGCAGCACCAGGACGGCGCGGTCCTTGGGCGGCATCCGGCCGAGCGCGTCCAGGAGGGTCAGCCGCAGGCTGCTGTCGGCGTCCTGCCCCGGCGAGTCCGGCAGGGCGTCGGTGGGCCGCTCGCCGCTGGAGCGGCGGCGCTGCTGGGCGAGGAAGGTGCGCACCATGACGGTGTGGGTGTACGCCGCCGGGTTGGCGATCCGCTCCCGGCCGCCGGTGAAGGCGCTGCGCCGCCAGAGCACGTACATCCGCCCGAGGGCCTCCTGGACGAGGTCCTCGGCGTAGTGGGTGTCACCGCTGGTGAGCAGGCAGGCCGAGCGGTACAGGTGGCTGGTGCGACCGGCGACGAGTTCCAGGAACTCCGCGTCCTTGGCCTCCCGGCCGTTCCTGATCCACCCCATGTCCGCCGCCCCCCGCGGTCCGTCCTCCCCGACACTTCATCGATGCGGTGGGAGGGCGGCGGTGTTACACGCGTGGCGGAGGAACTTTCCGGGACGTCCGGATCAGTCGGCGGACTTGCGCCGGTGGTCGCGCAGCACCACGCCGCCGCCGACCAGCAGGGCCACCAGCAGCGCGCCGACGCCGAGGACGTACGTCGCGGTGCGGCCGTCGCGGTCGGCCTGGGTCTCGCCGAGGCCGACCGGCCGCGGCACGATCGGCACGGAGGCGAGCTGAACCGGGGCGTCCGGGGTGGCGGCCATCGGCGCGACGTCGGGGGCCTTGGTGACGGCCTTGACCGGGTCCACCACGCCCCAGCCGACGAAGACGTCCGGGTCGCGCTGGGTGCGCTGGGCGGTCTGCTCGATCCAGGCCCGCACCTGGGCCGGCTTCCAGTCCGGGTGGGCGCCGACCAGCAGCGCGGCCAGCCCGGAGACGTAGGGGGCGGCGAAGCTGGTGCCGTTGTCCACGCACTGACCGCTGCCGGGCACGGTGGACAGCATGTCGACGCCCGGCGCGGCCACCTTCACGAAGGAGCCGTACTGGGAGAACGGCGCACGCTCGTTGTTGCGGTCGGAGGCGCCGACGGACAGCACGGTCGGGAAGGCACCCGGATAGGTGTCCCCCTCCTTGCCGTCGTTGCCGGAGGAGGCGACCACCACGACCTTGCTCGACTCGGCGAACTCGACCGCGGCCTTCAGCTCCTGGTAGCCGCCGAAGCGCGCGTCACCCGCGCCGCGCACGTCCTGGGAGATGTTGATGACCTTGGCGCCCTTGGCGACGGCCTCCCTGATCGCCTGGACCAGGGTGGCGACGTCGCCGTTGCCGTCGCTGTCGTTCTGCCGGATCGAGAGGATCTGGGCGTCGGGGGCCAGCCCGACGAAGCCGGTCTTGTCGCTCCTGCGGGCCGCGATGATGCCGGCCACCTTGGTGCCGTGACCGACCGGGTCCTCGTAGGAGTGGCCGGGGACCGGCTCCTTCGTGTCCCGGTTGACCAGCAGGTTGGAGCCCTCCTGGACCTTGTCGACCAGCGTCGGGGCACTCTTGTCGACGTTCGGATCGGTGGCCACGACCTGGCCCGCCAGCTGCTGGTTGACCCGGTCGACCCCGGTGTCGATGACCGCGACCTTCACGCCCTTGCCCGTGGTCCGCCCGCCCTGCCACAGCTCGTCCAGCAGCATCCGCTGGAGCGACCACGGCACGGTCTGCACGTCGGGCGCGTTCTTCGGGCAGTCACCCGCGGCGGCCAGGCCGGTCCCGCCGTCGGCGTACGCCGGAGCGGCGAGCGGGCCGCCCAGCACCGCGAGCGCGGCCAGTGCCGCGGCCGCCTTCCGGTACCCGCGTCCGGCCACCCTGCCACCCCTCATGTCGTCCACCCGTGCCGCGCGCCGAGGGGCGGGTGCCCGGAACCCGGGTACCCGCCCCTGTCGTTCCCGATGGGAACCCGTGATCAGTTGTGCCAGAGGCTGGCGTTCTTGTCCTCGGTGGTGCGGTAGCTCTGCGCCGCGTTCTCCAGCGAGGCCGCGATCTGGTTGCAGGTCGTGTGCAGGTCGTTGGCGGCCGAGTCCCACTTGTCCTGCTGGATCTTGTAGCCCTCCTGGGCCTTGCCCTGCCAGCTCTGGGCGATGCGGGTGACGTCCTTCTTCAGGTCGCTCAGCATCTGCTCGATGCGGCCGGCCGAGGCCTTGACCTCTTCGGCGGCGTTGTGAACGGTCTGGAAGTTGACGAGAATGTGGTCGGACACGTTGTCTCCCTTGACGAGGGTGCGGAGCGTCCCGCGGTCAGTGGCGGACACCCCGCCGAGCGGCGGTTCGGAACAGACCGGTGATCAGCGCGGGTGCGCCGATCAGCCCTGGGTGTTGGAGAACATCGCCTTCTGCTCTTCCTCGGTGGTCGCGTACTGCTTGGTGGTCGCCTCGATCGCGTGCTTGATCGCGGTCAGCGACTCCTTGAGTTTCCCGATGTCCTCGTTGACCTTGTTCTGCAGGTTCGTGTAGGCCGTCGCCGCCTGGCCCTGCCAGCCGACGGTGATGCCCGAAACCGTGCTGATCAGCTTGGCGCGCTCGCCCTCGATCTGGCCGATGGCCTGCTCGATCTTATTGGCGAAAGCCAGCATTTCCTGAGCAGTCATCGTGAACTGACCCTGAGCCATGCTCCACCGTCCCCCATGAGACAACAATTGCGTGTGCGGAGGGCCCCGGAGGACCCGACCGCCGCATCACAGGCGTGATGCCCAGCAGCACTGTAGTCGGCACACGCAGCTCGCCCAACACTGAGCACGGAGTAGTTACCAGACCATGACACTGCGGCCAATTCCGTTGCCGCGCTTGGCCGGTCAGGCGTTCTGCGGCTGCGCGGCGCTCTTCGCGGTGAGCGGCGGGCCCGCCGGCACCAGGTCCGACCACTCGTGCGGCACCGGCAGCGGCTGGAGACCCTGGTAGCCCAACCGCGCCTGGTTGCCGCCGGTTTCGTCCTGCGGCGGGCCCGACTGCTGGCCCTGCTGCTGGTCCGGCGCCCCCGGGTTCGGGGTGCTCGACGGCGGGGCCGGCGGCTTCGCCGCGCCGCTCTGACCGGGCTGCGCGCCCGGCGTCGGGGTCGCACCGCGGCCGCCGTCGCCGTTCGCCGGAACGGCGTAACGCAGCCCGGTCTCGGTGATCAGGAAGTCGGTGCCGGAGCCGGCGGTGGTGTTGTTCAGCGCGCGGTAGAACAGGCCGTGACCCGGGGTCACGTACGCGGCGCCGGCGCCGTTGTTGTACGGCGCGGGGTACGAAGTCCCGGCCCAGACACTGCGCTTGGGCGTCTTCCCGTCCTCGGCGACACCGTCGAAGGTGCTGCACACCACCAGCCGGGCGTCCTGGCGGTCCTGCCAGTTGTTCACCGGCGCACCGGACTTCAGCGGCCAGTCGGCCGCGGTGCCCGGCAGCGGGGTCTCGCTGCCCGACACGGACTGGTCGGCCGGGGTCATCTCGTCGCTGCGCGGCTTCTTGTCCTGGTCGTACTTGTAGAGCATCTGGAACGCCGGGTTCTGCCGGATCAGGTCCGCCTGGAACTGGGTGACCAGGAAGAGCCGGTCCTTGCCGACCACGTAGTTGCGGTCCTGGTAGTGCACCAGCCGGCCGATCCGGCGGTCGGCGACGTTCCCCAGCTGCACGGTGGAGTTGGCGTTCTGGCTGTCCGCCGCCCCCTCGACCTGCGGGAAGGTGATCGGAGTGCCGGTGACCAGGGTCTCCAGCCAGTCCCGCTTCACCCGCTGCGGCACCGCGTTGGGCCCGAAGACCGCGGTGATCAGCGACTTGCGCTCCTTGTCGTCCGACTGCGGGGAACCGATCTCGTGCTTGCGGCCCTGCGCGTCGACCAGGAAGACCTTCGGGCCCGTGGCGGCCTGCTGACCCGGCGCCGGCGCGGCGGAGACCTGCTGCTCGTCGGCCTGCTGCACCAGCATCAGCTGGTCCTGGCCGAGCTTCCGGTCCTTGGCCGCGAGCGCCGCCGCGTCCGCGCCCGCCGCCACGAACACCGCCTGGTTGACGGTCTCCTGCTTCTCGTCCGAGCCCGGGCGGTCGCACACCGTCCACTTCATCGACTGGCTCGCGTTGTCCTTGCTCGGCAACTTGTCCGGCGCGTACGGGATGCCGATGGTCGGACCGTGGTTCGGGTAGCGGTCGAGCACCCCGTCGTCGACCACCACGACCTTGGCCTCGGCGGGCAGCACCAGCCGCGCCGAGGACATGTTGAGCACCTGGTGCAGCCGCTTGGTCTTGCCGTCCGGGTCGGTCAGCACCACGTACCGGGTGGTCGACTGCTTGCCCTGGATGATGTTCTTGCCGTCGTCCCACTTCAGCGGGGCACTGGGCTTGAACACCCCCCAGACCCCGAACCCGGCCACGGCCACCGCGCCGACCAGGATGCTCGGGAGCACCGCCTTCACCGGACGCGGCGCGTCCTCGTCGCTCCCGCCGCCGGAGGGCAGCAGGAAGGCCCCCACCGTCCGCTTGCGCGCGAAGGTGTAGGCGTTGAGCTCGTCCCGGCGCGATGCCATCCTCGTCGTCCCCCTAGTCAGACGTTGTCGGACGTGTCAGACCGACCTGCCCCGTGGTCCACCCGCCGGGCGCGAACCGGCGCGAACCCTCTACGATGCGGCAGCAGACGGTGAGTACGGTACGGGTACGGTCCGCGAACCAGCCAGCCGGGCCGCGACAACGGATCAGAGAGGGCCACCGGGGGATGCCAAGCCAGACCGCTCCAGGACGCCGCCGCAGCGTGGGCGGCGGGAGGTCGCGCCGGTCCGGCCGGGCGCAGCAAGGCGGCCCGGCCGCCGAGCCGGGGCCCGTCCGACCGCAGCCGGACGCGGGTGGCGGCGGCGCCGTCCAGGTCCGCGTCAACCCCCGACCCGGGCTGCTCGGCGGGCGGCTGAAACTCCAACAGCTCGTCCTGGTCGAGGTCGCGGTGGCCCTGGTCGCGATCGGCTGGACCATCAGCCGCCCGGTCGCGGCCGGCTTCGGCGCGGTCGCGCTGGTGCTGCTCGTCCTCGCCGCCGTCCCGGTGCGCGGCCGGACCGTCCCCGAGCTGCTGCGGGTCCGATCCGCCCTCAAGTCCCGTCGCAAGCAGGCCCGTACGCTGCTGCCGCCGGCCGGCACCGACCCGGCCCTGGCGCCGGCGCTGGAGCTCGAACCGGGGCTGCGCACCTGCACCCACGCCACCGAGGCCGAGTTCGGCGGCCGCCCGGTGCGCCGCGAGACCGGCATGGTCGGCGACGGCACCTTCCTCAGCTCGGTGCTGCTCGTCCAGGCGAAGGACCAGCCGCTGCGCCCGGTGCGCACCGCCCTGCCGCTGCCGCTGGACGTGATCTGCTCGGCGCTCACGGTGGACGACATCACCCTGGAGTCCGTGCAGCTGGTCCAGCACACCCAGCCCGCCCCGGCCCCGCACCTGCCCGAGCAGTCGCTGGCGGCCCGCGCCTACCGCGAGCTGCCGGACGGCACCTCCACCCCCGGGCTGCGGCTGACCTGGGTCGCCCTCAAGCTCGACCCGGAGCGCGCGGCGACCGCCGTCCGCGCCCGCGGCGGCGGCGAGGAGGGCGCCCGCAAGGCGCTGCAGCGGGTGACCGACCAGCTGGCCGGACGGCTCAACAGCGCCGGGTTCAACGCGACCGTGCTGGACGAGCGCGAGCTGATCGCCGCCCTGTCCATCTCCGCCTGCGCCAACCCGATCGCGACGGCCGGCCGCCAGGGCACCGGCAGCGGCGGCGGCACCACCCGCCGCACCCAGGAGGGCAACCGGTTCTGGCGGATCGACGACCGCTGGCACACCACCTACTGGATCTCCCGCTGGCCGCAGCTGAGCCGCCCCGGCGGCTCGCCCGGCCGGATCGCCGCGCCGGACCTGGTCAACCTGATCACCGGCACCCCGGCCCTGGCCAGCACCTTCAGCCTGACCGCCGGACACGGCACCGGCGGCTCGGTGACCGTCAGCGGACACCTGCGGGTGACCGGGCGCAGCGAGAGCGAGGTCGGCCAGGCCGGCCGCCAGGTGGAGACCCGGGCGCAGAGCGCGGGCCTCGGCCTCGTCCGCCTCGACCTGGAGCAGGCCCCCGGCATGCTCGCCACCCTGCCGCTGGGAGGAGCGTCCTGATGGCGTACCAGACCTATCCCGCCCTCGGCCCGCAGCCCGGCGCCGAGCAGCGCCGGACCCGGCCGCGGATCCTGCCCGGCTTCGGGCTGCGCGGCCCGCGCCGGGAGAAGCACGTGCTCGAACCCGCCGACCTCGCCGCGCTGGCCTTCCCGGTCGGCGACGACGGCGTGGTCATCGGCGTCGACCCGCAGGGACTGCCCGCGGTGCTCGGCCTCTTCCGCCCCAGCGCGTACGACCTGGTGCTGGTCGGCGGCATGTGGACGGCGCAGGTCATCGCCCTGCGCGCGGCCGCGATCGGCGCCCGGGTCGTGGTGGAGACCGCCCGCGGACAGCTGTGGGGACCGCTGGCGCAGGCCGCCGGCGGCGGACAGCCGTGCGTGACGGTCCACCAGGTCGGCCGGCTCGGGCCGCAGGGCGCCTCGGTGGCCTCACCCGTCCTGGTGGTGCGTGACCTCGGCGCCCGTCCGCCGCGAAGCCGGCTCTCCGCCGCGCCCTGGCAGACCACCCTGACACTGCTGCCGTACCTGGGGCCGAACGCCTCCCGGGTGCTCAACGCCGCCGACCTGGTCGGTGTGCAGCGGATCTCCCCTCAGGAGGCGGAACTGACCGGCCGGGTGCTGTCGCTCCCGCCGGAGGACGTGGCCACGCTGCCCACCCTCGGCGACGACCTCACCCTGTGGGCGACCCGGATGCGTCGCCAGTACGTACGGGCCGTGGCGGGGCAGGCGGAACAGCAGGTGCTCGGCGGCCCGCGCCGGATGGACTGAGCGGTGGCTCGCCGCACCCGGCGGGCCGCCGCGGAACCGAAGCCGCCTTCAGCAGGGGTTGCCGTACGGCCTAGTCTTTGATGCGGCAACGGCACCGCTGAACAAGCGGCGGCGAACACGAGGGAGCCAGAGTGAGCAGCGATCGGGACGGCGTCTACGTCGGCGACAACGCGGCAGAGGACGACGACGACTGGTCGGACGCGCCTGACTACACTCCCCCGTCCTGGTACGTGCAGACGGACGCCCCGGCGGCTCCGGTGAGCCCGTCCGCCGGGCCGGCCGACGCGCCCGCGCAGGTGCCCGCGCCCGCGCCCGCCGCGGAGGCGGCGCACCCGGCTGCCCCGGTGGCGGCGCAGGCCCAGGCTCCGGTCCCGCACCAGGCGCCGGCCCCGACGGCCGCGCCGGTTCCGGCCCCGGTCCCGACTCCGGTGGCCGAGGTCGCGCCGACCGCCGTGCCGGCCACTGCCCCGGCACCCGTCCCGGCCACCGCGCCGGCCCCCGCGCCCGTCGCGCCGGTGCCCCCGGTGCCGCCCGTGCAGGCCGAGGCCCAGCACGTCCCGTTCCCGACGGCCACCCCGTCGGCCTCCGCCGCCCCGCTGCAGCCGCAGGCCACCGCCCCGGCCTGGCCGGCCGCGGAGGCCCCGGCACAGCAGCCCGCGCCCCAGCCGTACCCGGCGGCCCCGGCACCCGCCGCGACCGCGCAGCCGGGGCAGCCCGTCCCGCCGCAGTCCTACGCGCAGCCGCCCGCCCAGCCGCTCCCGCCGCAGAGTCCGCAGGGCTTGCAGGGCCCGCAGCACCCCCAGGAGCAGCCGGCCGCCTGGGACCCGCAGGCCGCGTGGGCGGCCCAGCAGGCGGCGGCCCAGGCCCAGCAGGCCCCCGTCGCCCAGCAGCAGCCCGCTCCGGCCCCGCAGGCCGGCCCGGTGGACCCGCGCCAGGGCGGCTGGCCGCAGCCCGCCGCGTACCAGCAGCCCGGCCAGCCCCTGCCGGGCCAGCCCCAGCCCGGCCAGCCGCTCCCCGGCCAGCCGCTCCCGGGCCAGCCCGTCCAGCCGCAGCAGACGCAGCAGCCGGGCCCCGCGCAGCCGTGGCAGCAGCAGCCGCAGGCGCAGCAGCCCGCCGCCTTTCAGCAGGCCGCCGCCCCGCAGCAGACCGCGCACGGCGCGCCGCTCGGCTACACGGCCGCCGTCGAGCTGTCCTCGGACCGGCTGCTGCGCAGCCAGCCCAAGCAGCAGCGCCAGCAGCCGCGGTTCCAGTTCGGCGGCAAGGCCGCGGCGGCCGAGAAGGCCCGCAGGCTGGAGATCATCCGCACGCCGGTGCTGAGCTGCTACCGGATCGCCGTGATCAGCCTCAAGGGCGGGGTCGGCAAGACGACGACCACCACCGCGCTCGGCGCGACCCTGGCCAGCGAGCGCCAGGACAAGGTGATCGCGATCGACGCCAACCCGGACGCGGGCACCCTGGGCCGCCGGGTCAAGCGCCAGACCGGCGCGACCATCCGCGACCTCGTCACGGCCATCCCGCACCTGCGCAGCTACATGGACATCCGTCAGTTCACCTCGCAGGACCTGAACTCGGGCCTGGAGATCCTGGCGAACGACGTCGACCCGGCGGTCTCCACCACGTTCAACGACTCGGACTACCGCCAGGTCATCGACGTGCTGGGCCGCCAGTACCCGATCATCCTGACCGACTCCGGCACCGGCCTGCTCTACAGCGCGATGCGCGGGGTGCTCGACCTGGCCGACCAGCTGATCATCGTCTCCACCCCCAGCGTGGACGGCGCCTCCAGCGCCTCGACCACCCTGGACTGGCTGTCCGCGCACGGCTACGCGGACCTGGTCCAGCGCAGCATCACGGTGGTCTCCGGGGTGCGCGAGACCAGCAAGATGATCAAGGTCGAGGACATCGTCGCGCACTTCCAGACCCGCTGCCGAGGCGTGGTCGTGGTGCCGTTCGACGAGAGCCTGGCGGCCGGCGCCGAGGTCAACCTCGACATGATGCGGCCCAAGGTCCGCGAGGCGTACTTCGAACTGGCCACCCTGGTCGGCGAGGACATCGCCCGGGCCCAGCAGGCCGCCGCCCAGCAGGCCGCCTGGCAACAGCCGCAGGCCCCGCAGCCGCAGCCCTACCAGGGCCAGGCCGCGCAGGCCCCGCAGCCCGCCCCCGGCGCGCCCTGGGGGCCACAGCAGGGCACGCCGCAGCCGGGTTACGACTACGACTGCTACCCGCCCGCCCAGGGCCAGCCCCCGGCACCTGCACCGGACGGCTACCAGCCCCCGCCGCCCGGCTACGGCTACCCGCCCGGCCAGGGCCAGCCCACCGCGCCCGGCTACGGCTACCCGCCCGGCCAGGGCCAGCCCACCGCGCCCGCGCCGCAGGCCGCACCGGAGGGCTACCAGCCGCCGCCCGGCTACGGCTACCCGCCGCAGGCACCGCGGCAGTGACGGAACGGGAAGGGCCCGCCGGTCAACGGCGGGCCCTTCCGGCGTCCCCGGGGCTCGGAACCCCGTCGACGCCGCTCGCGGCGCTCAGGCGCCGTCGGTCAGCTCGCGGGCGCGCTTGACGTCGTCGGCCATCCGGTCCAGCAGCGCCTCGATGGAGTCGAACTTCTCCATCCCGCGCAGGTAGGCCAGGAAGTCCACCGCGACGTGCAGCCCGTACAGGTCCAGGCCGACCCGGTCGATGGCGTACGCCTCGACGGTGCGGGCGGTGCCGTCGAAGGTCGGGTTGGTGCCGACCGAGATCGCGGCCGGCATCCTCTCGCCGTCAGCGGTCAGCCAGCCCGCGTACACGCCGTCCGCCGGGACCGCGCTGTGCGGGACGGTCTCGACGTTGGCGGTCGGGAAGCCCAGCTCGCGGCCGCGCTGCGCGCCGCGCACCACCTCGCCCTCGACCCGGTGCGGGCGGCCCAGCACCTCGTTGGCGCCCGCCATGTCCCCGGCCTCGACCAGCCGGCGGGTCAGGCTGGAGGAGAACGGCTCGCCGTCCCCGGCCGTGCCGCACACCTGCAGGTCGACCACCTCGACCTCGAAGTCGTCCGCCCGGCCCAGCTCCGTGAGCAACGCCACGTCGCCCGCGGCCCGGTGCCCGAAGCGGAAGTTGGGTCCCTCGATGACGACCCGCGCGTGCAGCGCGTCCACCAGGACCTGCCGGACGAAGGTCTCCGGGGACTCCTTCGAGAACTCGGTGGTGAACGGCAGCACCAGCACCGCGTCCACGCCGAGCTCCGCGATCAGCTCGGCCCGGCGCGGGTGCGGGGCGAGCAGCGGCGGGTGGCTGCCCGGGCGGATCACCTCGCGCGGGTGCGGGTCGAAGGTCACCACGACCGAGGGGAGGCCGAGTTCGCGGGCACGCTCGACCGCCTGCCCGATGATCAGCTGATGCCCGCGGTGCACCCCGTCGAACGAGCCGATGGTGACGACGCTGCGTCCCCAGTCACCGGGGATCTCCTCCAGGCCACGCCAGCGCTGCACCCGAACCGCTCCTTGTTCCGTACGGCGCGTACCCTCTGTACGCTCAAACGCTCAAAACCCGAACCCCTATAGCGTGCCATGCGCCTGCCCCGGCTCAGGCACCGGAATACGGGTTGAGCGCACCGGCGGCCGTACGGCCCGGTCCGGCGCCGTGCGTTCCGCCTCCGCGGCGGCGTACTGCGGGTCCCGGCCGGCCGCCGTCAGGGCCCGCATCCGGGCCAGCCGAGGACCCTCCGGCGCGGCCGGGGCGGCGTCGCTCGGCCACCGGACGAGCAGCCTGGCGAAGGCCGCGGAGTGCCCGGCGCAGCGCACCAGCAGCCCGTCGGCGTCCGCCAGCGCGGCCGTCGTCCGGGCCAGCACCGCGCGGGCCCGGGCCGGCTTCTCGGCCGCGCAGTGCTCGGCCAGGCGCTCCACGACGGCGGTCAGCACCGCGGGGTCGGTCTCGGTGGCGAGCAGGGTGTCCAGCAGTTCGCAGCGCAGCGCGTCCGCCGCCGGGTCGGCCACCGGGACGGACAGCACCTCGGCGAACGGCCGCCGCACCGCCGCCGCACCGGCGGCCAGCGCGGCGCCGAGCAGCGCCCGCAGCTCCAGCCGGTCGGCCGGGCCGGCACCGGACGCGCGCGCCAGCCGGCGGCCGAGGTAGTCGACGGCGACCGGACCGGCCAGTCCCGGGTGCGCGGCCAGCAGCCGGGCGGCCAGTTCGGTGCCCTGCCGCACGGCCACCGGCGCCGAGGCGTCGGCCAGCACCCGCAGGGTCTCGGCGGTGGCCGGGTCGGGCGCGGCCAGCCGGTCGGCGAGCGCGGCCAGGACGGGCCCCGGGTCGCTCTCCAGGGCCGGGGCCAGCGCGCTCGGGGTGAGGAAGGCGTCGCCGCCCGCCCGGTGCAGCGCGAGCGCGGCCGGCAGGTACTCGGCCCGGGTCGCCGGGTCGCCGACCAGCAGCGCCAGCGCCGCGCCGTGCAGGCCGGGCTCGTCCTCGCGGGCGAGCAGGGTCAGCGCGGCGAAGCGCAGCAGGTCCGCCGCGGCACCGGTCGCGTACGGGGCGGTCCGCAGTGCGTGCGCGGCCGCGGCGACGTGCCGCTCGGGCCGCCGGTCGTGGCTCCAGCGGTCCACCGCGCGGCAGAGCGCGGACGGCTCCTCGGCGGCGAGCACGGTGAGCAGCGCGTCCGCCCTCGGGTGCGCGGCGTCGGCCAGCGCGTCGACCAACTCGTCCAGGGCGAACCACCGGTGGGTGTACAGCAGGTCGTGCGCGAGGTCGGCGACGCCGGGGCACCCGTGGGCGCCCGGGCGGCCCGGCAGCCCGCGCGGGTCCTCGAACCAGGCGCAGAGCAGGGGGAACACCGTGACCGGGTCGCTCCGCAGCCGCCCGGCCACTGCGGCGAGGTAGCGCCGGCCGGGGCCGTCGGCGACCACCAGCCTTCGCAACAGGTCGAGTTCGGCCTCGACCGGCAGGCCGAGGCCGGTCCAGAACGCCGGGCCGAAGGAGCCGAGCCCGGCGGCCGGGAGCACCGCCGCCCCGCCTGCCGCGCCGCCCGCCGCGGCGGCCCGCTCGGCGATCCGGCCGGCCAACTGGTCGAGCAGCGCCCGGTGTTCGACCGGGTCGGGGCTGGCGGCCAGGCCGGCGGTGAGCAGCCGGGCCGCCCACCAGGCGGGGTCGCTGCCGGGCGGGCGCAGGTCCAGTGCGCGCCAGATCCGGTGCAGCCACGGGTCCAGCGCGGGGGCTCCCCAGGTCTCGCCCACCCGGCGCAGCGCGGCGGCGACCGGGCCGATCCGGTGCCGGGGGACGGAGTTCGCCCCGGCGGCCCGGCCGCGCTCCGCCGGCGCCCCGGCAGGCGACGGGGGCGTGTCCGCGGCCTCGCCGAGCAGCAGCCGCAGCGCCGCGTCCAGGTCCAGGTGCAGGCCCTGCAGCCAGTCGGCGAACTCCCCGTGCGCGAACCGGAATCCGGGCCCGGCGGGGACGAACAGGCCCTCGGCGAGCACTGCCGTGGCCCAGCCGCCGTCGACCGGGAACAGCTCCTCGAAGCCGGCCCGGTCCAGGCCGCCGGGCTCGCTGCCGAGCATCCGCCGGGCCGCCTCGTGCACCCGGCCCGCCACGGCCGCCGCCAGCCGGCGCACCCGCCCGTGGCGTGGTCCCTGCGGCCGGGCCGCACTCCGGCGGTGCGCACCGGGGCGGCGCGGCCGGCCGCCGTCGGCCAGCCGCTGGGCCACCCGCAGGCAGCGCAGGTCCAGGAAGGCGCCGAACAGTTCGCCCCGGCGCACCGGCCCGTCGCGCAGCCCCTCGGCCCACAGCTCCCCGGCCAGCCGGACGGCCAGCGGGTGCCGGGCGTCCTCGGCGGCGGCCGGGCGGCCGGGCGGCAGCCCGTACCGTCGGCGCACCCGCTCGGCGGCCTCGACCGGCAGCGGACCGAGCCGCTGCCCGGCCAGGCTCGGCGCGCCCGGGCCGCCGCCGTCCATCCGGACGGTGGGGGCGCTGCTCAGGTCCCCGTCCGGGAGCGGCTCCCCGGCGCGCTCCGCACCGGCCGTGCCGCTGCCCCAGGTCTCGGCCGCCAGCCGCTCCCAGAGCTCCTCGCCGCAGGCGGTCACCAGCCGTGCCCCGCAGCCCGTCAGCCACTGCCCGGCGCCGCGCAGCCAGCGGGCGTCCAGCCGCGCCGGGGCCTCCTCCGGGCCGTCCAACACGACCAGCAGCGGCCGTCCGGCCGCCGCGCACAGCGCCGCGACCGGCTCGGGCGCCGGTGCCGGGATCTCCAGCCCGGCCGCCGCCGCCGCCAGCGCCCGCTCCACCGGTTCGGCCAGCGAGCGGTCCTCGGCACGCAGGTCGGCGCCGCGCAGCCAGAGGGTGGGCAGCGGACGGGCGGCGCCGGAACGGCGGGCGGCCAGCGCGGCCAGTTCGGTGGAGCGCCCGCTGCCGGGGGCGCCGACCAGCGCGGTCACGGTCGCGGCCGGCTCGTCCCCGGTCAGGCCGTCCGGCCGGTCCACCCGGTCGGCGGCCAGTGCGGCCACCCGGCCCGGTCCGGCCCCGGCGCCGGCCAGTTGGGCCGCGGTCAGCCTCAGCACCCCGGCCAGGTTGAGCGCCGGGCCGTACGCGGGCGCGGCCGCCGCGTTGCGCGCCAGCAGCCCGGCCAGCGCCTCGGCGACCTCCACCGCCCCGCCCGCGACCGCCACCGCCGGCAGCGCCCCGCCGTGCTGCGGGCCCCGGACGGCGGGCGCGGCCAGCGCGACCACCGCCCCGCTGCGGGCGTCCAGCACCGGCGAGCCGGCCGGCACGGTGACGCCGCCGACCACCGGCACGTCCAGCAGCAGCACCCCGCCCAGCCGGTGCCCGCCGTACCCCGCGCCGGTGACCCCGAGCAGCCCGCAGCGCAGCACGACCGCCCGGCCGTCGTCGCCCGCCAGCGCCGGCAGCAGTACCTCGTGCCCGCCCCCGACGGCGGCCGCCGGCAGCGGCGGCACCGGCAGCCCGCCGACCGCGTCGGTGCGCAGCAGCGCCAGCCCGTGCTCGGGCAGCGGCAGGACGGCGTCCGGGCCGAGCACCCGGGTCTGCCCGCCGGGGGTGTGCAGGACGACGCGGTCCAGCCCGGCCACGCTCTCGTGCGCGGTGAGCACCCCGCCCTGCGGGTCGGCGACGAACCCTAAGCCGTGCAGCCGCCCGTTGAGGTCGCGGATCCGCAGCAGGTACCGCCCCGGATCGCCCTCCGGAAACCCCGACATGAATGCCCCTTCGACCGTCGCTCGCTCACCGCCGAGAGCCTGCCCGCCGGGGCGGCGCGCCGACCGCGCCCACGCCGCTCACCACGGGCGTTCACCTCGTGCGCTCCCTCGTGCGGGTGATCCGGTCCGACCGGAGGGGTCCCCTGGAACGGGACATCCCCGCCGGGAGTCCCGGCGGGGATGTCGCGCAGTACTGGAGCTGCGGGCGGCGGTGGGGCCGCGGGCGGCGGTGGGCCGTCAGCCGACGAAGACCGCGACCGGCTTCGCCTGCCCGCCCTTCTCCTCGACCAGGGCGAGGAAGCGCCCGTCCGGGCCGAACACCGCGATCGGCCCGTCCACGCCCAGCCCGGGCGCCTTGAGCCGCGCGCCGTGCGACAGCTTCTGCGCCGAGGCCTCGTCCAGGTCCCAGCGCGGGAAGGCGGCCGCCGCGGCCTCCGCGATCGGCAGCACCTCCAGGCCCGTGGCGGAGTCGCCGGTGACCGCCGCCTCCAGCTGTTCCAGGGTGCGCGCCGACTCCACCCCGTACGGCCCGACCTTGGTGCGCCGCAGCGCGGTCAGGTGCCCGCCGACGCCCAGCCCGGCGCCGAGGTCCCGGGCCAGCGCCCGGATGTAGGTGCCGGAGGAGCACTCGACGGTCACGTCCAGGTCGATCACCGGCGTGCCGTCCTCGGCGACCGCCGCGCGCTGGTCGTGCACGGTGAAGGAGTGGATCGTGGTCGGCCGGGCCGCGAGCTCGAAGTCCTCGCCCTCGCGCACCCGGGCGTACGAGCGCTTGCCGTCGATCTTGATCGCGCTGACCTTGGACGGCACCTGCATGATCTCGCCGGTGAGCGCCGCGATCCCGGCGTCGATCGCCTCCCGGGTGACGGCGTCGGCCGGGGTCGAGGCGGTGACCTCGCCCTCCCGGTCGTCGGTGACGGTGGTCTGGCCGAGCCGGACGGTCGCCTCGTACGTCTTGGCGGTGAGCATCAGGTGGCCGAGCAGCCGGGTGGCCCGCTCGACGCCGATCACCAGCACGCCGGTGGCCATCGGGTCCAAGGTGCCCGCGTGCCCGACCTTCCGGGTCCCGGCCAGCCACCGCAGCTTGGCGACGACCCCGTGGGAGGTGATGCCCTCGGGCTTGTCGACGATCACCAGGCCGTCCGGGCCGGTGCCTTTGCGCTTCATCGAGTTCTTTCTCTGAAAACTTCGGAATACGTCAGCAGGTGGTCAACGTACCGGGCGCAGTGCGCACCGGAACCGCTCGACCACGGCGGCCACGTCCTCCCGGACGCTGAATCCGGCCGCGTAGACGTGCCCCCCGCCGCCCAGTTCGGCACAGGCCGCGGCGACGTCCACCGCGCCCTTGGAGCGCGAGGAGCCGCGCAGCGTGCCGTCCGGGTCCTGCTTGAGCACCAGCGCCACCTCGGCCTCGGCCGGGCGGCGCACGATGTCGATCAGCCCCTCGATCTCCTCGACCGTGACGCTGAACAGCGCCAGGTCCTGGTACGGCACCCAGGTCCACACCAGGCCGAGGCCATCGGCCGCGTCCGGCTCGTAGACGGCCCGGTCGAGCGCGCCCGCGAGCACCTTGAGGTACCCGAAGGAGGAGGTGTCCCACAGCTGCCGGGAGATCAGGTCGTGCCGGATGCCGGTGGCCAGCAGCCGGCCGGCGAGTTCGTGGGTGGCGGGCGTGGTCGCCCGGTACTTGAACGAGCCGGTGTCGGTGGCGACGCCGGTGTAGAGGCAGGCGGCCAGGTCCCGGTCGAGCTCGACGCCGAGCCGGCGCAGCAGTTCGTCGACCAGCACGGCGGTGGCCGGCGCGGTCGGGTCGATCAGCTGGTGGGTGCCGAAGCCCGGGTTGGAGGCGTGGTGGTCGAACACCACCAGGACGGGCGCGGCGAAGGCCTTGTCGTGCAGCAGGCCGAGCCGGCTCTCCGCGGCCACGTCGAAGCACAGCACCAGCTCGGGCACGTCCGGCACCTCGGCGGCCGGCACGATCAGCTCCTGGCCGGGCAGGAAGGCCAGCGACTCGGGCACGACCTGCGGGTCGTCGCCGAAGGAGACCCGCACCTGCTTGCCGAGCGCGCGCAGCGCCAGCGCCGCCGCCAGCGAGGAGCCGAGCGCGTCGCCGTCCGGGCAGATGTGGCAGATCAGGTCGATCGAGCGGGCCCGCCCGATCTCCGCCACCACCTGCTGCCAGACCAGCTCGAACCCGCTCTCCTCGGTGCGCGGCCCCGGGAGCGCCGCGAGGGCACCCTCCACCGTGATGGTGGAGGGCGCCCCCGTGGTCGATCCGGTTCGCGAGGCGGCCTTCGCCGGCTCACCCGCCATGACTACTCGTCCTCGTCGTCACGCTCGGACGCCGGGACCCGGTACGGGTCCGCGTCGCCGGCGTAGGTCGCCCCGGCGGCCTGGGTGCGCACCTCGGCGTCGGAGTGCCGGGCGCGGTCGAGCAGGTCGTCGATGTTCCGGGCGTTGTCCGGCAGCGCGTCCGCGACGAAGGTCAGCGTCGGGGTGAAGCGCACCCCGATCTTGCCGACCTCGGAGCGGATGACGCCCTTGGCGCTCTCCAGCGCGGCCGCGGTGGCCTGACGCTCGGTCTCGTCACCGAAGACGGTGTAGAAGACGGTGGCCTCGCGCAGGTCGCCGGTCACCCGCGTGTCGGTGATGGTCACGAACCCCAGCCGGGGGTCCTTGATCCGTCGCTCCAGGGTCTGGGCGACGACCACCTGGATGCGGTCGGCGAGCTTGCGCGCCCTTGCGGTGTCGGTCACGTTGCCTCCTCGTGCAGTGGGCCCGGTACCCGGGCGAGCTGCGCACCCGTCGGGGCCCAAGCCCCAAAGTACCGGCCCGCGCCCGGCCTTGCGGGCGCTCTCGGTCCTGATCTGTGTGAGAACGGCGACTTCCGCCGACCGGCTCCACAGCTCTCATTCGTCGTCGTCGTTGTGGTACCTCCTCCTCGCGGAGAGGAGTTGCACCTCGGGGCGGCCGGCGACCAACCGCTCACAGCTGTCCAGGACCTCGGTGACGTACCCGGCTTCGCCGGACACCACCGCGAGGCCGATCTCGGCCCGGCGGTGCAGATCCTGGTTCCCGGTCTCGGCAGCGCACACGCTGTACTTGCGCTGCAGTTCGGCCACGATGGGCCGCACGATCGAACGCTTCTCCTTGAGCGAGTGGACGTCGCCCAGCAGCAGGTCGAAGGTGAGTGTTCCCACGAACATGTGTGACAGGTCTCGCCGACCTGGAAGGCCTCGGGGGGCAGCCCGGAACGGGCTGACGCCGCTACGTCTGAACTACCCCGGACCCTACACAGCGAGACCGGGGCCGGTCGACGGAAATACCACCCGTCGACCGGCCCCGGCTGACACCGACTAGGCGCGCGGCTTCTCGCGCATCTCGTAGGTCTCGATGATGTCCTCGACCTTGATGTCGTTGAACGACCCCAGGGTGACACCGGCCTCGAAGCCCTCGCGGACCTCGGTCGCGTCGTCCTTGAAGCGGCGCAGACCCTCGATGGTGAGGGCTTCCGCCACGACCTTGCCGTCGCGCAGCAGGCGGGCCTTGGCGTTGCGGCGGATGATGCCGTCGCGGACCAGGACACCGGCGATGTTGCCGAACTTGGAGGAGCGGAAGACCTCGCGGATCTCCGCGGCGCCGAGGCGCACCTCCTCGTACTCCGGCTTGAGCTTGCCCTTGAGGGCGTTCTCGATCTCCTCGATCGCCTGGTAGATGACCGAGTAGTACCGGACGTCCACGCCTTCCTTGTCGGCCGCGGTACGCGCACGGCCTTCGGCGCGCACGTTGAAGCCGATGATGATGGCGTCCGAGCCCATCGCCAGGTCCACGTCGGACTCGGTGATGGCACCCACACCGCGGTGCAGGACCCGGAGTTCGACCTCCTCGCCCACGTCCAGCTTGACGAGGGCGTCCTCAAGGGCCTCGACCGAACCGGAGACGTCACCCTTGATGATGAGGTTGAGCTGCTCGATGGAGCCGGCGGCGATGGCCTTGTCCAGGTCCTCCAGGGACACCCGGACCCGACGCTGCGCGAAGGCGGCGTTGCGGTCGCGGGCCGAGCGCTTCTCGGCGATCTGGCGGGCGGTGCGGTCCTCGTCGACGACGATGAAGCTGTCGCCGGCGCGGGGCACCGAGGTCAGACCGAGCAGCAGCACCGGGCGGGACGGGCCGGCCTCGGCGAGGCTGTTGCCGTTCTCGTCCAGCATGGCGCGGACGCGGCCGTAGGCGTCGCCCACGACGATCGAGTCACCGACGCGGAGGGTACCGCGCTGGACCAGGACGGTCGCCATGGCGCCGCGGCCCTTGTCCAGGTGGGCTTCGATCGCAATACCCTGCGCGTCCTGCTCGGGGTTGGCCCGCAGGTCCAGCGAGGCGTCCGCGGTCAGGACCACGGCCTCCAGCAGCTGGTCGATGTGCAGGCCCTGGCGCGCGGAGATGTCGACGAACATGGTGTCGCCGCCGTACTCCTCGGCCACCAGGCCGAACTCGGTCAGCTGACCGCGGACCTTCGTCGGGTCGGCGCCCTCGACGTCGATCTTGTTGACGGCGACCACGATCGGCACACCCGCGGCCTTGGCGTGGTTCAGCGCCTCGACCGTCTGCGGCATGACACCGTCGTTGGCCGCGACCACCAGGATCGCGATGTCGGTGGACTTGGCACCACGGGCACGCATGGCGGAGAACGCCTCGTGACCCGGGGTGTCGAGGAAGGTGATCGGACGCTGCTCGCCGTTCACCTCGGTGACCACCTGGTAGGCACCGATGTGCTGGGTGATGCCACCGGCCTCGCCGGCCACCACGTTGGACTTGCGGATGGCGTCCAGCAGGCGGGTCTTACCGTGGTCGACGTGACCCATGACGGTGACGACCGGCGGGCGCGGGGCCAGCTGGTCCTCGTCGCCCTCGTTGGCACCGAAGTCGATGTCGAACGACTCCAGCAGCTCGCGGTCCTCGTCGTCCCGGCTGACGATCTCCAGCTGGAAGCCCATCTCGCCGGCCAGCAGCTCAAGGGTCGCGTCGGAGACCGACTGGGTCGCGGTGACCATCTCACCGAGGTTGAACATGACGGAGACGAGCGCGGCCGGGTTGGCGTTGATCTTCTCCGCGAAGTCCATCAGCGAGGCGCCGCTCGACAGGCGAACGGTCTGGCCGTTGCCGCGAGGCAGCATCACACCGCCGACGGACGGGGCCTGCATGGCCTCGTACTCCTGGCGCTTCGCCCGCTTCGACTTGCGACCGCGCGCCGGGCGACCGCCCGGGCCACGACCGAAGGCGCCCTGCGTGCCACCACGGGCACCCGGGCCGCCGGGACGACCGCCGAAGCCGCCGGGACGCGGGCCGAAGCCGCCGCCGCCACCCGGGGCACCGCCACCGGGACGCGGACCGCCGAAGCCGCCGCCACCGGCCGGACGCGAGCCCGGACCGGCCGGACGACCCTGGAAGCCCGGACGGGCGCCACCGGCACCCGGACCACCCGGACGGCCACCGGGGCCACCCGGACCACGGCCACCGGGACCCGGACGCGGGCCGGCCGGACGCTGCGGCATCATGCCCGGGTTCGGGCGCGGCATGCCGGACGGGGTCGGGCCGCCGGGACGCGGCGCGGCCGGACGCGGCATGCCGTCGGGACGCGGACGGTCGCCACCCGGACGGGGAGCACCCGCACCCGGGGCACCGGCCGGACGCGGACGGTCGCCACCCGGACGGGGAGCACCCGCACCGGGACCACCCGGACGCGGACGGTCGCCACCCGGACGGGGAGCACCGGCACCCGGGGCACCGGCCGGACGCGGACGGTCGCCACCCGGACGGGGAGCACCCGCACCGGGACCACCGGCCGGACGCGGACGGTCGCCACCCTGGGCGCCCTGGCGGCGGTCGCCGGGGCGACCCATGCCGGTGGCGCTGCCCGAGGTGAACGGGTTGTTGCCCGGACGCGGGCCGGCCGGACGCGGGCCCGGACGGGCGCCGCCGGAGGCCTGGCCGCTCGGGCGCGGGGCCTGGGCGGCGGGACGCGGGGCGTCACCGGCCGGAGCCGGCGAGGAGAACTCGGCCGCGGGCGCGGCCGGGGCCGCCGGAGCCGCCGGGGCGGCGGGACGCGCGGCCGGGCGCGGGCCCGGAGTCGGCGCACCCGGACGCTGGGCAGCGGGGGCGGGGGCGGCCGGAGCGGCGGGAGCCGATCCGGCAGCGGGACCTGCGGTCTGTGCGGGGCGGGGACCAGGGGTCGCGCCAGGGCGCGGACCCGGGGTCGGAGCACCCGGCTTGGGTGCACCCGCGGCACCAGCCGCGGGCTGGGGCGCCGCGGGCTTCCGCGGGCCAGGCTTGGCAGCGCCACCACCGGTGGGGGCCACACCAAGCGCGTCAGTCAGCTTGCGCACGACCGGCGCCTCGATCGTCGAGGACGCCGAACGGACGAACTCACCGAGCTCGGTCAGCTTGGCCATGACGGCCTTGCTCTCCAAGCCAAGCTCCTTGGCGAGTTCGTAAACCCGGACCTTAGCCACTTCACTCCTGTCTATGAGTCCGGGGGTCTCGTCCGCCGGACTGTCGCTACTTCATGGGCGTACCCATCGCGTACTCATCGCGTACTCATCGAGTGCTCATCGCAATCTCGACCTACTTCCACATCGCGAGGTACCTGACTGGTGGCACGGCGCGCGGCTTCCCGAACGCTGTGCTTGTTGCGGTGGTTCTTCCGCCGCGTGGAGCGGCGGTCGTCGCGGGAGGTGGCCCGCCTAAGAGGCTCCGCCTACCCGCTCCCCGATGAACTCGCGGAGCCGCTCCGTGTCGAGCGCGCCCTGGAGCCGGAAGGCCCGGGGGAACGCCCGACGGCGGACCGCGAGGTCGAGGCAGGCCGGTTCGGGGTGCAGGTGAGCGCCCCGGCCCGGCAGTGCGCCACGGGGATCGGGGACGCACTCGCCCTCGACCGCCGTGACACGCAACAGCTGGTGCTTGGCCGCTCGCTTGCGGCAGCCCACGCAGGTGCGTTCCGGGCGTGCTCGGACGTGCGTCCGGCCAGACGAAGGCAAGTCTACCCCTCCGAAGCGACATGGCGCCGCCCCGCAGATCCCGGGGGACCGGCGAGGACGGCTACGACAACACGCACGACCGGTCGGGCTATTCCCGGCCGCCGTCCTCCGACTGGCCCTCGGTGTCCGGCCGGATGTCGATCCGCCACCCCGTGAGACGGGCTGCCAGACGGGCGTTCTGCCCCTCCTTGCCGATCGCCAGCGACAGCTGGTAGTCCGGCACGATCACCCGGGCGGAACGCTGGGCGGCGTCCACGATCTCCACGCTGGTCACCCGCGCGGGGGACAGCGCCGCGGCGACCATCTCGCGGGGGTCCTCCGACCAGTCGACGATGTCGATCTTCTCGCCGTGCAGCTCGCCCATCACGGCGCGCACCCGGGAGCCCATCGGACCGATGCAGGCGCCCTTGGCGTTCAGCCCGGCCCGGCGGGACCAGACCGCGATCTTGGTACGGTGGCCGGCCTCGCGGGCGATGGCGGCGATCTCCACGCTGCCGTCCGCGATCTCCGGGACCTCCAGCGCGAACAGCTTCTTCACCAGGTTGGGGTGGGTGCGCGACAGCGTCACCGAGGCCCCGCGGACCCCGCGGCGGACCGCCACCACGTAGCACTTCAGTCGGGTGCCGTGCCGGTAGTCCTCGCCCGGGACCTGCTCCTGCGGCGGCAGGATGGCCTCCAGCTTGCCGATGTCGACCAGCACGTTCTTCGGGTCGTTGCCCTGCTGGACGACACCGGTGACGATGTCGCCCTCCTTGCCCGCGTACTCGCCGAAGGTCTGGTCGTCGGCGGCGTCGCGCAGGCGCTGCATCATCACCTGGATGCCGATGCTGGACGCGATCCGGCCGAAACCGTTCGGGGTGTCGTCGAACTCCTTCGGCTCGACGCCCTCGTCCAGCTCCGTCGGGTCCTCCATGGCCCACACGGTGACGTGGCCGCTCTTGCGGTCCAGGTGCACCCGGGCGCGGCGGCGCGAGCCCTCGGTGCGGTGGTACGCGGTGAGGAGGGCGGACTCGATGGACTCGACCAGCAGGTCGAAGGGGATGTTCTTCTCGTTGACCAGCGTGCGCAGGGCACTCATGTCGATGTCCACGGCTACGCCTCCTCGTCTTTCGTCACGTTCGTCATGGTCGTACGGCACCCGGGGGTCACTCGGCGCCGTCGTCCCCCTCGTCGAAGTCGGCGGCCTCGTCCAGGAGCTTCTCGTCGTCCTTGCGGTTGAACTCGACCTGGACCCGGGCCCGGGCCACCTCGCCGTACTCCAGACGGCGCTCCTTCGGGCGGCCGCGCCCCTTCACCGGCTGCACCTCGACCAGCGCGCCGTCCTCGTCGGCCTCCAGCACCCGGGCGACGATCTCCCCGCCGTCGACCAGGTGGATCGCGGCCAGCCGGCCCTCGGCCCGCTGCCAGTGCCGGGGCAGCACCAGCGGACGCTCCGCACCCGGCGAGCCGACCTCCAGCAGGTAGGCGTCGTCCCCCATCAGGTCCGACTCGTCCAGGGCCTCGCCGACCACCCGGCTGAACTCGGCGATGGTGTCCATGTCCACGCCGCCGTCGGTGTCGACGTCGATCTGCACCTGCCGGCGGCTGCCCGCCTTGGTGACCCTGACGTCCTCCAGGTCCAGTCCGGCCTGTGCGGCCAGCGGCTCCAGCAACGCTCGCAGCCGGTCGGTGTGGGTGGTGCTCATCCGGGTGGACTCCTCGGCCGCGTCTGCTGTTGTCAGAAGGTCGCCCCGCGCCCTCGGCGCCACACCGGGTCACGGCAGCTCGGCCCAAAGCCTAGCCGGTGAAGCCCCCAACCACCGATTCCGGACCACCCCCGACCGCTCGCACGCCACCCACTGCGAGCAAGCTCACACGTGCCCACCCGTGGCCCGGTGTACCCGAACCGGGCCACGGAACGTGGGGATTCTGTAATCATTCACGCCAACGAGGTCCGGCGGGGAGGCCGCCCTCCCGTACACGCCCCGGAGTGACCCCGATGCAGCCGCACAGCCGACGGACCTTCCTGGCCCTCGGACTGCTCACCCTCACCGCCTGCACCGCCGACCACACCGGCCCCGCCTCCGGCACCGGGGGCCTGCGCCCCGACCCGGACACCCCCGTCCGCCTCCGCGCGATCGCCGCCACCGACGCCCTCCTCGCCGGGTACGACACCCTGCCCCCGCCGCCCGGCGTCCGGAGCGCCGACCTCCGCGCGGAGGTCGCCCGGCAGCGCGCCGCCCTCGCCGAAGGCCTGACCGCCGCGGCCGTCCCCTCGCCGCCCGTGACCACCGCTCCCACGTCCACCTCTCCCTCCCCCGCCGGTCCCTCCCCGGCAGGTCCCTCCCCCGCCGGTCCCTCCCCGGCAGGTCCCTCCCCCGCCGGTCCCACCCCCGCCGGTCCCGGCCTGGCCGAGCTGGAGCGCAGGACCGGCGAATCCCACCTCGCCGACCTGGAGGCCGCGAGCCCGTCCCTCGCCCGTCTGCTCGCCTCCGCCGCCGCCGCCAACGGCGTCCACGCGGCGATCCTGGGCGCCCCGGCCCCACCGGCGCCCGCCCGCGCCACCGCCTCCCCCTCGGCCACCCCCGCGCCGAGCCCCACCCCCGCGGCCCTCACCGCGCTCCAGAACGCCCTCGGCGCCGAACACGCCGCGGTCTACGGCTACGGCGTCGTCGGCGCCCACCTGCCCGGGGACTCCCGACTCGCCGACGCCCGCACGGCCTACGCCGCCCACCAGGCCCAGCGCGACACCTGGCAGCGTCTGGTCGCCGCCCTCGGCGCCGCCCCCACCCCCGCCGCCGGCGGCTACCGGCTGCCCTTCCCGGTCGTCTCCGCCGCGGACGCCGCCGGGCTCGCCGCCCACCTCGAAACCCGCCTGACCACCGTCTACGCCGACCTGGTCGCCGCGGTCCCCGCCCCGCACCGGCTCACCGCCGCCCTCGCCCTGCGCGACTGCGCCCTCCGCGCCCACCGCTGGGGCGCCCCCGACCAGCCCATCCCGGGCATCCAGGACCAGGCCCCGACCCCCTCGCCCACCGCCGGCTGAGGACCGGGAACCGCGACACCCGCCCGCCCGAGCACCCCGCCCGCGCCGCCGAAGCCCGACAATGGACCCATGTCGGGAGCCGCACCCACCATCACCGTCCCCACCTGGCTGACGGACACCGTCACCGCCACGCAGGGCGAAGCGGGCCGCCAGTGGCTCGCCGCCCTCCCCGCCCGGGCGGCCGCCCACCTCGCCGCCTGGGACCTCACCCTGGAACGCGTCCTCGACCCCGGCGGCAGCCTGAGCCTGGTCGCGTACGTCCACCGCGACGACCTCTCACCCGCCGTCCTCAAGGCCGGCCTGCTCACCCCCGAGACCGCCCACGAGCACGCGGCCCTCACCCACTGGGCCGGCCGCGGAGCCGTCCTCCTCCTCGACGCCGTCCCCTCCGAGGGCGTGCTCCTCCTGGAACGCCTGCACGGCGAGATCCCGCTGCGCTCCCTCGCCGAGCCCAAGGCCATGCTGGAGGCCACCAGCCTGCTGCACCGGCTCTGGGTGGAACTCCCCGGGGAACACCCCTTCCCCACCCTCGCCCAGCGGGTGGCCGCCACCGCCGACCGGGTCGTGGAGCAGCGCGCCCACCCCGCCGCCGCGGAGGCGCAGGCCCTGGTGGACGAGGCCCTGGAGACCGCCCGGAGCCTGGCCGACTCCGCCGAGGAGTCCTTCCTGCTGCACGGCGACTTCCACCACGGCAACGTCCTCGCCGCCGACCGCGCCCCCTGGCTGGCCATCGACCCGCGCCCCGTCGTCGGCGAGCGCGCCTACGACCTGGCCCGCCTCGCGCTGGACCGCGCGGACACCCTGCTCGGCTCCCCCGGCATCCCCGCCGCCGTCCGCCGGCGCCTCCACCAGCTGTCCGACGCGCTCGACGTGGACCAGGAACGCCTGCGCGGCTGGGCCCTCTTCCGCTCCGTCGACCTGGCGCTGCGCTCCCTCGCCGCGGACCGCCGCGAGGACGCCGAACTCCACCTCGAACTCGCCGGCTCGCTCTGACCGCGCTCCGTCCGGACGGCCCCGCTCAGCCCTCCGACCTCCGCAGCGGCAGCCGGGCCCCCATCACCGCGTACAGCCGCTCCGTCGCCGGGAAGCGCACCGCCCGCGCCAGGTCCTGGTACCCGAGCGCCCGGTACAACCGCCGCGCCGGCGTCTCCGCGTCGATCGCCGACAGGATGCTCCGGTCCAGTCCCGAGCGCTCGCACAGCGTCCGGATGAGCCGCGATCCGACGCCCTGCCCCTGGAACTCCGGCAGCACGTGCAGTTCGGTCACGGCGAAGACGCCGTCCAGCCAGTCCGCGTGCCCCCGGACGGTCAGGTAGGGCTCGATCACCGTGCTCCACCAGTGCTCGCGCTGGTTGGGCATCCCGTACCCGAAGCCGACCAGCCGCCCCTCGCTCATCGCGCCGAACGCGATCACCCCCGGCTGCTGGGCGTGCCGCCCGACGATGTGCAGCCGTACCGCGACCTCCTCGGGCGCCAGCCCGAACGCCACCGCCTGGACCTCCAGCGCCTGCGGCGCCCAGGCCGCAAGGTCGATGGCCCCGATCGTCACCCCGGTCAGCTGATCCATGCTCCGGACGTTACTACCAGCGGCCCCGCGACGCGGCGGAAGATCCGAACACGGCGGTCCGGTGCGGACGACGGCCTCAGAACAGCACGCTCATGAACGCCCCGACCTCCCGGAACCCCACCCGGCGATAGGCCGCCCTGGCCCGCAGGTTGAAGTCGTTGACGTACAGCGACACCACGGGCGCCACCTCTCGCAACGCGATGTCCAGGACGGCCGCCATCCCCGACTTCGACAGCCCCCGGCCCCGGTGCTCCGGCGCGACCCAGACGCCCTGGATCTGGCAGGCGCCCTGCGTCACGGCCCCGATCTCCGCCTTGAAGACGACCTGCCCGTCCTCCCCGAACCGCGCGAACGACCGCCCGGTGGAAACGAGTTCGGCGACCCGGGCCTGGTAGAGCAGCCCGCCGTCCCCCGCCAGCGGCGACACCCCGACCTCCTCGGTGAACATCGCCACGCAGGCCGGCATCAGCGTCTCGACCTCGTTGCGGTGCACCCTGCGGACCAGCGGATCCGGCGCGATCTCCGCCGACGGCACCGAGGTGGCCAACAGCGGCTGGTGGCCGCGGACTTCACGCGCCGGGCCCCAACTGCGCTCCATCAGCGCCCAGAACCCCGCGGTGGCCTCGGCCGGCCCGACGATCGAGGAGCAGCGCCGCCCCTGCCGGCGGGCCCGCTCGGCGAAGGCCGCGACCGCCTCCGGCCCGGCGTCGACCAGGACCAGGTTCGCCCCGGCGTAGCAGAGCGCGTCCAGCGCGCCGTCCCCGTCGTACCAGCCCCACATCTCCCCGCCGAGCCGCCACGGGTCGAGCCCGACGGCCTCGACGCGGGTCGCGACGAAGGCGTTGGCGACCGGGTCGCGGTGGAGGATCTCCAGGGCGTCCGCGAGGTCGGGCGGCTCCAGCACCCGGGTGGTGGCCAGGGCCCGGGCGGCCTGGAAAGAGCTCGGGAGCATCACACCTCGATCGAGCATCGAGACAGCACCTCACTGAGACGACTCTGGCCGCACCCTACTCCGTGGCCCCACCCGGCTACGGCTGCGGGGCCGTCCACGAACGGACGGCCCCGCTTCCGGAAGACTTCACGCGGGCATCCCCGCGCCATCAGGACACGCTACGGGTTCACTCGCCCGCGACGACGGTCGGCGCCCCCGCCTCGACGCCGGCCGCCTGCATCTGCTCGGCGAGCTTGAGCGCCTCCTCGATCAGGGTCTCGACGATCTTCGACTCGGGGACGGTCTTGATGACCTCGCCCTTGACGAAGATCTGGCCCTTGCCGTTGCCGGAGGCGACGCCCAGGTCGGCCTCGCGCGCCTCGCCCGGACCGTTCACGACGCAGCCCATGACCGCCACCCGCAGCGGCACCTCCATGCCCTCCAGGCCGGCGGTGACCTCCTCGGCGAGCTTGTAGACGTCCACCTGGGCGCGGCCGCAGGACGGGCAGGAGACGATCTCCAGGCCGCGCTCGCGCAGCCCGAGCGACTCCAGGATCTGGTTGCCGACCTTGATCTCCTCGGCCGGCGGGGCGGAGAGCGAGACCCGGATGGTGTCGCCGATGCCCTCGGCCAGCAGCGCGCCGAAGGCGACCGCCGACTTGATGGTGCCCTGGAAGGCCGGACCGGCCTCGGTCACGCCGAGGTGCAGCGGGTAGTCGCAGGCGGCGGCGAGCTGGCGGTAGGCGTTGATCATCACGACCGGGTCGTTGTGCTTGACCGAGATCTTGATGTCGCGGAAGTCGTGCTCCTCGAACAGCGAGCACTCCCACAGCGCGGACTCGACCAGCGCCTCCGGGGTGGCCCGGCCGTACTTCTCCATCAGGCGCTTGTCGAGCGAGCCGGCGTTGACGCCGATCCGGATCGGGACGCCCGCGTCCTTGGCGGCCTTGGCGATCTCGCCGACCTTGTCGTCGAAGGCCTTGATGTTGCCCGGGTTGACGCGCACGGCCGCACAGCCGGCGTCGATCGCCGCGAAGACGTACTTCGGCTGGAAGTGGATGTCCGCGATGACCGGGATCTGCGACTTCTTGGCGATGATCGGCAGCGCGTCGGCGTCGTCCTGCGAGGGCACGGCGACCCGGACGATCTGGCAGCCGGACGCGGTGAGCTGGGCGATCTGCTGCAGCGTGGCGTTGATGTCCGAGGTCACGGTGGTGGTCATCGACTGCACCGAGATCGGGGCGTCGCCGCCGACCGGCACGTTGCCGACCATGATCTGCCGGGAGTGCCGGCGCTTGGCGAGCGGCTTGAGCGGCAGGGACGGAATACCGAGCGAGATCGCGGTCATGTGCGCAGGGTTCCCCGGGGTAGAGGTGTGGTCGACCGCCCGGCCGTTGGGACGGCCGAGGCCGGGTGCGCTGACGTCGCGCACCCGGCCTCAACGGTACGGCACGGCAACGGGCCCCAGCACACCCGCCGTACCCGAACGCCCTAGCTGATCTTCACCGGGTTCACCAGGTCGGCGACCATCACCAGCAGCGTGAAGCCGATGAAGATGCTGGCCACGACGTACGCCACCGGCATCAGCTTGGCGACGTCGAACGGGCCCGGATCGGGCCGCTTGAACAGCTGTGCGAATCGGCGGCGGACCGCCTCCCAGACCGCGCCGGCGATGTGGCCGCCGTCCAGCGGGAGCAGCGGCAGCATGTTGAAGAGGAAGAGCGACAGGTTGATGCCGGCCAGCAGGTTCACGAAGAACGCGATCCGCTGGGTGCCGGGGATGTCGAGCGAGAAGACCTCGCCGCTCACCCGGGCGGCGCCGACCATGCCGATCGGCGAGTCCGGATCGCGCGGGGCGTCGCCGACGACGGCGTTCCACAGCCCGGGGATCTTGCCCGGCAGAGCGACCAGCGACTTCACCCCGCCCTCGGCCATGTCGTACATCCGGTCGAGCGACTGCCCGAAGCCCAGCCGGACGACACCACTCGCCGGAGTGAATCCGAGGAACCCGGCCTGGATGGTCTGGCCCTTGATCGGGACGTTGTTCCCGTCGTACTTCTGGACGTCGTTGACGGCGATGGTCGGGTTGAGGGTGACCTGCTGCCCGTCCCGCTGGACCACCACGGGGACGGTCCGCCCGGCCGACCGGCGGATGTCCGCCTGGAGCTGGTCGTAGGTGCGGATCCGGTCGCCGTCGAAGGAGACGATCTTGTCCCCGGCCTTCAGCCCGGCCTGCGCGGCCGGCGTCTGCGGGGCGCCCGCCGGGCAGTTGTCGGTCGGCTGGCCCGCCTTGACCACGCACTGCGCGACGGTGCTGACCGTCGGCACGTTCATGGAGACGCCGAAGCCCATCATGACCGTCAGGAAGAGCCCGAACGCCAGGACCAGGTTCATGAACGGCCCGGCGAACATCACGATGACGCGCTTCCAGGGCTTGCGGGTGTAGAAGAGCCGGTGCTCGTCCCCCTCCTGGAGCTCCTCGTAGGAGGCCTCGCGGGCGTCCTCGATCATGGTCCGCCAGGGCGAGCTGCTGCGCTTGGTGATCCGGCCGTCATCGCCCGGCGGGAACATCCCGATCATCCGGATGTACCCGCCGAACGGGATCGCCTTGATGCCGTACTCGGTCTCGCCCTTGCGGCGCGACCAGAGGGTCGGGCCGAAGCCGACCATGTACTGCGGCACCCGGATGCCGAACAGCTTGGCCGTGGAGAGGTGGCCGAGTTCGTGCCAGGCGATCGAGATGAGCAGCCCGATGACGAAGACCAGGATGCCGACCACCGTCAAAACCGTTGCCACCGCTGGTCCTCCGTCATGCCGCTCCGCTCATCGTCTCGTCCTACCGCTATCGAGGCCGTCAGTCCGCCGTCGGCCGACCGTCAGCCGGCCGCCAGCTCGCGGGCCCGGGCGCGCGCCCAGTCCTCCGCGTGCAGGACGTCCTCCACCGTCAGGGAAGTTCCCGGGGCCGCCGACCGACCGTCCTGCTGTCCGTGCTCGGCCACGACCTTGGCAACAGTGTCCACGATTCCGGTGAAGGCGAGGCGGCCCTTCAGAAATGCCTCCACACACTCCTCGTTCGCCGCGTTGAACACGGCCGGGGCGGTACCGCCCAGGGTGCCCACCTCACGCGCCAGCTCCACCGCCGGGAACGCCACGTCGTCCAGCGGGAAGAACTCCCAGGTGGCGGCCTTCGTCCAGTCGCAGGCGGGGGCGGAGTCCGGCACCCGGTCCGGCCAGCCCATGCCCAGCGCGATCGGCATCCGCATGTCCGGCGGGCTGGCCTGCGCCAGCGTCGACCCGTCGGTGAACTCCACCATCGAGTGCACCACCGACTGCGGGTGGACCACGACCTCGATCCGGTCGAACGGCACGTCGTACAGCAGGTGCGCCTCGATCACCTCCAGGCCCTTGTTGACCAGGGTGGCCGAGTTGATCGTGACCACCGGGCCCATCGCCCAGGTCGGGTGCGCCAGCGCGTCCTGCGGGGTCACCCCGGCCAGCTGCTCACGGGTGCGGTTGCGGAACGGGCCGCCGCTGGCGGTGACCACCAGCTTGCGCACCTCGGCACGGGTCCCGCCGGCCAGCGCCTGGAACAGCGCCGCGTGCTCGGAGTCCACCGGCACGATCTGGCCCGGCTTCGCCACCGCCTTCACCAGCGGACCGCCGACGATCAGCGACTCCTTGTTGGCCAGCACCAGCACCCGGCCGGCCGCCAGCGCGGCCAGCGTCGGCCGCAGGCCGATCGACCCGGTGATGCCGTTCAGCACCGAGTGGCACTCCACGGCGGCCAGCTCGGTCGCCGCGTTCGGGCCCGCCAGCACGGCCGGCAGCGGACGGCCCGCCGCCTTCGCGGCCAGCGCCTCGCGCAGCGCCGGCTCGGCCGCGGGATCGGCCACCGCCACGGTGTGCACACCCAGCTGCAGCGCCTGCTCGGCCAGCAGCTCCACCCGGCCACCGGCCGCCGACAGGGCGACCACCCGGAAGCGGTCCGGGTTGCGGAGCACCACGTCGATGGCCTGGGTGCCGATCGACCCGGTGGAGCCGAGGATCACCAGCTCCCGGGGGCCGGAGGGGTCCGCCACGGTGGGCGTGAAGCGCAGCTGCGGGTGGGCGAGCGAAGTCATGGGCCCATTGTGTCCTGTCCGCGACCGCACCGGTCCCCGGCACCTCCCCGGTGCTCCGCGGGCTTCCCCAGGACGAGGCGGCACCCCCGGGCTACCGTCGGAGCCATGCGCACCGTCATCGCCGGGGGCCACGGACAGATCGCGATGGAACTGGAACGGCTGCTCGCCGCCCGCGGCGACCGCCCCGCCGGGATCATCCGCCGCCCCGAACAGGCCAGGGACCTGATCGACGCCGGAGCCGAGCCGCTGCTGCTCGACCTGGAGGCCACCACCGCCCCCCGGCTCGCCGAACTGCTCACCGACACCGACGCGGTGGTCTTCGCCGCCGGAGCCGGACCGGGCAGCGGCGCCGCCCGCAAGAACACCGTCGACCGCGACGCCGCCGTCCTGCTCGCCGACGCCGCCGAAATCGCCGGCGTCCGCCGGTACGTGATCGTCTCCTCGATGGGCGCCGACGCCGCCGCCCACCACCCCGCCGACGAGGTATTCGAGACCTACCTGCGCGCCAAGGGCGCCGCCGACGACGCGGTACGGGCCCGGACCGCGCTGGACTGGACGGTGCTGCGCCCGGGGCGGCTCACCGACGGCCCCGGCACCGGCCTCGTCCGGCTGGCCCCCTCGGTCGCCCGCGGCGCGGTGGACCGGGCCGACGTGGCCGCCGTCCTGGCCGCCCTGCTGCACGAACCCGGCACCGCCGGACTCACCCTGGAGCTGGTCGCCGGGAACGCCACCGTCGAGGAGGCCGTCGCCGCCGCGGCCGGGCACGACGGCTGAACGCGCGCAGGGCCCGGTTCGTCGAACCGGGCCCTGCGTCAGCGGATCACTCGATCGGTCGATCGGTCGGCCAATCGGCCGGATGGCCGGTCGGCCGATTCGGCGGTCGGCCGATTCGGCGGTCGGTCGGTTCAGCGGTCGAACCGACCGACCGGGATCGAGTCGATCAGAGGTCGAGGCCGGTCAGGACCAGCACCTTCTCGACCGTGTAGTCGTCCATCGCGTACTTGACGCCCTCACGGCCGACGCCGGAGTCCTTCACACCGCCGTACGGCATCTGGTCGGCGCGGTAGGACGGCGCGTCGCCGATGATCACACCGCCGACCTCCAGCTCCCGGTGGGCGCGGAAGGCGGTCTGCACGTCGTGCGTGAACACGCCCGCCTGCAGGCCGAACGCGGAGTCGTTGACGGCGGCGAAAGCCTCGTCCACGCCGTCCACCTTGTGCAGCGACAGCACCGGGCCGAACACCTCGGCCTTGGCCAGGATCGCGTCCTCGGGCAGCTCGGCCAGCACGGTCGGGGCGTAGGTCGCGCCCTCGCGGGTGCCACCCGTCAGCACCTTGGCGCCCTTGGCGACCGCGTCCTCCACCCAGGACTCCACGCGCTTCGCGGCGTTCTCGTCGACCAGCGGGCCGACGTCCGTCGCGGAGTCGTTCGGGTCACCGGTGACCTGCGCCTTGACCTTGGCCACGACCTTCTCCACCAGCGCGTCGTACACCGACGCGTCGGCGATCACCCGCTGCACCGAGATGCAGGACTGGCCGCCCTGGTAGTTGGCGAACATCGCGATCCGGGTGGCCGCCCAGTCCAGGTCGGCCTCCGAGGACCAGTCCGCGAGGACCACGGCCGCGGCGTTGCCGCCCAGCTCCAGGGTGCAGTGCTTGCGCGGCACCGAGTCCATGATCTGGTAGCCGACCTTGTCCGAACCGGTGAACGAGATCACCGGCAGGCGGTCGTCCTGCACCAGCGCCGGCATCCGGTCGTTCGGGACGGTCAGGATCGACCAGGAACCGGCCGGCAGGTCCGTCTCGGCCAGGATCTCGCCCAGCACCATCGCGGACAGCGGGGTCGCCGGAGCGGGCTTCAGGATGATCGGGGCGCCGACCGCGATCGCCGGGGCGACCTTGTGGGCGACCAGGTTCAGCGGGAAGTTGAACGGGGCGATGCCCAGCACCACACCGCGCGGGAAGCGGCGCACCACCGCGAAACGGCCCACGCCGCCCGGGTCGGTGTCCAGCCGCATGGTCTCGCCGTTGGTGCGGCGCGCCTCCTCCGCGGCCCAGCGGAAGACGGACACCGCGCGGCCGACCTCGCCGCGGGCCCACTTGATCGGCTTGCCGTTCTCGGCGGTGATCAGCTGGGCGAGCTCCTCGGTGCGCTCCGCCAGCCGCTTGGCCACGTGGTCCAGGGCGGCGGCACGCTGGTGCGCCGGGGTCGCGGCGAACACCGGCAGCGCGGCGACGGCGGCGTCCAGCGCCTCCTCGACCTGGGCCTCGGTCGGGATGCTCACCTTGCCGACCAGACGGCCGTCCCAGCTGTTGTGCACCTCGAAGTCGGCGTCACCGCTCGCCCGGCGGCCGGCGAGCCAGAAATCGTACGTGGTGGTCACCGTGGTACCGGCCCTCTCCTCGTCGTCGTACGGCCCGCACGGACGTGGGACCAGAACCCGAGGGTAGGTGGGTCGGCGCGCCGACCGGATTGGCCGACTAGGAGCGTTCGGGTCCGGGGCCACTCCACCGCGTCCAGCGGAGCGCCCGAGCGGGCGTTCGGGCGGGTGTCCGAACGAGTCCGGGGCGGGTGTCCGTGCGGGCCTCGGGGCGGGTGTCCGTGCGGGCCTCGGGGCGGGTGTCCGTGCGGGCCTCGGGGCGGGTGTCCGTGCAGGCCTCGGGGCGGGTGTCCGTGCAGGCCTCGGGGAGCGGTGCGGCAAGGCTTTCGGGCCGGTGCCGGCCGGGTGGTCTACTCCTCGCCGGAACGGAGGGCCAGCCAGAGCTCCATCCGCACGTCCGTGTCGTCCAGCGAGCGGCCCAGCAGCTCCTCGACCCGCCGCATCCGGTAGCGCAGCGTGTGCCGGTGCACCCCCAGGTCCGCCGCGGCCGCGTCCCACTGGCCGTGCCTGGACAACCACGCCCGCAACGACGCCACCAGGTCACCGCGGGCCGTCCGGTCGTGCTCGCGCAGCGGCCGCAACAGCCCCTCCGCGAACGCCGTCACCGCGTCCTCCCCGAGCAGCGGCAGCAGCGAACCCGCGCCGACCTCCTCGTGGTCCACCGCCCGGCGGCCGCCGCGCAGCGCCACCGCCAGCGCCCGCTCGGCCTGCGCGTGCGCCGTCCCGGCCTCCTCCAACGCGGCCGGCGCCGACACGCCCAGCGACAGGCCCTCGTGCTCCTCCACCACACCCAGGCACGCCCGGTGCACCGCGCCGTTGTCCAGCGCCAGCACCATCAGCCGCGGCCCGTGCGCGCCGTCCTCCCGCGCCACCAGCAGCTTCTCGCCCACCCGGGAACCCGCCTGCTCCGCCCGGTCGCCCAGCTCCCCGAGCGCCTCCGCGGCATCCGCGTTCCCCGCACCGGCACCCGCCACCAGGACCCGTATCGTCCCCTCCGGCAGACCGCCGAACAGCCCCGCCGCCACCTGCCGGGCCGTCACCACCTCACCCGCCAGCACCATCCGCAGCAGCGCGGCGCCCATCCGCTCCTCCGCCTGCCGCAGCTCGCGCGAGCGCTCCAGGGTGAGGGTCAGCAGCGCCACCGCCGCGTTCAGCACGTACCGCTCGGTCGGCGTGATCCGGTCCTCGGTCCCGACCGCGAGGAAACCCCGCGCCCGCCGGTCCGCCCCCAACGACTGGACGACCACGTAGTCCTCGTCCGCCGTGTCTATCCCCGGCGCGCGCCCCTGCAGCGCGGCACTCGACGGCGCCGGCCGCCGACGCAGCCGGTCCACCTCCGCCGCCAGCCGCCCGGCCCGCCGCGCCGCCCAGTCCGGCGCCACCACCGACAGCGCGCCCGACCCGTCGTACAGCGCCGCCCAGCCACCCAGCCGCGCCGCCAACCGGCGCACCACGGCCGTCGTACCGTCCTTGCCCAGCGCCGCCCGGGTCAGCTCCTCCTGCGCCTCGAAGCTCGTCGTCACCGCCTCGTACTGCTCCGCGGCCAGCGCCGCCGACACCACCTTGCTGATCGCGATGAACGGCGTCGGCTCCGGCACCCGCAGCAGCGGCAGCCCCCGCTGCGCCGCCGCGTCCACCAGCGGCTGCGGCACCTCGGTGTGCGACAACCCCACCCCGAGCCCCAGCCCCACCACCCCGGCATCGGCCAGCCGGTGCACGTACGCCTGCAACTGCGCCGCCGTACGGCCCAGCTTGATACCGGTGGTGAGCAGCAGCTCGCCACCCTCCAGGAACGGCGTCGGGTCGTCCAGCTCACTGGTGTGCACCCAGCGGACCGGCCGCTCCAGGTGGTCCGCGCCGGCGAGGACCGTCAGATGGAGCGAGCTGTTGCGGACGACGGAGGCGAGTGTGGGGGGCATGGCACCTTCGGGGGATCGACCTGACCGCGCCATTGCGGCCGGGCGAGGAGAGGGGCGTGGGAATGGTGAGGGTCTCTCCCCTTCATTATGGACGCCCCGGACAACCGGCACTGCCGAATCCACCTCGAAGGCGACTTCCACCCCTTCTCCCGCCGCGCCCTGGGGCCCGCCCGGAACTCACCCCCGCAGATCCACCAGCAACGGCGGCACCTGCTCCCCCGACACCGCCGTCAACGACACCACCGCGTGCCCCGCCGGCAACGCGTGCGCCAGGTCCGACGGCGACCACCGCAGCCGCTCCACGTCCCGCGTCGTCACCGACTCCGTCTGCGCCGTCGTCCCCGACAACGCCTTCCGCCCGACCCGCCCCGCCCGCCGTATCACCCCACCGGAGGTGTCGGGGGTGTGGGTGACCGCCGTCTCCTGCACCAGGTGCGTCCCCCAGGCCTCCGAGAACAGCCGCCCGTCCCACGGCGCGATCCCCGGGAACGCCATCCGGCAGCCGACCGCGCCGAACAGCGGCGCCCGCAGCGCCTCCGGCAGGTCCACCAGGGTGCGCAGCAACAGCACCGCGCCCGCGTTCGCACCGCGCATCCGCTGCAGCCCGCGCACCGCGGTGGCGTCCAACGCCGCCGAGGCGTCGTCGACCACCAGGCCCGCGAACAGCGAGCGGTCCTCGCGGACCCCCGCCGCCTGGACGAACTGCCCCACGACCAGCCGGGACAGCATCCGGGCCACCTCGGGGTGGCTGCGCTCGGGCAGCTTCACCCGCACCCGCAGCGGATGGTCCAGCACCCGCATCGCGAACGGGGGCCGGCCGGTGCCGTCGGTCGTGAAGGCACCCTCGAAGGCGGGCCGGTCCAGCAGCGCCAGCCGGTCCGCCAGCAGCGCCCCCGGGTCGTCCGCCCGGTCCCGCTGGCGCTCGCGGTACTCCAGGTCCCGCTCGTGCAGCGCCAGCCGGCCCGCCGTGCCGAGCGCCTTCACCAGGGCCGCCAGCGCGTCCGGATCACCACCCAGCAGCGCCCGCAGCTCACGCACCCCCGGGTAGCGGCCGTACGCGGCGTGGAACGGTCCCACCACCTGCTGCAGCGCGGTGCGGGCGTTCTCCGCGCGGGCGGTCAGCTCTTCCGGCAGCAGCGCCTCGGCCAGCCGGGCGGCCCCCTCGTCCGGGTCCCGCGCGGCGCCGTAGAGGTCCAGCCCGTACACCGAGGACAGGTCCCCGGGCGCGATCACCACGTCGTACCAGGCGTCCGGGCCGAGATCGGCGTCGGCTGACCCGACCACCACCGCACACGCGGTGCCGGCCAGCGCCTGCAGGCACAACGCCTCCGCCACCGGCCGGGCCAGCCGCGCGGTCTTCCCCGTCCCGGCCGGGCCCACGGCCAGCACCGAGGTGCCCAGCAGCGCCGGATCCAGCGCGAAACCGGCCGCCCGGTGGCTCAACGGGTTCTTCGGCACGTCCTGCGCGGTACCGAGCCGGACCTGACCGAGCAGCAGATCGTGCTGCTCGGCGCGGCCGGGCAGCACACGCGCCTCGGAGGGGTGGGCGAAGGCCGCAGCGCCGCGGGCGGCCACCTGCTCGGCGAAGGCCGGCACGAACACCGGGTCCGCCTGCGCGGACTCCCAGGCGCGCTGGATCCGCACGTAGTCGACGTCCCCCACGGTCTCCGCGTCGAGCCGCGCCGCCGCGTCGGCCGCGCCGCCCTGCCGCAGCCCGTCCCACGGGTCCTGCCGCCGCGCCGCCTCGGCCGCCGCCGGGGCGTCCTCCTCGGCGCGCTGCTCCTGCGTCACCGTCCGCGACAGCAGCGGCGCCACGTACCGGCGCCACACCTCGGGCCAGCGGCCCATCCGGCCGAAGACCTTGATGACAGCCGCTGCAACCACGAGGTTGACGGAGAGGCCGACAACGGTCACCAGGGTCTCGGTGGGGTGTTCGACCCAGACGGTCATCACGATCACGTGGAGCACCAGCTGGGTGCCGTAGACGAAGGCCAGCCAAGCCACCACCGCGTTGAGCCCGGCCCGCAGCAGCAGCGGCCAGGTCTCGACCTTGGCCGCCTCCGACCGCTCCGGGTCGATCCGGCGGTAGCCGAGGCGGTAGACGCCCGGTTCGGCTTCGGGGCGCGGAGCGCAGGCCCAGGCGGGGAGGTCGAAGGAGGAGGGGGAGGCGCCGGGCCGTTGGTGGGGCAGGGGGGTCGGGGGTCTGGTGGTGGTGCGCTCGCCGTGGTGGTGTGACCCGTCCTGTGCCATGTACGGCCCCGCTCCCTCGCCCGCCCCGGCCCGACCGCCGTCGGTGCCGCCATACCCATGCCGCCGTACCGGCGACACGCCCGCGCTCAGGGTAGTGGAGCGGGGCCTGCGGGTAGTCGCGCAACCCGCGCTGGCCGCGCAGGACAAGTCGGACGGCGCACTGCTACCGAGTGGCGCATGCCTGGGCGGGGAGGGCGGCCGTAGCCTGCGAACCACCGAGCCGAGAAGTCTGGAGAAACCCCATGAGCGCCGCAACGCCGCTCCCGCAGGAGCGCCGTCTGGTCACCGCGATCCCCGGTCCGAAGTCGCAGGAGCTGCAGGCCCGCAAGCTGGGTGCGGTGGCGGCCGGCGTCGGCACCACCCTGCCGGTGTACGTGTCCCGTGCCAACGGCGGTGTGCTGGAGGACGTGGACGGCAACTCGCTGATCGACTTCGGCTCCGGCATCGCCGTGACCAACGTCGGCAACAGCGCCGAGGCCGTGGTGGCCAAGGCGAGCGAGCAGCTGGCCGCCTTCACGCACACCTGTTTCATGGTGACCCCGTACGAGGGTTACGTGGCCGTCGCCGAGCAGCTGAACGAGCTGACCCCGGGTGACCACGAGAAGCGCACCGCGCTGTTCAACTCGGGCGCCGAGGCGGTCGAGAACGCGGTGAAGATCGCCCGCGCCTACACCAAGCGCACCGCCGTCGTGGTGTTCGACCACGGCTACCACGGCCGTACGAACCTGACCATGGGTCTGACGGCGAAGAACATGCCGTACAAGCAGGGCTTCGGTCCGTTCGCCCCGGAGATCCACCGGGTGCCGGTGGCCTACCCCTACCGCTGGCTGACCGGTGCGGAGAACTGCGCCGCCGAGGCCGCCGCGCAGGCTATCGACATCATCAACAAGCAGATCGGCGCGGAGAACGTCGCCGCGATCATCATCGAGCCGATCCAGGGCGAGGGCGGCTTCATCGAGCCGGCCAAGGGCTTCCTGCCGGCGATCGTGGAGTACGCGAAGGCGAACGGCATCGTGTTCGTCGCGGACGAGATCCAGACCGGCTTCTGCCGCACCGGCCAGTGGTTCGCGTGTGACGACGAGGGCATCGTCCCGGACCTGATCACCACCGCCAAGGGCATCGCCGGCGGTCTGCCGCTGGCCGCCGTGACCGGCCGCGCCGAGATCATGGACGCCGCGCACGCCGGCGGCCTGGGTGGCACCTACGGTGGCAACCCGGTGGCCTGCGCGGCCGCCCTGGGCTCCATCGAGACGATGAAGGAGCTGGACCTCAACGGCAGGGCGCAGCGGATCGGCGAGGTCATGCTGGGCCGCCTGCGGGCGATGCAGGAGAAGTTCGACGTGATCGGCGAGGTCCGCGGCCGCGGCGCGATGATCGCCGTCGAGCTGGTGAAGCCGGGCTCGAAGGAGCCGAACCCGGAGGTCACCGCCGCGATCGCCAAGGCCTGCCACGCCGAGGGCCTGGTGGTCCTCACCGCCGGCACCTACGGCAACGTGCTGCGCTTCCTGCCGCCGCTGGTGATCCCGGAGCACCTGCTCACCGAGGGTCTGGACATCATCGAGGGCGCGTTCGCGCTCCAGGGTGTCACTGCCGCCTGATCGAGGCGCCACCTGCCCGCCGGAGGGATGTCCGGACAGCGCTGAACGGCCCGTGGGGACCTCTGGTCCGCACGGGCCGTTCGGTTGTGCGGGGAGGCTGTTCGCGGGCCCGGCACGGCGGCCGGGCATGATCGACGGGGGACCCCGGGGGTTGCCCGGGGCGGGGTGAAGATGATGTGCGGAATCGCTGAAGGCACTCGGCGTGGAAGGGCTGTTGACGTAGTGTCATCGCAGATGGACAGCGAGCCTCAGCCATTGGCGGAGCCGTCCGCGGAGCCTCCCTCGGGGGTGGGTCCGCGCGCGCCCCGCGAGGACAACCAGGCCGCCCCGGGAGGGGTGGTGCATACCGAAGGCCGATCGACCGACCGTCCGACCCACACCCCCCGGGGCGCGCGGAACGGCGATCATCAGAGCCGCCCCGGAGCTCTCCCCCCTGCTCCGGGGCGGCTGTCCGCTGTCCCGGTCCGGTCGGACCGGCGGTCCGCCGGACCGGCCCGGGCGGCGCGGTCGTCGGCCGTGCCGGTGGTGGTGGCGGTGGTGCTGCTGGCGGTGTCCTGGCAGGTGGCGGTGGCCGGGCCGCTGCTCGGGCTGGACCGCTGGGTCCGCCGGGCCGTGCACACGGCTCGCCGCGATGTCCCGAGCGCACTGTTCGACCACCTCGGCCACGCCCTGTCGGATCTGGGCAGCAGCGTCCCGGCGATCCCGGCGCTGCTGCTGGCGGGCGGGTCGGCCGCGTGGTGGTGGCGCCGGTCCGGGGCCGGTCGCTGGTGGCTGCCGCTGCCGGTGGCGGCGCTGACGGCGGGGCTGATCCCGCTGCTGGTGGTCCCGGCGAAGGCGGCCTTCGCCCGGCCGGGCCCGCTCGGGGATCCGCTGACACCGGAGCAGTGGGGCTGGTACCCGTCCGGGCACACGGCGACCGCGACGATCTCGTACGGGGTGGCGGCGCTGCTGCTGGCACGGGTGTCGGGGCCGCGCGCCGCCCGGGGGCTGGCGGCGGGCGCGGCTGTGCTGGCGCTCGGGGTGGGCTCGGGGCTGGTGTGGAGCGACTTCCACTGGCTGCTGGACGTGGTGGCCAGTTGGTGCCTGGCCGTCCTGGTGCTGTGGCCGCTCGACCGGTGGCTGCCCCGGCCGGAGGTCGGGGGGCGTCAGGCCTCGGGGTCCTCGTTGCGGTGAACCAGGCCGGCCTCGCCGTTGTCGCGGTGCCACTCGACGACGAGCTCGTCGCGGGCGCCGAAGCGGACGAGGTGGCGGCCGACGACGTCCTCCAGGCCGGGCAGGTTCTCGCGCTCGCCCTCGACGGTGAGCAGCAGCGCGTCGGGCTGCGCCTCCAGGGTGGCGGTGCCGGCGCCGAAGACCAGCGTGCCGCGGCCGGTCTCCTCGGAGTAGGCGGCCTCGATCTTGCGCCCCATGTGGGCGGCGAGCTGCTTGGCGTACCGGCCGGGGCGGTCGGTGGTGACGCGTGCGGTGGAAACGGGCATGGGCCCTCCAGGGTGATGGAGGGGACTTAGGGTCCCCTCAGTTGACGCCTACGCTAACGCAGATACTGAGCTAAGCTCAACATATTTCTCCGACCGTCGTCGGCCGACCCACCGGGAGCGCCGGACCGGTCGCTAGGCTTGGCCGGACACCAGCCGAGGAGACCGCCGATGACCACCACGCCGACCGACGACCCGGCGGACTCCTCCTCCGACCCCCGGCCCTGCTCCCCCGGCTCCCCCGAGTCCCCCGCGTTCGGCGGTTCCGCCGACTCCGCCGGTTCCGCCGACTCCCCCGCCTCCGCCGCCGAACTGGCCGACGCGATGACCAGGGCGATCAAGCGGATCCGCCGCCAGACCGGCTGGCGACTGGAGCCGTACGGCATCACCCCCGGCCAGGCCCGGGCGCTGCGCACCCTCGCCCACGTGCCGGGCTGCGAGACGCCGGACCGCGCGATGCGGCTGAGCGACCTCGCCGACAAGCTGCACATCGCCCCGCGCTCGGCCACCACCGTGGTCGACGCGCTGGAGGAGGCCGGTCTGGTCGAGCGCAGCCCCGACCCGGCCGACCGGCGGGCCGTGCGGATCCTGCTGACCGAGGCCGGTCGCGCCGCGGTGGAGCGGATCGGACAGGTCCGCGACGAGGTGGCCCAGGAGTACTTCGGCGAGGTCAGCCCCGCCGACGAGGAGGTGCTGCTGCGAGTGCTGCGCTCCGCCGAGGCCCGGTTCCTCGCAGCCGGGCCGCCACGGCGCTCGGCACCCCCGGACGCAGCGCGGTGATCCCGATCCCGGCGATCACCAGCAGCGCGGCCGCGGCGGCCGCCGGAGTGACCCGCTCGCCGAGCAGCAGCCAGGCCGAGGACATCCCGAACACCGGCACCAGCAGCGAGTAGGGCGCGACGGCCGTGGCGTCGTAGGTGCGCAGCAGGAAGCTCCAGGCGACGAAGCCCAGCAGGGTGGAGACGAGTCCGACGTAGCCGATCGCGCCGAGCCCGGCGGGGGTGATGTCGCGCAGCGCGCGCAGGTCCGCCCCGGGGCCCTCGACCAGCAGGGACAGGCCCAGCAGCGGCAGCGGCGGGACGGCGCTGACCCAGACCATCCAGCGCAGCGCGTCCGGCGGCGCCGCCTTGCGGGTCAGCACGTTGGCCAGGCCCCAGGCGACGGCCGCCAGGACGACCAGCACGAAGGCGCCCAGCGGGCCGCCGGCGCCCTGGTCGTACGCGCTCAGCGCGATGCCCGCGAAGGCGACGGCCAGGCCCAGCAGCCGCTGCCCGCCGGCGCGTTCGCGCAGCAGCACCGCGGCGAACAGCGCGGTGAAACCGGCCTGCCCCTGGAGCACCAGGGAGGAGAGGCCGGCCGGCATCCCGGCGTGCATGCCGAGGAAGAGCAGCCCGAACTTGACCACGCCGAGCACCACGCCGACCGCCACCACCCAGCGCCAGGCCACCTTGGGCGGGCCGACGAAGAAGACCGCCGGCACGGCGACGACGGCGAACCGCAGGGCGCAGAAGAGCAGCGGCGGGAAGTTGTCCAGTCCGACGTGGATGAGGACGAAGTTGAGGCCCCAGACGGCGGCCACCAGGACGGCCAGGGCGATGTGGGGCGCGCTCATGCCCCTGCCGCCCGTCGCCGTACCGCTCGTGCTCGGGTTCGCGTTCGCGTTCGCGTTCGCGTTCGCGCTCATGGTCGTGCTCGTGGTGCCGATGGCGCCGGCGCTGCCGGTGCCGCGCGCGGCGGCGGGTGTCGCGGTCATGGGTCGAGCATGGCGGCGCGGAACCGTGTAGCACCAGCGATGAATACTGAAGGAGACACTTTAGGATCGCTGCATGATGGACTTGGGGCGCCTGCGGGCGCTGCACGCCGTGGCGGTGCACGGCTCGGTCGGCGGGGCGGCGGCCGCGCTCGGCTTCACGCCCTCGGCGGTCTCGCAGCAGATCGCCAAGCTGGAGCGGGAGACCCGGACGGTGCTGCTGGAGCGGCAGGGCCGGGGCGTGGCGCTGACCGACGCGGCGCGCGAGCTGGCCCGCACCGCGCAGACCGTGCTGGGGCTGGTGGAGCAGGCCGAGGTGCGGCTGGAGGAGCAGCGCGGCCAGGCGGTCGGGCGGCTGCTGGTGGCCGCGTTCGCGTCCGGGGCGCGCGGGCTGATGCCCGGGGTGCTGGCCGATCTGCGGCGGCGTTGCCCCGAGCTGGACGTACGGCTGCTGGAGCGCGATCCGTACCCGGCGGCCGATCTGGTGGCCCGGGGGGAGGTCGACCTGGCACTGGTCCAGGACTGGCCGACCGTGCCGCTCCCGGTGCAGGACGGGGTCTCCCGGATGGAGCTCGGGACGGACCCGGTGGACCTGCTGCTGCCCGCCGACGACGAGCTGGCCGCGCTCGACCCGGTACCGGTGGAGCGGCTGTGCGGGCAGCGCTGGATCAGCGTGCCGCCGGGCAACATCTGCCACGACTGGCTGGTCCGCACCCTGCGCGAGGTCGGGGAGGAGCCGGACGTGCGCTACCAGGTCGGCGAGTTCGAGACGCAGATCGCGCTGGTCGCGGCCGGTCTCGGGATGGGCCTGGTGCCGAAGCTCGGGCGGGGGCCACTGCCGCCCGGGGTGGCGGCCCGCCGGGTGACGCCGGAGCCGAGCCGGCGGGTCTTCGCGCTCTGGCGCTCCGGAGCGTCCCGGCGGCCGGCCATCACCGAGGCGCTGGCCGCGATGCGGGAGGGGTGGGGGCGGCTGCAGTCCTCGGGGGGTGCGGAAGTCCGCTGACCCCCGGACGGCCGGGTCACCCGGCCTCCCTGCTGCCTCGGCTGCCTCCGCGGCCTCCCGGCTACCTCGGCGGCCTCACTTGGCGAGGCCGATCACCAGCCACATGAAGCCGACCCCGGCGAGGGTGCACAGCAGGGTGGTGCGGGAGGGGTGCGGGCTGTGCGCCTCGGGGAGGATGTCGGAGGTCGCCAGGTAGAGCAGGAAGCCGGAGAAGAAGCCCAGGTAGAGGCCGAGCAGGTGCTCCGGGATGGTGAACGCCAGGGTGATCGCGGCGCCGGACACCGGGGCGATCGCGTCGGCCGCGAGCAGCGTCAACGCCCGGCGCCGGTTGTTCCCGTACAGCCGGGTGATCGTGTAGGTGTTGAAGCCGTCGGCGAAGTCGTGGGCGACCACCGCGATGGCCACCACGGTGCCGACCGTGGTGCCGGCCTGGAAGGCGGCGCCGATCGCGAAGCCGTCCATCACGCTGTGGCCGACCAGCGCCAGGGCGGCCGTCAGCCCGACGCCCTGGTGCCCGGCGCCGTGGGCGTGCCCGTGGTGGTGGCCGCCGTGGGTGTGCTCGGCGTACTCGCCCTCGTGGCCGCGGTGGATGGCCACCGCGCGCTCGACGACGTGGATGGTGAGGAAACCGGCCGCGAACATCAGCAGTGCCTGCGGGACGCCGTGCACCTCGCCCGGCGCCTGGTCGATCGCCTCGGGCAGCAGGTCGAAGGCGACCACGCCGAGCATCAGTCCGGCCGCGAAGCCGAGCACCAGGTGGCGGCGGTCGCCGGTGCGCTGGGCGACGAAGCCGCCGATCAGGGTCATCAGGAACGCCCCCGCGGCGACCAGGACGGCGGTCATCGGGCCGCCTCCGTCGCAGGTGCGGCCGGGTGGCCGGTGCCGCCGTGTGGTCTGCCGAGCGCTCTGCCCATTCCTCTCCCCCTGGGGTCCGCCCGTCGCCGGGCCGACCGCCGACCGTACCGGACGGCCGTTCGACGGCTGTCGACCGGGGTGCCGGGCGGGGCCGGGGCCCGTTCCCCAGCCTCGGTCCGGACGTGGCGGGACGCCCGCCGGACGGACTGTCGGGGTGATGCCGCTGGTGGGAGGGTCAGCGGCCGACGGCGAGCGGCAGACCGAGGTGGGTGCGGGCGAGCTCGCGGACGCCGTCGCCGTCGACCAGGTGGATGTGGCGGTGGCCGTCCTCCGCGGCGAGGTCCAGGGCCTCGTCGCTGAAGCCGCCGGTGGTCAATCGCAGGCCGCGCTCGGCGGACTCCTCGTCGACCGCCTCGGCCAGCGTGACGAGCTCCTCCGCGGCGACCGGCTCCGGGCCCCGGGAGGCCCAGACCACCCAGCGGCCGGGCAGTGCGCTGCCGGGTGCGCCCTCCCCGGTGGCGACCAGCCCGGCCGGGCCGCGCAGCCGGACGCTCCACTGGGCGATCCCGCCCCGGGTGAGCAGGTCGCGCACCAGCTGGGCGAACTCGTTGGCGGACAGGTCGGACGCGGCCGGCACGGTGGCCCCGGCCCGGGCGGCCGGCCGGACACCCGCCCGGTCGTACGGGTCCGGGGTGACGGCGGCGCCGAGCTGGCGCAGCCGGACGAGGGCCTCGTCCTGCTCGGCGTCGGCGTAGACGCCCTCGTCGTCGCGCTCCTCGTACGGGGTCTCCGGCGGCAGCAGCCGGGTGCGGGCCAGCGCGTCGCGGTCGGCGTCCACGCTGACCAGGCAGAGCGGTTCGGCCGCGCCGGGCTCGCGCAGCCAGCCGTTGAGGACGACGCCGGCGAGTATCTCGTCGGTGTCCACCGCGTCGGCGGCCTGCAGGGCGCGCAGGGCGAGCCGGGCGACCAGCCGCAGGTAGTCGGTGGCCCGGTCGGCCGGCGGGCGCGGCACCGGGACGATGTCGCCGTCCGGGGCGAGCCGGTAGCCGGCGAGCGAGGGCACCAGGTCGAGCGGCGGCAGGTCGAGGTCCAGCACCGCCGTGCGGGTGAGCGGACGGAACACCGCCCGGCAGGCGGCGGGCAGGTCCTGGGTCGCGGTCTCCGCCGCGGCCAGCGCCCGCTCCAGCAGTGACTCCACGGCGGCGGGCTCGGCCAGCCGGTAGGCCCGTCGGCACTCCTCCAGGCTCTCGTTGTACTCGCGCACCGCGCGGGCGCGGGCCTCCTCGGCCGCCTCGTGGGCACGGCGGGACTCGTCCGCGGCCGGGCTGCCGGCCTCCGCCCGGCGGGTGCGCCACTCCCGCAGGGCGCGCTGGTGGGCGAGCCTGGCCCCGGCGAGTTCGCGCTGGTAGCCGGAGTCGAGCAGTCGGCGGGACGGGCCGGCCGCCGGGTCGGCCGAGGCCGGCTCGGCGGGTGCGAAGTCCTCCCAGCGGGGCTCCGGCACGTCGGCGGTGCCCGGGCCGTCGGCCGGGTAGGGCCGGGGCTCGTAGTGGCGCAGCTGGCTCTCGAAGTCCATGGCCGAGACGGGCAGCGCGGCCCGCCGCAGCAGGTCGGTGAGCCGGTCGTGCTCGGCCTGGACGGTGACCGTGCGGTGGTGGGTCAGGGCGGCGGCCCGGGCGTGCGCCGCGACGGCCTCGTCCGGGTCGGCCGGGCCCGGGGCACCGGCGCCCGGCCCGGCCGCGTCCGGCTCACCCGCGTCGGGCGCGGCCGAGCCGGGATCGACGGCGCTCGGGCGGGCCCCGCCCCGGCCTGCGCCCCCGGCGGGGCCCGGGACGGACGGGCCGTCACCGGCCCGACCGTCAACGGCCGGGTCCCCGCCGGGACGGCCGGTGGCGTCGGCGTCCGGCTCCGCGGCCCCGTCGACGCCGAGGTCGCGGAAGACCGAGGCGAGGAAGCCCGGCTGGGGGACCCGGACGGTGGTGCTGCCGTCGGACCGGCCGTCTGCTGAGTGCTGCATCGGTCGTCGTTCCCCCATGCTCGTCCGGCGCCTGCCCGGGGGCGGTCGGCGAGCCTGCGGACCCACCCCCTGCCGGACATTGTCCACCGAACGGGCGCGGCGGTCAGCCAAGCCCGTCAGTTGGTCCGGGTGTTGGTCAGGTGCAGACCGATGTAACCGACGTAGATCCGGCCACTGCCGGAACAGTCGTCCAGGTAGTGCAGCCGGGGTGCGGTCCGACCGCCGCCGATCCGCAGGTGCGCGCCCATGAACGCACGCCGGGAGGCGTCGACGCATTCCGGCACCGGCAGCATCCGCTCGCGTTTCCACTTGGTGTGGCTGAACACCGTCCTGGACTCCCCGCGCACGGCCTTGCGCGGCGGGAAGCGGTGGCAGCCCTCCGGTGTGTGCTCGCACCACTGCTTGAAGTCGCCGCCGGCCCTGCCGCACACGGCTGCCTCCGCGTACTCCTGAAGGGCGGTCAGACCGTCCCAGGCGAGCCGGGCCCAGCCGGCACCGACGCGCTGGAGCTCGTCCAGGGCGAGCGCGCTCTTCTGGTCCCCGGTGAACGTCAGCAGCGTGAACTCGCCCATCCTGGCCATGAGTTCGGTGAAACTCTCGGGCTTGCCGCAGGGGTCGGCGGGCTGGGCGGCGAAGCGCGGACCGAGTGCCGGCCCGGCGCCCGGGGTGGTGCAGTGGCGGCCGGTCAGGGCGCGGGGGCCGGACCGGAGACGACCCTCGTGGGCGTCCCGGCCGTCCCGGGTGTCCCGGGTGTCGTGGCGGTCGCGGCGCTCCAGGCGCAAGCTGTGCCGGACCCGCTCCAGTTCGTCGGCCCTGGCCTGCTGCTCGGCGCGGTCCTGCTGCTCCTCGTGGGCGAGGGCGGCCAGTTCGGCCCGGACGACGGCCCCGTCGGCACCCGGGTGCGCGGCACTCCGATGCACGACGGTCGAGTCGGCGGCCCGCCCGGAGGCCGGGCGGAGCTGCGGCGGCGGGACGCGCAGCACCGGAACGGCCGCCAGCGGTACCGGCAGCGGCTGGTCGGCGGCGAGGCGGCGCGGTTCGCGGGCGAGCAGCCCGGCGGCGCGCCGCAGGTCCTGTTCTATTCGGCCCCGGGCGAGCACCGGGTGTCGTGCACCGTCCAGCCGGGAGGCCGGGTCCACCTCGGGCAGGTAGGTGCGCACCGCCCCGCCGTACACCGAGTGGTACTCCAGCGCGACGTTGAATCCGGTGCGGGCGCCGGGATCCAGGACGTAGGCGGTGGCGAGGCCGGGCAGCTGGTGACAGAGCGGGCCGACCACGTCCGCCACCCAGTGGTCGACCGGGAGGTTCACCGGGACGCTGGCGACCACGGTGGGCAGCCGGCGTTCCGGGTCGCACAGCTCGTCGATCAGGGCGTCGACCTCGGCGGCCGTGATCACCCGGGGCGCGGTGTGGACGGCGGCCGGGCCGTCGGCGGCGTCGAGCAGCGGCAGCAGCGAGCGGGCCAGCTCGGGCACCGGCACCCGGCAGGGGGTGCGTACGCCGCTGCCGGTGCTGTGCGTCTCGGCCTCCAGCCGGACCCAGGTGGAGCCGTCGGCGCCGGTGGCCACGGTGAGCGTGAGCTGCTGGGTGCCGTGCGGGGCCGGGGTGCGCAGGCGGCGGCGGTCGTAGCGGCCGGCGCCCGGGCCGCCGCGCAGCGGGCCGTGGTCGCGGTCGAGCAGGACGCGCTCGCCCAGGCGGAGGCGTTCGGCGAGGCCCGGCGGCTCGGGGGGCGGTGCATCGGACGCCGGCGGGGGCTCGTCGCAGCCCTCCTGCTTCAGCCAGGAGGCGAGCTGTTGGTCGGCCAGAGAAACCGCCTCGGCGTGCGGGAGCGCCGTGGTGACGGTCATCCGGTAGGGCGTCGCGGGACCGCGGGGGCCGGGGAGGTCGGAACCGGCGTGCGAGCGGGCGCGGTTCGAGGTCGGGCGGGTCGGGGTCGAACGGTCTGAAGTCCAACGGTCTGAGGTCATGCGCATACCTCCGTGGTGCGGGGTGGGGTCCTGTGTCCTCCATCGATGGGTTTCGTCCGGTTCCGCCGGATCCTTGCCCAGGAAACGCCATGGCCCGGAGCGGAAGTTCCAACTCCGGGCCACGACCCTACGTTCGAGTGAATCTGTTCAAGCCGTCTTCCGCGTGGCGCAGGGCCTGGGCTACCGGACGCCGCCCGCGGAGGGTGCGCGGGGTGCCTCGCCGCACGGGCTCCCGCCCGGACGCCCGGGCCCCGCTCGGGCCCCGTCGTGCCCCGCTGAGCTGCGGTTCCGGGCGGGCGCCGGGACGGGACGGCCGACGGGCAGCCCGCCGGGGCCGCGTGGTTCGCGACCGGTACCACGGGTTCGGCCCCGGGGCCGCGCCCGATGCGCACGTGGACCGGCGCCGCCGCGCCGGGTGCTCAGACCGGGACCTCGACGTAGGTGCGTCCGGCCGGGACGGCCGCAGCGGAGCCCCCGGTCGCCTCGGCCAGCCAGGTGTGGAAGGCCGCCACCCCGGGCTCCGGCACGCCCACCTCGATCCGCACCCCCGACGCCTCGTAGGCCAGGTCGTTCACCGCGTACCCGGCCGCCCGCAGGTCGTTCTCCAGCCGCCCGGCCCGGACGTGGTCCACCGTCACCGCGAGCAGCGCGACCGGCCGGCGCTCCAGCAGGCCGATCCCGTCCACCGCCTCGGACACCGCGTTGCCGTACGCCCGCACCAGGCCGCCCGCCCCGAGCTTGATCCCGCCGAAGTACCTGGTGACCACGGCGACCGTGTCGGTCAGGCCGCGTCGGCGCAGCACCTCCAGCATCGGCACCCCGGCCGTGCCGCCGGGCTCGCCGTCGTCGCTGGAGCGCTCGCGGCGCTGCTCGTCGCCGACCACGAAGGCGGTGCAGTTGTGCCGGGCGTCCCAGTACTGCTTGCGGATGCCGGCGATGAAGGCCTGCGCCTCCTCCTCGTCGGTGACCCGGGCGAGGTGGCAGATGAACCGGGACTTCTTGATCTCGGTCTCGTGGCTGCCGGCCCGCCGGATGGTGAGGTACGGCCTGGCGGTGGGCTCCGGCGTGGCGGACATGGCGCGGTGCTTCTCCCGGGAACGGCGACGGCTGGCGGCGCACCCCGGTCGCCGGGGCGGCACCGCCAGCCTAGTTGGCGCACGGGCCGGTGGACCGGCGGCCGCGGGGTCAGCGGCCGGCGAGGGTGTTCAGCCGCTCGCGGTCCAGCCCGGTCAGCGCGGTGACCTCGGCGAGGTCGACGGCGCCGCAGTCCAGGCCGCGCAGCAGGTAGCCGCTGAGCGCGCGGGCGGTGGCCGGCTCGTCCATCACGTCGCCGCCCGCCTTGGCGACGTACGCGGACAGCCGGGCCGCGGCGGCGGCCAGGCCCTCGCGGTAGAAGGAGTACACGGCGACGTAACGGGTCGGCAGGTGCGCCGGGTGCATGTCCCAGCCCTGGTAGTAGGCGCGCGCCAGCGAGCGGCGGACCAGGTCGTGGTGGAGCTTCCAGGCGGCGTGCACCTGCTCGGTGGAGCCGGTCGGGATGACGTTGGTCGAGCCGTCGGAGAGCCGGACGCCGGTGCCGGCCGCGGCCACCTGCATGACCGCCTTCGCGTGGTCGGCGACCGGGTGGTCCATGCTCTGGTGGGCGGCGCTGACCCCGCAGGCCGCGCTGTAGTCGAAGGTGCCGTAGTGCAGACCGGTCGCCCGCCCCTCGGCGGCCTCGATCATGCGGGCGACGGTGGCCCGGCCGTCCGGGCCGAGGATGGCCTGCGTGGTCTCGATCTGGATCTCGAAGCCGATGCGGCCGGCGGGCAGCCCGGCCCGGCGCTCGAAGTCCTCCAGCAGTCGGACCAGTGCGGTGACCTGCTCGGCGTAGGTGACCTTGGGCAGGGTCAGGACCAGGCCCTCCGGCAGGCCGCCTTCCGTGAGCAGGGTGGCCAGGAACAGCTCCAGGGTGCGGATGCCGCGGGCCCGGACGGGCGCTTCCATGCACTTGATCCGGATGCCGATGTACGGCGGGGCGTCGCCCCCGGCCACGGCCGCGGCGACCAGTCCGGCGGCCCGGACGGCGGCGGCGTCCTCCTCCGCGTCGGGGCGGGGGCCGTAGCCGTCCTCGAAGTCGATCCGCAGGTCCTCGATCGGCTCGCGCTCCAGCTTGGCGCGGACCCGGGCGTGCACGTCGGCGAGCAGGGCGTCGTCGGCGACGCCGAGGGCGCGGGCCAGCTCGGCGGGGGTGCCGGCGTGGGCGTCGAAGGCCGCCAGCGCCTGGCGGCCCCACTCCCGTACGGTATCGGCGGCGAAGGCGTCGGCCGGGACGTAGACGGTGTGCACCGGCTGCCTGGTCCCGGAGTCGCCCGGGTAGCGGCGCGCCAGGTCGGCGTCGACCGGCGCGAGCAGCGCCTCCACGGCGGCCAGGGCGGCAGCAGAGAAGGAAGCCCCGCCCGTCGGCCCGTTTCCGTCCACCTCGACCTGCGACATCCGCACTCCTCCATGCCGAACCAGCGCTTCAACAATTTGTTGAGGCGAAGGTAGCTGTGGTGGGGACGGCCGTCAATGGCCGACCGAGCGCCGGACGGTGGACCGCTGCGGTCAGTCCCTCCCGGCGGCGGCGTAGCGGTCGCGCAGCGCCGGGAAGAGCTCGGCGACCTCCTTCGGGTGGACCGAGCCGTCGGGGCCCTTGCCCGTGACGCCGTACTCCCTGGTCAGCCAGTCGGCGAGGCGCTGCGGGTCGGGCTGGTGGCCGTGATTGTCCATGTACGAGACGAGGGCCTCGTAGGCGAGGTCCGGGTCGAGCCGCGAGGCCGTCGGGCGGGTTTCGGCGTGCTCGGCTTGGGCGGGCTCCTCGGCCGGAACCGGCTGCTCGGCCTGGGCGGACTGCCCGGACGAAGCGGGCTGCCCCGGCTGCTGCGGCGCCTGGGGCTGCGGCGCGACGGGCTGCTCGGGCTGCTGCGGGGCGGCCGGCCGCTGGGCCTGTGGCCGGGGCCCGGACCCGGCGGGCGCCGGGACGGAGGCGGGGCCGGGGGCAGGAGCGGCGGCCTGGGCGGCGGCCGCAACGGGCTCGTCGGCGACCGGGCGCGGCGGCTTGAACCAGGGCGAGGCCTGGCCGGGAACCCGCCCGCCCGGACCGGCGTCGGCCGGGTGACCGGTGGTGCGGACCGGTCGCTCGGTCCAGACGTTCAGCTCCTCGCGGTGCGGCTCCGGGACGGCGTCCACCGCCGCCTCCGGCTCCTGCGCGGCGCGCAACCGGACGGCCGCCAGCTTCGCGAGCATGGGCGCGGCCACCTCGGCGGGCATCGGTGCGACGGCCGCCGGGGCGTCGGCCTGGGCCGCCGCGGGCTGCGGCTGGGCCTGCGGCTCCAGCGGGGCCTGCTGTGGGCTCGCGGCCTGCTGCGGGCGGGCGGCCTGCGGGGCCTGGGTGGTCTGCTGCGGGTGCTGGAGCTGCTGCGGTGCGCCGACCGGGGCCGCGGCCGCCGGGGCGATGGCCGTGGCCCTGGCCCCCTGGGGAGCCAGCTCGCGCGACTCCTGACCAGCCGGCACCTCCGCGGCCTCGCGCTCGCGGGCCTCGTCGTCCAGCCGGTCGAGCAGCCCCGGGTCCAGCGGAACGCCGAACTTGGCGAGCTTGAGCGGCAGCAGCGCCTGGATCGGCGCCGAGCGGCGCCAGCCGCGGCCGTAGCGGAAGCGCAGCTGCGCCCGGTAGACCAGGCGGTTCTGTTCCAGTCGGATGACCTCGTCGTAGGAGCGGAGCTCCCAGAGCTTCATCCGACGCCAGAGCCGGAAGGTCGGCACCGGGGACAGGAGCCAGCGCATCACCCGGACCGATTCCATGTGGCGGTCCGCCGTGATCGCCGCGATCCGGCCGACCGCGTGGCGGGAGGCCTCCACCACGACGACGAAGAGCACCGGGATGACGGCGTGCATGCCCATGCCGAGCGGGTCGCCCCAGGAGGCGGCCGCGTTGAAGGCGATGGTGGCGACGGTCAGCAGCCAGGCGGTCTGCCGGAGCATCGGGAAGGGGATCCGCAGCCAGGTCAGCACCAGGTCGAGCGCGAGGAGCACGACGATGCCCGCGTCGACGCCGATCGGGAAGGCGTAGGAGAAGGCGCCGAAACCTTTCTCCAGGGCCAGCTCGCGCACCGCGTTGTACGAGCCCGCGAATCCGATGCCCGAGATGATGCAGGCACCGGCCGCGACCAGGCCGAGTAGGCCGCGGTGGGCCTTGGTGAGCGTTGGGCGTGCCATTACGTCTATCAACCCCTGGATGTCGGCTGCGGCCGTACGCTGCCTCGACTGTCGGGTCCCGCTGGTCGGGCCGCCGGATGGCTGAAAGCCACCGGGCTCGGCCAACCGGAGTTTACTCGTACACCTGTTTAAGCGTTCCCGCAGCCTGGGGTGTCACGGTCCACGGCACGGCGGCGGCCGTGGACGGTCCGGCCCGCCCCGGGGAACCGGCCGGACCGTCAGCGGCTCTGCCCCGCCGTACCGTTGAGGTACGTCAGCACGGCCAGCACCCGACGGTTGGCGTCCTCGGCCGGGGCCAGTTCGAGTTTGGTGAAGATGTTGGCGATGTGCTTGGCCACCGCGCCGTCGCTCACCGAAAGGCGAGCGGCGATCGCCGAGTTGGAACAGCCCTCGGCCATCAGCTCCAGCACCTCGCGCTCGCGCGGGGACAACCGCAGCAGCGGGCCCGGCCTGCGCGAGGTGGTCTGCATCAGCTTGGCGATCACGTCCGGGTCCATCGCCGTCCCGCCCGCCGCCACCCGGCGGACCGCGTCGATGAACTGCCCCGCGTTGAACACCCGGTCCTTCAGCAGGTACCCGATCCCCCCGGTGCCGTCCGCCAGCAACTCCCGCGCGTACAGCTGCTGGACGTGCTGCGAGAGGACCAGGACGGGCAGGCCCTGGATCTTCTGGCGGGCCTTGAGCGCGGCCTGCAACCCCTCGTCGGTGAGCGTCGGCGGCAGCCGGACGTCGACCACGGCCACGTCCGGACGGTGGGTGAGCAGCGCCTCCAGCAGCTCGGGCCCGGTCTCCACCGCCGCGACCACGGTGAACCCATGGGCCTCCAGCAGCCTGATCAGGCCTTCGCGAAGGAGGTAGAGGTCCTCGGCGAGGACAACTCGCACGGCAACTCCAAGGTGATGGTGGTGGGACCGCCCGACGTGCTGTCGATGGCGAGGACACCGTCGAAGGTACCCAATCGCTTCTCGATCCCGCGCAGTCCCGTCCCCCGCGAGGGATCGGCCACGCCCACGCCGTCGTCCGTCACCGTGACCCGCAGGAAGCCGGCACGGTACAGGATGTCCACCCACACCTGTTCGGCGCCGGAGTGCTTGGCCGCGTTCGCCATCAGCTCGCAGATGCTGAAGTACACCGCGGCCTCCACCGGGGCCGCCGGCCGGTCCGGCAGACTCACGCACACCTCCGTCGGCAGCGAGCTGTCCAGCGCCAGGGCGCGGACGGCATCGCCCAGGCCCCGCTCGGCGAGCACCGGCGGGTGGATGCCGCGCACCAGGTCCCGCAGCTCCTGCAGGGCCCGGGCCGAGGACTGCCGGGCCTCGGCGAGGAGCTCCCGGGCCGCCGTCTGATCGGTGTCCATGAGGTGTTCGATGGTCCCCAGCGTCATCCCGATCGCGACCAGCCGCGCCTGCGCGCCGTCGTGCAGGTCCCGTTCGATCCGCCGCAGCTCGGCCGCCTGGTTGCCCGCCGCGTCCGCCCGCGTCTCGGTCAACTCGGCCACCCGCCTGGTCAGCTGGGCGTGCGTCGCCCGGCCGTCCCGGTCCAGCACCCGGCGGGCCGCCTCCGCGTACGCACGCACCGCGAACGGTGCCATGAGTATCCCGACCACGATCATGGCGGCCCCGAGCCCGACGCTCAACAGGATCGACACCGAACGCGCGTTCAGCGGCCCGAACCCGGCCGACGGAACCGGCCCCGCCAGGGTGTAGGCCGCCCCCACCACGAGCAGGGCGGCCACCGGCCCGGCCAGGGCCAGCGTCAGGAACGGGTTCACGGCGAGCCAGGTCAACTCACCGCGGGTGGTGCTGTCCCGCAGGCCCCAGTGGACCAGCTGTGCGTACTTCGCCACCGTCTGCGAGCGGTGGTACGAGTACCCCGTCCACCAGTGCCCGCGGTCGTCCAACTCCAGCCCCGGCATCGGTCCGTAGACCGCAGGAAGGCGGATCCCGAACCAGCGCTCCAGCAGTCCCCGCGTACGGTTCGCGGTGCGGCGGATGTTGTTGGCGGCCACGACGGCCCCGACGGCCACTCCCACCAGGAGGGCGAAGAAGACCTGGAGGTCGTAGGCCTCCAGCAACTGGGACGTCACCACGCCCGCGATGATCGCGGCACCCAGCGGCAGCACCGTCCCGGGCACCGCGGCGAGCACCACCACCGCAAGCCGGGCCAGCCCCTCACCGCCGGCCACGAAGGCCGTCCGGGCCTGAGCACGTACGGACGTGCCGCTCGTACGACTCGCTGTTGTCACGGGAAGCTCCTGATGCCGGTACCGATCGTCCTCCCTCAGTGTTCACGAACCGCCCGCCACCCACACTGGCCGTGGTACCCCAATCCCGAGGTGGACCTAGGACCACCTGCGCGGTTGAAGCAACACCAGATCATCGGATTTCCGGGAAAACACGCCGGGAGAAAGTCCCGGGAAACGCGAAGAACCCCCATCCGGAATCCGGATGGGGGTTCTTCAGCAATGATTGTTCGGCGGCGTCCTACTCTCCCACAGGGTCCCCCCTGCAGTACCATCGGCGCTGTGAGGCTTAGCTTCCGGGTTCGGAATGTAACCG
>NZ_JBEOUW010000047.1:0-73672 GCF_040303045.1 Kitasatospora sp. NPDC096140
ACCTCCGCGGGTGTGGCCGCCGGCGTCGACCTGTGCCTGCACGTGATCCGCCGCGGCCACCGCGCCGCGGGCGCCCACCGGACCGCCCCGCTGTTGGGCGTGCGCCCCGGGCGGGGCGGCGGCCCGGCCCCCCCGGCGGGGCGCGGGGCCCCCGGTCCGCGCACCCGCGGCGGGGTGCGCGGAGTCCGGGTGCGCACCGTCCCTGGGCGCCCCGGAGTCCGAGGGTGCGTCAGACCGGCCGGGCCGCCAGCTCCCTGGCGGCACGGGCGCAGTCGCGCGCGATGCGGTCCTCGTTGACGGTGGTCAGCTGTCCCTTCTCGACCACCGCGTTGCCGTTGACGAACAGCACCGACAGCGGCGGCAGCGCGCCGAAGGTGAGGGCGGCGACCGGGTCGGCGATGGAGGAGTGCATGACCCCGTCGATCTTCCAGAGCGCCAGGTCGGCGAGCTTGCCGACCTCGATCGAGCCGATCTCGTCCTGCCGGCCGAGCACCCGGGCGCCGCCCATGGTGCCGAGGCGCAGCGCCTGCCGCCCGGTGAGGGCCTTGGGGGAGCCGTGCAGCCGGTTGATGAGCAGCGCGTTGCGCAGTTCGGTGCCGAGTTCGCCGGACTCGTTGGAGGCGGTGCCGTCCACGCCGAGGCCGACCGGGACGCCGGCCCGGAGCATGTCGGGTACGCGGGCGATGCCGGCGGCGAGGCGGGCGTTGGAGGACGGGCAGTGGGCGACGCCGGTGCCGGTCTCGGCGAACTTGGCGATGTCGGAGTCGTTCATGTGGACGCAGTGCGCCATCCAGACGTCCTCGCCGAGCCAGCCGACCGACTCGAAGTAGTCGGTCGGGCCCATGCCGAACAGCTCCTTGCAGAACTGCTCCTCCTCGGCGGTCTCCGAGCCGTGGGTGTGCAGCCGGACGCCCTTGCGGCGGGCGAGTTCGGCGGACTGGCGGAGCAGGTCGGTGGAGACCGAGAAGGGGGAGCAGGGCGCGATGGCGACGTGCAGCATCGAGCCGAAGGAGGAGTCGTGGTACCGGTCGACGGCGGCCTCGGAGGCGGCCAGGATGTCGTCCAGCTCCTCGACGGCGTGGTCCGGCGGCAGGCCGCCGTCCTTCTTGCTGCGGTCCATCGAGCCGCGCAGCGCGGTGAAGCGCAGGCCGAGTTCCTGGACGGCCTCGATCGAGGCGCCGAGGATGTCGCCGCCGTCCCTGGGGAACACGTAGTGGTGGTCCGAGGCGGTGGTGCAGCCGGACTTGAGCAGGGCGGCGGCGGAGCCCTGGCTGGCGGCGTGGACGAGCTTGTCGTCGATCCGGGCCCAGGTCGGGTAGAGGGCGACCAGCCAGTCGAACAGGATGTCGTCCTGGGCGAGGCCGCGGGTGATCCACTGGTAGAAGTGGTGGTGGGTGTTGACCAGGCCGGGGGTGACCAGGTGGCCCTCGCCGTTGATCCGGCGCACCACGTTGTCCAGCCACGCGGGGGCGGGGCCGGAGCCGACCGCCTCGATCGTGTTGCCGAGGATGACCACGTGTCCGCGGGCGTACTCGGTGTCGTTCGCGTCCACGGTGGCGATCGCGACGTTCTCGATCACGATCCGCTGGTCGGCGGGTGGGGGCTGGACTGCCATGGTGTCACTCCTAGGGGGGAGGGCCGGGAGGGGCGCGCGTCGGGCGTGTGCGGGTGGCACGCGCCCCTCCCGGGCCGGTCAGGACGGTGTCGCCGTCGGCACCGTCGCGCCGGAGGCCTGGCCGGATCTGGACCGGCGGGTGGTTCCGACGTGGTGGAAGAGCAGGTTGAGCAGGACGGCCATCACGCAGCCGGCCGAGATCCCCGAGTGCATCAGGGTCCGGACGGCCTCCGGGAAGGAGTCGTAGAACGTCGGCACCGCGATCGGGATGATGCCGACGCCGAGGGAGACCGACACCAGGATGGTGTGGGAGCTGGACTCCATGCCGGCCTCCGCGAGAGTGCGGATGCCGCTCGCCGCGACCGTGCCGAAGAGCACGATCCCGGCGCCGCCGAGGACGGGCTGCGGCACCAGGGAGACGACCGAGCCCAGCACGGGGAACAGCCCCAGCAGGACCAGGATGCCGCCGCCGGCCGCGACCACGAAGCGGCTGCGGATCTTCGTCAGCGCCACCAGCCCGATGTTCTGGGCGAAGGCGCTGGCGGCGAAGCCGTTGAAGACGGGGCTGAGCGCGGTGGCCAGGCCGTCGGCCCGCAGACCGGCGGCGAGGGTGGGCTCGTCGGCCTCGCGGTCGACGATCTTGCCGAGCGCGAGCATGTCGGCGGTGGACTCGGTCATCGAGACCACCATGACGATGCAGAGCGAGGCGATCGCGGCAGCGTCGAACATCGGCGCGCCGAAGTGGAACGGGGAGGGGAGCGCGAAGACCTTCGCGTCCCGGACCGCGCCGAAGTCGGCCAGTCCCAGCGGGAGGGCGGTCAGGGTGCCGAACGCCAGGCCGATGAGCAGGGACAGCTGCTGCCAGAAGCCGCGCAGCAGCCGGTTGCAGAGCACCACCGCGACGAGGGTGGTCGCGGCGAGGCCGATGGCCCGCATGGAGCCGTACCCGGGGGCGCTCGGCGAGCCGCCGCGCGCCCAGTTGACCGCCACCGGGAGCAGGGACACCCCGATGAGGGTGATCACGGTGCCCTGGACGACCGGGGGGAAGAACCGGATGAGCTTGCAGAAGTACGGCGCCGCGAGGAAGCACAGGAGCCCCGCGACGATCACCGCTCCGAAGATCACCGGGAGGGCGTCCTTCGGCCCGTGCTCCTTCGCGATGGCGATCATGGGCGCGACCCCCGCGAAGGAGACGCCGTTCACGAACGGCAGCCGCGCGCCGATCTTCCAGACGCCGAGCGTCTGGAGGAGGGTGGCCAGTCCGGCGGTGAACAGACTGGCCGAGATGAGCAGGGCGAGTTCGGCGGGGGAGAGCCCGACGCCGGCGCCGACGATGAGCGGGGGTGCGACGACTCCCGCGTACATCGCGGCGACGTGCTGGAGTCCGGTGGAGACCAGCTTCACCGGGGGCAGCAACTCGTCCACGGGGTGGGGCCCGTGGCCGGAGGGATCACCGGGGAGGTGTGCCGGTGAGCCCTCCGGGCCGTGGGTTCTTGCAGGGGTGGAACCGCCGTCTGTACTGCTGGTGTTGCTGGGTGCCATGTCGAGCCCCTCTTGTGCCCGTGGCTCCCGGCGCGCCCGCGGCGCTGGAGACCCCCCGAGGACGGGACGGCGGAGCAAGGATTCCTCGGGGTGCTTCTCCAGTGCCCCGGGCCGGCCGCCGCGAGGCAGACACGAACTCCGGTGGGTGGGGGTGGAGAAACTGGTGGTGCGGGTGGTGCGGGTGGAGAAACGGGTGGTGCGGGTGGTGCGGGTGGTGCGCGTGGACCTGCCCGCCCGGGCTCGACCGGCCTGCGAGGGCCGGAGGGTGCGGCGATTCCGGGCGGTGTCCACGGGCGGAGGAGGTCAGACGACCGGGATGACCGGGACGACGCCCTCGCGGTGCACGGTGCCCTCGATCAGGCCGTACATGCGGTCCGCGGCGTAGTAGACCTCGTTCTCGTTCTTGAGGCCGAAGGGCTCCAGGTCGACGAGGAAGTGGTGCTTGTTGGGCAGTTCGAGGCGTACCTCGTCCACCTCGGCGCGGTTGTTGAGGACCCGGGTGCCCATCGCGTGCAAGGTCTGCTGCAGCGAGTAGGAGTAGGTCTCGGCGAACGCCTCCAGCATGTGCCGCTTCACGTGGGCGTAGGAGCGGTTCCAGTTGGGCTGGGCCTCGCCGTCCCTGCCGCTGTAGCCGTACTTCCAGCGGGCGGTGACCTGGGTGGCGAGGATGCGGTCGTACGCCTCCTGCAGGGTGGTGTACTTGTCCTTGATGTAGCCCCAGAACTCCGAGTTGGTGGAGTTCATCACCACGAGGTCCTTGAGGCCGGAGATGACCCGGACGGTCTCGCCGTCGTAGGAGATCTCGGTGGTGCGGACCTCCTGGCCGGTGCGGACGAAGGAGTGGCCGACCTCCTCCGAGCCGATGAAGCGGGCCGAGCTGTCCGGCGTCTTGATCCGGTCCCAGGAGTACTCCTCGATCCGGATCCGGGCGCCGTGGACGACGCCGCGCTCGGTGTTGTCGACGAAGTGGCGTGCCAGGACGATGCCGAAGGCCTCGGCCGACTCGATGCCGTACTCCTTGGCGAAGGCGTAGACGGTGTTCTTGGTGGTGTCGGTGGGGAGGCAGTTGGCGTTGGACCCGGTGAGGTGGACGTCCTCGAACTCACCCTGGAGGGAGACCGAGACGTTCAGGTCCTTGATCTCGTGCCGGGTGGAGTCGCGGGAGATCCGGACGATGCGGTTCTCCGCCTTGCCGTACTGGTTCTGACCGAGCACGTGGGCCATGACGTGGCTCCTAGAGCTTCCAGGTCGGTCTACTAGCTTCCGCGGTAGACCGAGTATCCGAACGGGTTGAGCAGCAGCGGCACGTGGTAGTGGTGCTGTTCGGGCGCGACCGTGAAGACGATCGAGACCTCGGGGAAGAACGGCGGCTCCGTGGACGTGAGCGCGTAGTAGGCGCCGGTGTCGAAGAGCAGCCGGACGACCGAGCCCGCCTCCACGGCCGGGAGGTCCTTGACCCGGCCGTCGGAGTCCGTGGCGGAGGTGCCGAGCACCTGCCAGCCACCCTCGGTGTGCAGTGCGAGCTCGACCGGGACACCCTCGGCCGGGCGGCCGAGGCTGGTGTCGAGCACGTGGGTGGAGATGCCAGTCATGGGCGAAGTGACCTTACTGATGGCAGAGGTGATGGTGCGTCAGTTTCCTTGTGACATGCCGGCCTGTCCGGGTGCGGGAGCGACACGGGCTGACGGTCGATCAGAGGTGTTGCTGTCGGGCCGGTGTCGATCGGGTGGTGTCGATCAGGCCGTGTCGATCAGACGGTTGAGCCGGATGTCGTTGATCTTGCGCAGCTCCCCGCGGACGATCTCCGCCTCGGTGGCGGCGTCGTTGGGGTGGCGCTCGCGCAGGGCGGCGAGCATGCCGGTCGCGGTGCGGCCGGTCGCGCAGATCAGGAACACGTGGCCGAACTTCGCCTCGTAGGCGGCGTTGGCCTCGCGCAGTTCGTCGAGGACCGCTTGGTCCACGCCCTGGATCCCGGCCTGTTCGCGCTCGGAGGTGGCGTCGCCCGGCTTGGGCGTGCCGATCCGGGCGTGGCCGGCCATCGCGTCGCGCAGGTCCTCGGCCGTCAGCGACGCCATGGCCGCCGCGTTGGCGGCGAGCAGGGCCCCGCGGTCGGACCACGGCTTGGCCTCCGCTACCGCGGCGGCCCAGCGGGGGCTGGAGCATACCTCCAGCAGGATCGCTTCCAGCTCGGCGGCGTCGGCCGCGGCCAGGGCGTCAAGGGCGTGGGGGTGGTTGGTCACGGGTGGACCTCCTGAAGAGTGGTGCCACCCGGAAAAGCTAGATCGACCCCACCCGGTCGTCAACACTTTGTTGAACGGTTGGTGGTTACGTTTTGAACCGGCCCGCCGTGCCGGGCCCTTTCGTGTGCGATTCGCCAAGTGTGCCCCGCCGCGGGCCGATCCAGACTGGCCGCACCGACGGGGTCACCCGTTCGGAAGCCCCCGCGAGGGGGCTTCGGGAAGCCCGTCAGGAGGACTTCGAGCCGTCCTGGCGGTTCAGGTAGTTGTACACCGTGAAGCGGCTGACGCCCAGGGCCGAGGCGACCGTCTCGACGCCGTGGCGGACGGTGAAGGCGCCGCGCTCCTCCAGCAGGGCGACGACCCGCTGCTTCTCCAGCCGGTCCAGCTCGGCCAGCGGGCGGCCGTCGAACTGGCGGGTCATCTCGGCCAGCAGCCGGTCCAGCGCGCTGCTGAGGTGGGGCAGTCGGACGGCCAGCGCCGGCGTGCCCTCCCACTCCAGGACGACGTCCTCGGGCTTCGCCTCGTCCAACGGGACGGGCGTCGCGCCGACCGCGTCCAGCAGCGGCTTTATCGCCGCGGCGAGCGGGTGTTCCACGTGCTCGGTCACGGCGTACCGCCCTCCTCGTCCAGGACGCTGACCTGGACCGAGATGCGGGTCGCGCCCGCGTCCAGGGTCTCCCGGAGCAGCTTGGTCACCGCGGCGAGGACCTGGTCGGCCTCGCCCTCGGCGCCGGTCCCGAAGGGGCCGACCGACACGGCCAGGCCGGCCTCGTCGACCGCTTTGCGGGCCGCCGCGGCGTGCTCCGGGAACGTGTCCAGTTCGAACGGTTCTGTCGTGAACTCCACCATCAATCGCACGGGATCACTGTATCGAGCGGGGGTGCGGGCGGGCAGGGGCTGGGTGATCGAACAGCCGGGTCCAGGGTGGCGGAGTGCGCTCCGAGCGTCTTCAACAAATTGTTGCGGCGCCCTTGACACTCGCTTCGCCGTCCGGAGATGCTTCCACCACACAGAATCCCTCTTCCGGATCGTGGAAGTTGCGGATGACGGAAGAGAGATGAGAGGTGACTGACGTGACGGCCGCTGCCAAGCACCACTTCACGGTCAACCTGTCGATCCTGTTCGGCGAGCTGCCCCTCCTGGAGCGCCCCGCCGCGGCCGCCGCGGCCGGCTTCACCGCCGCCGAGCTCTGGTGGCCCTTCGGCGAGGAGCACGACCCCTCGGAGGCCGAGATCGACGCGCTCCGCAAGGCGTTCACCGACGCCGGGGTGCGGCTCACCGGCCTCAACTTCCTGGACGACCTCGGCAGGGGCGCCCGCGGGACGGTCTCCGTACCGTCCGAGCGGGACCGCTTCCGGGCCAACGTCCCGGTCGCCACCGGGATCGCCGGCTCGCTCGGCACCAAGGCGCTCAACGCGCTGTACGGCAACCGGGTGGCGGGCGTCGAGGCGGCCGAGCAGGACGCCCTCGCGCTGGAGAACCTGGTGCTCGCCGCCCGGGCGGCGCACGGGATCGGCGCGGTCCTGCTGATCGAGGCCCTGAACGGGGCCGAGTCCCCGGACTACCCGCTGGTCTCCGCCGCCGCGGCGGTCGAGGTCGTCGACAAGGTCAATGCCGCCACCGGCCTGGGCAACGCCCGGTTCCTGTGCGACCTCTACCACCTGGCCAAGAACGGCGAGGACCTGGCGCAGGTCATCGACACGTACGCCGACCGCATCGGCCACGTGCAGATCGCCGACAACCCGGGCCGCCACGAGCCCGGCACCGGCGGCCTGGACTTCGAGGACCTGTTCGCCCGGCTCACCGCCGCCGGCTACACCGGCCCGATCGGCCTGGAGTACCGCCCCTCCACCGGCGTCAGCGCCGACAGCTTCGGGTGGCTGCCGCGCGAGCTGCGCGCCGCCGCGTAGCGCTCGCCGAGCCGCGACGCGACGCGCCGCCGACCCACCCTCCAACCCCGCACACGTAAGGAACTCGACGCGATGAGCCGCAAGATCGCCTTCATCGGCCTCGGCATCATGGGCAGCCCGATGGCCGCCAACCTGGTCAAGGCCGGCCACCACGTCACCGGCTTCAACCTCACCCAGCCGCAGATCGACGCCCTGGTCGCGGCCGGCGGCCACGGCGCCGCCTCCATCGCGGACGCGGTGCAGGACGCCGAGGTCGTCATCACCATGGTCCCCGCCGACCCGCACGTCGAGCAGGTCATCCTGGGCGAGGGCGGCGTGCTGGAGAACGCCAAGCCCGGCACCCTGGTGATCGACATGTCCTCGATCACCCCGCAGACCTCGATCAAGGTCGAGGCGGCCGCCAAGGAGAAGGGCGTCCGCACGCTGGACGCCCCGGTCTCCGGCGGCGAGGCCGGTGCCGTCGAGGCCGTCCTGTCGATCATGGTCGGCGGCGCCGCCGAGGACTTCGCCGAGGCCAAGCCGCTGTTCGACGCGCTGGGCACCACCGTGATCCACGTCGGCCCGGCCGGCGCCGGCCAGACCGTCAAGGCCGCCAACCAGCTGATCGTCGCCGTCAACATCCAGGTGCTGGCCGAGGCCGTGGTCTTCCTGGAGAACGCCGGCGTCGACCTGCAGGCCGCGCTGGACGTGCTCGGCGGCGGCCTGGCCGGCTCGACCGTGCTCAACCGCAAGAAGGCGAACATGCTGAACCGCGAGTTCGCCCCGGGCTTCCGGATCGACCTGCACCACAAGGACATGGGCATCGTCACCGACGCCGCCCGCGCCGTGGGCGCCGCGCTGCCGGTCGGCGCCGTGGTGGCCCAGCTGGTCGCCTCCGCCCGGGCCAACGGCGACGGCTCGCTCGACCACTCGGCGCTGCTGCGCGGCGTCGAGCGGCTCTCCGGCCGCGAGGTCGCGTAACACCCTCGGGGGCTCCCGCGCGGAGCCCCCGTCCCTGACTCCTCCTGGCGGCGTGTACCCATCCGGTCGTGCCCGCGCCGCCAGGAGGTCGAACCCGACCGGCGTGCGGGCTGGGGCTCATCCGCCCGCCCGCCGGTCGATCCAGCCGGTGATGCGTACTCCCACCAGGGGGCACTTCGGTCGTGCCTGCGCGTCGCCTGGCCCCCTCCCCGCCGAGGGGAGCCCCCCGTACGTCGGAAGCGGGACGGGGGGAACGGCGGGGAGGGGGTCGCACCCTCCCGGGGCAGGGCCCGTTCAGAGCGGGCCCGTTCACACCAGGCTCGTTCACACCGGGCTCGTTCACACCGGTCCGGGCAGGCCCCGTTCACACCGGTTCGGCCGAGGGGCTCGCACCCCCGGACCTCCGGGCACATGCTTGACGCACGTCGCAGTACCACCGCCACACCCGTACGGAAGCGAGGACCGCACCATGCCCCCCACCCCCCGCCAGGGCCATGTGGTCGTCGCCCCCGACAAGTTCAAGGGCAGCCTGGAGGGCGCCGAGGTGGCCGCCCGGATCGCCGCCGGCATCCGCCGCGCCGCGCCCGGCACCGAGGTGCGCGAGCTGCCCGTCGCCGACGGCGGCGAGGGCACCCTGGCCGCCGCGCTCGCGGCCGGCTTCGACCGCGTGCCGGCCAAGGTGGCCGGTCCGACGGGTCTGCCGGTGGACGCCGCGCTCGCCGTCCGGGGCGACACCGCCGTCGTCGAACTGGCGCAGGCCTCGGGCCTCGCCCGGCTGCCCGGCGGCCGGACCGCCCCGCTCGCGGCCGGGTCCTTCGGGGTCGGCCAGCTGATCGCCCGGGCCGTCTCGCTCGGCGTCAAGCGGATCGTGCTGGGCCTCGGCGGCAGCGCCTGTACGGACGGCGGTGCGGGCATGGTGCAGGCGCTCGGGGTGCGCCTGCGGGACGCCGACGGCGCCGAACTCCCGCCCGGCGGTGCCGCGTTGCGCAGGCTCGCGGAGATCGAGCTCGGCCCGCTGGCCGACGCGCTGGGCGGTGTCGAGATCGTGGTGGCCTGCGACGTGGACAACCCGCTGCTCGGGCCGCGCGGCGCCACCGCCGTCTACGGTCCGCAGAAGGGCGCGGACGGCGACGACCTGGTGGTCCTGGAGGAAGGACTCACCCGGTTCGCCGACCTCGTCGCCGAAGCCACCGGACGGGACGTCCGGGAGGCTCCCGGCGCCGGCGCCGCGGGCGGGGTGGGCTTCGCCGCCCTCGCCCTGCTCGGCGCCACCATGCGACCCGGCATCGAGCTGCTGCTCGACCTGCTGGGCTTCGACGAGGCCGTGCGTGGGGCACGCCTCGTCGTGACCGGCGAGGGTTGCCTGGACGCGCAGACGCTCCACGGCAAGGCCCCCGCCGGGGTTGCCGCGGCGGCCGCCCGGGCGGGGGTTCGGGTGGCTGCCGTGGCGGGCCGGCTGGAACTCGCCGAGCCGCAGTGGCGGGCGGCCGGCTTCGCCGCCGCGATCGCGCTGACCGACCTGGCCGAACAGCCCGGGGACAGCATGGCGAGGGCCGCCGAACTGGCCGAGGTCGCGGGGGAGCGGTTGGCCGGTGTGCTGCTGCCGCGCTGAACCCTCGTAGGTTCATCCATTGACGTTTTGTTGAAGGCGGGCCTAGGCTCCCCGCAATCCCCGCCTCCTCCCTCGCCTCCCTCCTCGCCCCTTCCTTCGCCCCTCCCGCGAACCCTTCCCGGCGAACCGTTGCGAAGCGCCCCCCAACCACCACCCCCGACTCCTTGGCCCCGGAGGTCTCCCATGCCTTTCAGTCAGCCGACGGTGATCCGCTCCCGACGGGTGGTCCTGCCCGACGGCGAGCGCCCCGCGGACGTGCTGATCCGGGACGGGAAGATCGAGCAGGTCGCCGCGCACGGCTCGCTCCCGGCCGGCGACCGCGAGCTCGCCGACCTCGGCGACACCGCCCTGCTGCCCGGCCTGGTCGACACCCACGTGCACGTCAACGAGCCCGGCCGCACCGAGTGGGAGGGCTTCGCCACCGCCACCCGGGCCGCCGCGGCCGGCGGCGTCACCACGATCATCGACATGCCGCTCAACTCGATCCCGCCCACCACCACGGTGGAGGGACTGCTGGTCAAGCGGAAGACCGCCGAGGGCCAGGCGTGGGTCGACCTGGGCTTCTGGGGCGGGGCCGTCCCCGGCAACGTCGCCGACCTCGAACCCCTGCACCGCGAGGGCGTGTTCGGCTTCAAGAGCTTCCTCGCCCCCTCCGGGGTGGACGAGTTCCCGCACGTCGAGGCCGCCGACCTGGAGGCCGCGCTGGCCGAGCAGGCCCGGATCGGGGCGCTGGCGATCATCCACGCCGAGGACCCGACCGTCCTCGCCGCCGCCCCGCAGCAACCCGGCGTCCACTACCGGGACTTCCTGGCCTCCCGCCCCGCCGACGCCGAGACCGCGGCCGTCGCCCACCTGCTCGACACCGCCCGGCGCACCGGCGCCCGGGTGCACATCCTGCACGTCTCCTCCGCCGCCGTGCTGCCCCTGCTGCGCCGGGCGCGCGAGGACGGCGTCCGGGTGACCGCCGAGACCTGCCCGCACTACCTGACCCTCGCGGCCGAGCAGGTGCCCGACGGCGACACCGCCTTCAAGTGCTGCCCGCCGATCCGCGACGAGTCCAACCGGGACGCCCTCTGGGAGGCCCTGGCGAACGGCGAGTTCATCGCCGTCGTCTCCGACCACTCGCCGTCCACCCCCGACCTCAAGCTGCTGCCCGAGTACGGCGGCAGCGGGGACTTCGCGGCCGCCTGGGGCGGCATCGCCTCGCTGCAGCTCGGCCTGCCGGCCGTCTGGACCGAGGCCCGCCGCCGCGGTCACACCCTGTCCGACGTCGTGCGCTGGATGTCCGCCGGACCGGCCGAACTGGTCGGCCTCACCGGCACCAAGGGCGCCATCGCGCCCGGCCACGACGCCGACCTGGTCGCCTTCGACCCCGACGGCGAGTTCGCCGTCCGGGCGAGCGGGTTGCACCACCGCAACCCGGTGACCCCGTACGCGGGCCGGACCCTCACCGGCGCGGTGCGCACCACCTGGCTCCGCGGCCGCGAGGTGGACACCGCGGCCCGCCCCTTCGGCCGGCAGCTCGCCCGGCCCGCGGCCCCGGCTGCCGCTCCTGCCGCCGCTCCTGCCATCGACCGTACCGCCGCGCGTACCGCCACCCCGTCCGATCGCTCCTGAAGGAGAGTCAGTGACCACTGCCGACACCCCGAGCGCTCCGTTCACCGAGCTGGTCGACCTGGCCTCCCGACTGCTCGGCGCGGGCGTCGTCGCCACCAACGAGGACACCTTCGCGGACGCGGAGAACCTGCTGGTCGCCAAGCCGGCCGAGTTCCGCCCGCACACCTTCGGCCACAAGGGCCAGATCATGGACGGCTGGGAGTCCAAGCGCCGCCGCGGCGTCTCCGCCGAGCAGCCGCACCCCACCGACCAGGACCACGACTGGGCGATCGTCCGGCTCGGCGTCGCCGGTGCGATCCGCGGCGTGATCGTGGACACCGCCCACTTCACCGGCAACTACCCGGAATCCGGCTCGGTCCAGGCCGTGTCCGTCCCCGGCCACCCCTCGCCGGAGGAGCTGCAGGCCGCCCGGTGGACCACGATCGTGCCGCGCACCCCGCTGCGCGGGAACACCGCGCACGAGTTCGCCGTCGACGACGACGCCCGCTACACCCACGTACGGCTGAACATCTTCCCGGACGGCGGCGTCGCCCGGCTGCGCGTGCACGGCGAGGTGCTGCCCGACCCGCGCGAGCTGGACGGCCTCACCTTCGACCTGGCCGCCCAGGAGTACGGCGGCGTGGCCGAGGCGGCGTCCGACCGCTACTTCTCCTCCCCGCACAACCTGAACGCTCCCGGCCGCGCCTCCGTCATGGGCGACGGTTGGGAGACCCGGCGTCGGCGCGACAAGGCCAACGACTGGGTGCAGATCGCCCTGGCCGGGGGCGGCGAGGTCCTGGCCGCCGAGGTGGACACGTCCCACTTCGTCGCCAACGCCCCCGGCTGGGCCGACCTGATCGGCTTCGACGCCTCGACCGGGGCCGACCCGGCCGACGGCGAGTGGTTCGAGCTGCTGCCGCGCACCCGGCTCCAGCCCGACACCCGGCACCGCTTCCGGCTCGACACCGGCCGCCCGGTGACCCACGTGCGCATCAACGTCTACCCGGACGGCGGCCTCGCCCGCCTCCGGCTCACCGGCCGCCTCACCGAGGCCGGCCGCGCGGCCCTCGCGCTGCGCTGGTTCAACGCCGTCCCGGCCGACGAGGCCGCCACCGCCCTCACCGAGGCCGGGCTGACCGCCGACGAGGCCGCCGCGCTGACCGCCGCCCGCCCGCTGGCGGACCCGGCCGCCGTCGGCGCCGCCGTCGCGGCGCTCCGGCCGACCGACGGCCCCGACGGCGAGCACTCCTCCCGCCGCCGCGCGGCCGCCTGGCGCCTGCTCGGGGCCTGACCCCCCGGTCGGCGCAACAGCCCGACGGATCGTCAGCCCACCCTCCACGCACCGCCCTTATCGACACCTGAAGGACCCTCCATGTCCAAGATCCTGACCACGGAGTCCGGCGCCCCGATCGCCGACAACCAGAACTCGGCCTCGGCCGGCGAGTACGGCCCGCTGCTGATCCAGGACCAGCAGCTGCTGGAGAAGCTGGCCCGGTTCAACCGGGAGCGCATCCCGGAGCGCGTCGTGCACGCCCGCGGCTCCGGCGCCTACGGCTACTTCGAGGTCACCGACGAGGTGTCGCGCTACACCCGGGCGGGCTTCCTCTCCGAGGTCGGCAAGCGCACCGAGGTCTTCCTGCGCTTCTCCACCGTGGCCGGCAACCTGGGCGCCGGCGACGCGGTGCGCGACCCGCGCGGCTTCGCGCTGAAGTTCTACACCGAGGACGGCAACTACGACCTCGTCGGCAACAACACCCCGGTGTTCTTCATCAAGGACCCGATCAAGTTCCCCGACTTCATCCACTCGCAGAAGCGCGACCCGTACACCGGCGTGCAGGAGGCGGACAACGTCTGGGACTTCTGGGCCCACTCGCCCGCCTCGACCCACCAGATCACCTGGCTGTTCGGCGACCGCGGCATCCCGGCCTCCTACCGCCACATGAACGGCTACGGCTCGCACACCTACCAGTGGGTCAACGCCGAGGGCGACGCCTACTGGGTGAAGTACCACTTCAAGACCAACCAGGGCGTCCGCTGCCTGGACGGCGACCAGGCCGCCGAGGTGCTCGGCGCCGACGCCGACTCGCACCAGCGCGACCTCCACCAGGCCATCGAGCGCGGGGTGTTCCCGTCCTGGACCCTCTACGTCCAGCTGATGCCGGTCGCCGAGGCCGCGGACTACCGCTTCAACCCGTTCGACCTGACCAAGGTGTGGCCGCACGCCGACTACCCGCTGGTCAAGGTCGGCCGCCTGGTGCTCAACAGGAACCCGGAGAACGTCTTCGGCGAGGTCGAGCAGTCCGCGTTCTCGCCGAACAACTTCGTGCCCGGCATCGGCCCGTCCCCGGACAAGATGCTCCAGGGCCGGCTGTTCGCCTACGCCGACGCCCAGCGCTACCGCCTCGGCGTCAACCACACCCAGCTGCCGGTGAACGCCCCGCGCGCCACCGAGGCCGCCAACTACGGCCGGGACGGCCTCATGGCCGCCAACACCGCGGGCCGCGGCAAGAACTACGAGCCCAACTCGTACGACGGCCCGGCCCAGACCGACGCCGCGCTCGCCGCGCCGGTGAAGGTCGACGGCCACACCGGCACCTACACCACGCCGGCCCACAGCAAGGACGACGACTTCTTCCAGGCCGGTGAGCTCTACCGGCTGATGTCGGCCGGGGAGAAGACCCGTCTGATCGACAACATCGCCGGCTTCCTGGCGCAGGTGACCCGCGACGACATCGTCGAGAAGAACCTCGCCCACTTCCACGCCGCGGACGAGGAGTACGGCGCCCGCCTGGCCGCCGCCGTCGCCAAGCTGCGCGCGGGCGACGAGGGCTGACGGCCGCCGCGGCCGACCGACCACCCTCCCCGGCCACCGGGCCCGCACCCGGTGGCCGCACGGCGGGCCTCTCCCCCCTGGGCAGTGGGGGAGGGGCCCGTCGCGGCGTTCGCCCGGGGCGGGCTGTCGGGTCGTCACCGTCTGCTTCGTCACTGCCGGTTGTCGCTACCGGGCCGTAACCGCCGAACCGTGACCTCCGGGGCGCGTTTCCCCAGGTCGACCGGAGGTTGCTCCACGGAATGTTCACGGATATTCACGGACGGCAGTCGTCGGGCCCGCCGGGTCGATAGGCTGGTGCGTGCCCGCGGTCGCTCCGTGGGGGGACATCGGAAGGGGACGACATGTCGACACCAGCCCCGGGTCGTCACGCCGCGCTGGACCAGGGCCTGACCGGCCCGTTCACCTCCCTGCAGCACGCCCTCAGACTGCTGGAGGCGGTCGACCGCCACCCCGACGGCGCCACCCTGGTGGGCCTCGCGCGGGAGACCTCGCTCGGGCTGCCGACCGTGCGGCGGCTCGCGGAGATCCTGGAGATCGAAGGCTATCTCCAGTGCCAGGACGGCGGTTGGGTGCTCGGCGGCACCTTCGCCCTGCTCGGGCAGAACAACCGCGAGCAGCTGGTCAATGCCCGACTGAACCGCAAACTGGCCGAACTCCGGGACGAGTTGGGCGCCGCGGTGTACTTCAGCCGTTACCACGACGGCGAGTTGTCGGTGGAGGCGGTCTCGGCGGCCGACTACGCCCCGGCGGTCCAGGAGTGGGTGGACTTCCGGGCCACGGCGCACGCCAGTGCGATCGGCAAGTGCCTGCTCAGCCAGCTGGACTCGGACGCCCGGCGCGACCACCTCTCCCGGCACCCGGTCGCCCGGCTCACCTCCCGAACGGTCACCGACGCCGACCAGTTGATGCACCGTCTGGAGCGGCAGCCGGCCACCGTGCCGGTGCTGGACATCCAGGAGTACGCGCTGGGCACGGTGTGCGCCGCCGTGCCGATCACGGCGGGAAGCACGGTCGGCTGCCTGGCCACCTCCATGTCGGCGGACAACATCCACAAGCTGAAGGCCGCCGCCGAACTGCTGGCGGCCCGGGCGGCGCCGCTGATGCTGGCGATGGCGGTCTGAGCCGTCCGCCCGAAGGCCCCGCCGGACGTGTCGCGTCCGGCGGGGCCCGTGCGTTTCTCGCCGAACGTTTCCTTCGCGTGTTCCGCCGCGTGGTTCCCGGGATGTTTCCGGGGGCGTCCAGCGGTGCACATCACTTATTAGACTCGATGTCGATAAGGGTCGCCGAAACCCTTGTCCCGGCCGCTACCCGCGAGTACGTTTCCCTGAGCCGAGCCGCCGCCCCCAGGTCAGGAGGGCCTGCCATGCCCCGATCCACCCCCGTCCCCGCCCTCGCCGCCCCCGCCGCACGCGTGCACGACAGCCTCGTCCTGGAGCCCCGGGACGTCCGCTTCGACTGGGCCCAGCTGCCACTGCACTGGATCCCGGACGAGCCGATGGCCACCCACGTCATCAACGTGCTGCACCTGCTGCTGCCCGAGGGCGAGCGCTGGTTCGTCAAGGTGTTCAAGGAGGCGCTGCCGCTCATCCGGGACGACCAACTGCGCGAAGAGGTCCTTGGGTTCATCGGGCAGGAGGCCATCCACGCCGAGGCGCACCAGGAAGTCCTGGACCACCTGCTCGGCCAGGGGCTGGACCCTCGTCCGTACGTCCGACAGGTCTCCTGGCTGTTCCAGCGGGTCCTGGGCGACAAGCCGGGGCTGACGCCGGCGCGGCGGCGGGAGAACATCATCGAGCGGGTCGCGTTCATCGCGGCCATCGAGCACTTCACCGCCTTCCTCGGCGACTGGGCCCTCAACTCCCCGGGCCTGGACCGGGCCAAGGCCGACCCGACGATGCTCGACCTGCTGCGCTGGCACGGCGCCGAGGAGGTCGAGCACCGCAGCGTCGCCTACGACCTGATGGTCCACCTGGATCCGGGCTACTTCCGGCGGATCCGCGGGATGGCGGTGTCCGGGCCGCTGCTGGTGCACCTCTGGGTGCGCGGCGCCCGCTTCCTGCTCGCGGCCGACCCGACCCTGGCCGGGCGACTCAAGCCCAGCTGGCGCGAGGCCGGGCGGATCGCCAAGCGCGGCCTGCTGCCGGACCCGATCGGGTCGATCCGCTCCGGGCTGCGGTACCTGCGGCCGGGCTACCACCCGACCCAGGAGGGGTCCTCCAGCCAGGCGCTGGGCTACCTCGCCACCTCGCCGGCCGCCCGCGCGGCCGCCGCGCGCGGCTGACGGCGGACAGGGTTCAGTGAACCGATGACAGCGGACGGATGACAGCGAACAGATTTCAGAGAACGTCATCTGTCATCTGTCATCTGTCATCTGTCAGCCGTCCTCCGTCGCCTGTGACCCGTCACTTGTCACCCGTCATCCGCCCCGCGCCCGACGCCCCGCCCGACGCCTCTCCCGACGCCAAGGAACCCCGCCGGATGGACCTGCTCACCCCGCCCCCCGACCTCTACGGCCGCCCGCGCGCCGACGCGTTCATGCGCTGGCTCACCGCCTTCGGCGACCGCTACTCCCCGGCCCTCGGCGGCCCCCTGCTGCGCCGCAACCCCCGCCGCCCGTTCAGCCGCCCCACCCCGCAGCTGCAGCTGGTCGTCACCGCCCGCCGCGAACTGGCCGCCGACGTCGTCGAGTTGCAGCTCGCCGACCCCTCCGGCGGCCTGCTGCCGGCCTGGCAGCCCGGTGCCCACCTGCGCCTCGCCCTGCCCTCCGGCCGCGAGCGCCACTACTCCCTCACCGGTGACCCGGCCTACCGCACCGCCTACCGCATCGCCGTCCGGCGGCTGCCCGGGGGCGGTGGCGGGTCCGTCGAGATCCACGACGCCCTGCACCCCGGCGCCCGCCTCACCGCCCGCCGCCCGCGCAACGGCTTCGCCTTCTGCGCCGAACCCGCCGTCCTCCTGCTGGCCGGCGGCATCGGCATCACCCCGCTGCTCCCGATGGCCCGCGAGGCGCAGCGCCACGGCCTGGACTGGCGCCTGGTGCACGTCGGCCGCAGTGCCGACACCCTCCCGTACGCGGACGAGCTGCGCGCCCTCGATCCGCGCCGGGTGGTCCTGCGCACCGACGACGAGCACGGCGGCGTCCCCACCGGCGCCGAGCTGCTGGCCCACGCCCCGCGCGGTGCCGCCGTCTACTGCTGCGGCCCGGCGCCGATGCTCGCCGCCGTGCAGCGGGCCCTGGACGGCGGCCCGGAGGGGTCCGGCGGGCCCAGCGGTGCGCTGCACTTCGAGCGCTTCGGCGCCGCCCCGATCACCGACGGCGAGCCCTTCACCGTCCGCCTCGGCACGGACGGCCCGACCCTCGACGTGCCCGCCGACCGGTCCGCCCTGGACGTGCTGCGGGAAGCCCGCCCGGGCCTCCCGTACTCGTGCCACCAGGGCTTCTGCGGCACCTGCGAGGTCCGCCTGCTGGCCGGCTCGCCCGACCACCGGGACCGCCGCCTCACCCCCGAGCAGCGCGCCGCCGGTGCCCTGTTGCCCTGTGTCTCCCGGGCCGCCGAGGGTGAGACCCTCGTGCTCGACCTCTAGAAGGAGCAGCCCCCGCCATGGCGAAAGCGACCCCCGCCTTCCGCTACACCGAGCGCGACCTCGCCCGCTTCCGCGAGACCCAGCAACTCGCCTACCACTGCGCCGAACAGGTCGCCGCCTGGATCGAACCCGGCGTCACCGAGCGGCAGGCCACCGCCGAGCTGCGCCGCCGTCTGGTCGCCGCCGGGGTACAGGACTTCTTCCACGTCCCGTTCGCCTGGTTCGGGGACCGCACGGCGTTCCGGCACTTCCACACCCCGCTGCAGTTCTTCGCCGGCAACCGCCGCCTGGAGGAGGGCATGCCGTACGTCCTGGACTGCGCGCCGGTCGTGGACGGCTACACCGCCGACATCGGCTACGGCGGCAAGGTCGGCGAGAACCGGGTCTGGGACCGGCTCGCCGCCGACCTGCGGGTCTACCGCGAGCTGATCCTCGCCGAGGTGCGGGCCCGCAAGCCCCTCGACGAGGTGTACGCGGCGGTGGACGCGCAGCTCGCCGCGCACGGCTACGACAACCGCCACCAGGTCTACCCGGGTCGGGTGATCGGCCACCAGGTCACCCGGACCGTGGCCCGCGGCCCGGCCGGGGTGAACGTCTTCGGCTTCGGCGTGCGCACCCTGCAGACCCTCGGCCGCGAGCTCATCTCCGAGCGCCTGCACGGCCGTTCACCGCTCTGGGCGGACGGGCGGTCGTCCCGGCACGCGCCCACCCCCGGCCTGTGGGCGGTCGAGCCGCACATCGGCTTCCGCGGTGTGGGCATCAAGTTCGAGGAGCTGCTGGTGGTCACCGAGGACGACGCCTACTGGCTGGACGACGACCTGCCGCACGTCCGCCGCTGGACCGCCGCCGCCGCCGCCGCCGCCACCGCCACCGCGACCGCGACCGCGACCACCGCGACGCCCGCGCCCGCCGCAACGACCGCCGAGCCGAGCACCCTGGAGGCCACCCGATGACGACCCCGACCCGCCGCCGGACCGTCCACTCCGGCGGCCTGCCGCTCGCCGTCTTCGAGCAGGGCGACCCGGCCGCCCCCACCGTCCTCCTCGTCCACGGCTACCCCGACACCCACGCCGTCTGGGACGACATCGCCGCCGACCTCGCCCGCGACCACCACGTGGTCCGCTACGACGTCCGCGGCGCCGGCGAGTCCGGCGTCCCCGCGGACCGCGACGGCTACCGCCTGGAGCGGCTGGCCGATGACCTGTTCGCCGTCGCCGACGCGGTCAGCCCGGACCGCCCGGTCCACCTGGTCGCCCACGACTGGGGCTCGATTCAGTCCTGGGAAGCCGTCACCGCGCCGGGCGCCGCGCACCGGATCGCGTCCTACACCACCATGTCCGGCCCCAGCCTGGACCACATGGGGTACTGGCTGCGCCACCGGCTGCGCCGCCCCACCCCGCGCCACCTGCGGCAACTGCTCCACCAGGGCCTGCACTCCTGGTACATCACCGCTTTCCACCTGCCCTACCTGGCCCCCGGCGTCTGGCGCCTCGGCCTCGCCCGGGCCTGGCCGAGGGTGCTGCGCGACCTGGAGCACGTCACCCCGCGCGCCGACCACCCGCAGCGCAGCCTGCGCCGCGACGCCGTGCGCGGCATCGAGCTGTACCGGGCCAACTTCCGCCCCACCATGGGAAGTCCGCGCGAGCGGCCGACCCTCGTGCCGGTCCAGCTGATCACCCTCACCCGGGACCGCTACGTCGGCACCTACCTCTCCGAGGGCCTGGAGCGCTGGGTGCCCGACCTCACCCGCAGGACGCTGCACGCCGGCCACTGGTCGGCGCTGCTGGAGAAGGGAGCCACCGTGGCCGGAATGGTCCGCGAGTTCACCGCCCGCACGGAGGCCGGCCGCGCCGGCGAGGCCGCAGGGGAGCGACCGGCCCTGGACGACGGCCGGCTGGTGGTCGTCACCGGCGGCGGCAGCGGCATCGGCCGGGCCACCGCGCTGGCCTTCGCCGAGGAGGGTGCCCGGGTAGTGGTCTGCGACCTGGACCTCGCGTCCGCCGAGCGCACCGCCGAACTCGCCTCGCTGATCGGCCCCGCGGCGCACGCCTACCGGGTGGACGTCTCCGACGGCGCGGCGGTGGACGCCTTCGCGCAGACCGTCGCCGCCGAGCACGGGGTGCCCGACGTGGTGGTCAACAACGCGGGCATCGGCCACTCCGGGACCTTCCTGCAGACCACCGAGAAGGAGTGGCAGCGCGTCCTGGACGTCAACCTCTGGGGCGTGATCCACGGCTGCCGCGCGTTCGGCACCCTGATGGCCGACCGCGGCCAGGGCGGCCACATCGTCAACGTCTCCTCGGCCGCCGCCTACCTGCCGTCCAAGGCGCTCACCGCCTACGCCACCAGCAAGGCCGCGGTGTTCATGCTCTCCGACTGCCTGCGCGCCGAGTTCGTCGACCACGGCATCGGCGTCTCCACCATCTGCCCCGGCATCGTCAACACCAACATCACCCGTACCTCCACCTTCTCCGCCACCACCGCCGCCGAACAGGCCGCCAAGCAGGCCCGTGCCGCCAAGCTCTACGCCCGCCGCGGCTTCCCCCCGGAGAAGGTCGCCACCGCCGTCCTCGCCGCGGTCCGCACCGGCAAGCCCGTCGTCCCCGTCACCCCCGAGGCCAAGGCGGCCCGTTTCCTGTCCCGCCTGAGCCCCGGCCTGCTGCGCCTCGCCGCCCGCCTCAACGTCACCTGACCGGGTGAACGTCGCCGAAACGGATCGACCGGTCGGCCGCGGGCGGGCTGCCCGGTCTCACCGGCCGGCCGACCCGGTGGGTCGTGCCGTCCGGTGCCGCGGACTGACGCCGCCCGGGGCGGTGTCCGGGCCCTGTGAGAGCATCCAGGGCCATGGAGATGACAACCGCGCTGTGGTCCTTCGCCCTCGTCGTGGGGCTGCTCACGCTGACGCCCGGGATCGACACCGCGCTGGTCCTGCGGACGTCGGCGCTGGGGCGGCGGCGCCAGGCGTGGGGGGTCGTGCTCGGCATCCAGACCGGCACGCTGATCTGGGGGACGCTGACCTCGGCGGGGGTGACGGCGCTGCTCACCGCCTCGCAACTGGCGTACGACGTCCTGCGCTGGGCGGGCGCGGCGTACCTGGTGTGGATGGGCATCGGGATGCTCCGCGACCGGGGTGCCCGGGTGGCGGTCGAGGACGAGCCGACGGAGGGCGGGTTCGGGCACGGCTGGCGGCGGGGCACGCTGACCAATCTGCTGAACCCCAAGGTCGGGGTCTTCTACGTGGCCGTGCTCCCGCAGTTCATCCCCGCCGGGGCCCCGCACTTCGCCGCCGGCGTGGCGCTGACCTGCGTCCACGTCGTGGAGGGGGTGCTCTGGTCGACGGTGCTGGTGGGCTTCGCCCGGGTACTGCGGGGCTGGCTGCGCCGGCCGGCGACCCGCAGGCTGATGGACCGGGTGACCGGTGCGGTCGTGGTGGGCTTCGGCGTGAAGCTGGCGCTGGGCGACTGACCGGGGGCCCGCCGGCGGGGCCCGGGGGCGGGGCCGAGGGGCGTCAGGAGGCCAGTCGCTGCAGGCCCGTCATGAGGTCGTCGGCGTTCATGCAGATGTGCAGGTCGACCTTGGCGTTCATGCGTAGCCAGAACGGCTCGGCGATGGACGGCACCGCGGCCTCGTCCGCGACGTCGATCACGGCGATCAGGGCGCGGTTCCCGTTGCGGGCGAAGAAGTAGGCCGCCTCGGGCTTGAGTTCGGCCAGGGCTTCGCGGAGGCCGTCCGCCATCTCTCCACTGGTGATGGCCTGGTTGGCGGTGGCCGTGTCGAGTTCGATTTCCAGCAGGGCGCGCATGGTCCCCGCTCCTTCCCCGGGCTCGGGGCGAGTCCGCAACTCCAGCGTCCCGCCGCCCCGGTGGGCACGCAACGTCACGCTCAGGCGGCGTGGGTCCGCGGCGGCCGCGCCTCCTCCGCACCGGTGCGGGCGCCGTCGTCCGCCGCGGCCCGGGCCGTGTCGTGGTGGATCGGTCCGTCGCCGGTGCTCAGCGGCAGGCAGCTGCCGCCGCGCCGGTGGGCGATGATCTCGGCGGCGACCGAGACCGCTGTCTCCTCGGGGGTGCGCGAGCCCAGGTCGAGGCCGATGGGGGAGCGCAGCCGGGCCAGTTCGGCCTCGGTGAGCCCGACCTCGCGCAGCTTCGCCTCGCGGTCCCGGTGGGTGCGGCGCGAGCCCATCGCGCCGACGTAGCCGACCGGCAGCCGCAGGGCGCGTTCGAGCAGCGGGATGTCGAACTTGGCGTCGTGGGTGAGCACGCAGAGCACGGTGCGTCCGTCGATCCGGCCGAGCTGGGAGTCCAGGTACCGGTGCGGCCAGTCGACGACGACCTCGTCGGCCTCCGGGAAGCGGCGGGTGGTGGCGAAGACGGGCCGGGCGTCGCAGACGGTGACGTGGTAGCCGAGGAACTTGCCGATCCGCACCACCGCGGCCGCGAAGTCGATCGCCCCGAACACCAGCATCCGCGGCGGGGGCACGTAGGACTCGACGAAGCAGGTGACGGTGCCCAGCTCGTGCTCGTCGCAGGGGCGCCCGTCCAGGCCGAGGACGAGCCGGCCGGTGCGTCCGGCCTCCAGCATCGCCCGGGCCTGCGCGACGATCGCCCGCTCCAGCCCGCCGACGGTGGACGGCCCGACGGACAGCGCCCCGGAGAGGCCGTCGGCGGTGACCGCGAGGGTGGCGCCGAGCAGCGCGGCCGGTCCGGCGATCACCCGCACCAGCGCGACCGGTGTCCCGGCGGCGATGTGGGCGATCCCCGCGTCCAGTCCGGCGTCGGCCCCCGGCACGACCGGCTGGACGAACACGTCCAGGACTCCGCCGCAGGTCAGGCCGACCGCGAAGGCGTCCTCGTCGTTGAAGCCGAAGCGTTCCAGCACCGGCTCGCCGCTCTCGATCGCGGCCTGGCACAGCTCGTACACCGCGCCCTCGACGCAGCCGCCGGAGACGCTGCCGATCGCCTCGCCGCCCGCGTCCACGGCCAGCGCCGCCCCGGGATCGCGCGGTGCGCTGCCGGAGACGCCGACCACGGTGGCCACGGCGAACGCACGCCCGGCCGCGTGCCAGGCCTGCAGCTGCTCGGCGATGTCCTGCATGGCGGAGGCTCCTTACACGGTTCGACAGTAGCGGTGGACGCCGCCGTACGGGAAACGATCCCGTACGGCGGCGGTGTTGCGAGGGGCCGGTCGCGCCTGTGGAACCGGCGGGGCCGGCCGCGAAACGGGGCCGGCGGGGCCGGCTAGTGCACGCCGAGCCAGGACTTGATCGGCGTGAGCGCGAAGTACAGCACGAACACCCCGGTGAGGATCCACATCAGCGCCCCGGGCTCGCGCCAGCGCCCGACCCCGGCCTTGATCACCGTGTACGAGATGACGCCGGCCGCGACGCCCGCGGTGATGCTGTACGTGAACGGCATCAGTGCGCAGGTGAGGAAGGCCGGGATGGCCACCTCGCGGTCGGACCAGTCGATGTGCCGGGCCTGGCTCATCATCATCGAGCCGATCACGACCAGGGCGGCGGAGGCCACCTCGACCGGGACGATGCCGGCGATCGGCGAGAAGAACAGCATCAGCGCGAACAGCCCGCCGGTGACGGTGGACGCGAGGCCGGTGCGGGCGCCGTCGCCGACGCCGGTAGCGGACTCGACGAAGACGGTCTGGCCGGAGGCGCCCGCCAGGCCGCCGACCGCGCCGCCGGCGCCGTCGATGAACAGCGCCTTGGACAGACCGGGCATCCGGCCCTGCTTGTCGGCCAGTCCGGCCTCGGTGCCGACGCCGATGATGGTGGCCATCGCGTCGAAGAAGCCGGCCAGCACCAGGGTGAACACCGCGACCGAGGCGCTGATCGCGCCCATGCCCCGGGCGCCGAAGGCGCCGAACAGGTCGACGTGGCCGAACAGGCTGAAGTCGGGCGCGGAGACCGGGCTGCCGGGCCACACCGGCACGGAGTTCTTCCAGGCGTCGGCGGGTACGTGGGCGGCCTTGTTGACGATCACCGCGAGCACGGTGCCGCCGGCGATGCCGATCAGGATCGCGCCGCGGACGCCGCGGGCCATCAGGACGAAGATCGACAGCAGCGTGACGCAGAAGACCAGGACCGGCCAGCCGGCCAGTTCGCCGGTCGGGCCGAGGGACAGCGGGGTGGGGCCGCCGGTGTGCATGAATCCGGCCTTGTAGAGGCCGATCACGGTGACGAACAGGCCGATGCCGATGGTGATGGCGTGCTTGAGCGGCAGCGGGATGCCGTTCATGATCTTCTCGCGCAGTCCGGAGACCACCAGCAGCACGATCAGCAGGCCGTAGATCACGCACAGGCCCATGGCCTGCGCCCAGGTGGTGTGGGGGACGACCAGCGCGGAGACCGCGCCGGAGACCGAGAGGCCGGCGGCGAGGGCGAGCGGCACGTTGCCGACCACGCCCATCAGGATGGTGGTGACGGCCGCCGCCAGCGCGGTGGCGGTGGTCAGTGCGGCGTGGTCCAGCTTGACGCCGGTGACGTCCGCGCCGCTCAGGATGAGCGGGTTGAGCAGGATGATGTACGCCATCGCCATGAAGGTGGTGAGACCACCGCGGAGTTCGTTGGCGAGTGTCGAGCCGCGGGCCGAGATCTTGAAGTAGGCGTCCAGTGCGCTCGACGGGCGGGGGGCCGGGGACGACGGGTGGGTGTCGCCCCCGGCGGGTCTGTCTTCGGTGGTGCCGGGCTCCGTGGGGATCCTGGTCATGTCCACTCCCAAGTGTCAAAGGGGGTTGGGGTGGGCGAGCCGACCTGACTGCCGGTCAACGAAGCGGCGTAGGGGGACGCATCGACTCACTGGGGGGCACTCGAAATGAGGGGGAGTGCCGGCGGTGCTTGGAGGGTGGTGCGCACCGCTGCTGACCCCGGCGTGGGCAGGGCAGCGGGTGGGGGGTGGTGCCCCCGGGGCGGCGGGGAAGACGGTCGCCGCCCCGGGGAAGCGTGAACTGCCGGGATCAGCCGGGCTGTTCGGTGGTCAGGTGCTCCGGGCGGACCGGGATCCGGTTGAGCGCGAGACCGGTGGCGTTGCGGATGGCGGCCACGATGGACGGCGTCGCCGAGACGGTCGGCGCCTCACCGACCCCGCGCAGCCCGTACGGTGCGTGGGGGTCGGGAAGTTCGAGGACGTCCACCGGGATCGGCGGGGTGTCCAGGATGGTGGGGATCAGGTAGTCGGTGAAGGAGGCGTTGCGGACCTTGCCGTCCCGCACGATGATCTCCTCCATCACGGCGAGGCCGAGCGCCTGGGTGCAGCCGCCCTGGATCTGGCCGACCACGGAGAGCGGGTTGAGCGCCTTGCCGACGTCCTGGACGGCGGTGAGCTCGACCACCTTGACCAGGCCCAGCTCCACGTCCACGTCCACCACGGCGCGGTTGGCGCAGAAGGTGTACTGGACGTGGCCGAAGCCCTGGCCGGTCTCCTTGTCGAAGGGCTGGGTGGGCCGGTGGTGGTGCTCGCGGGTGAGGTCGATGGCCTCGTCGCCGAGCAGGTCCACCATGGAGACCAGGACGCCGGCGCTCTCCGAGACGACCTTGCCGCCGGCCAGCACGATGTCCTTGTGGCTCCAGCCGTAGCGCCGCCGGCCCTTGTCGATCAGCTCCCGCTTGACCGCCTCGGCGGCCAGCTTCACCGCGCCGCCGGTCATGTACGTCTGGCGCGAGGCCGAGGTCGAACCGGCCGATCCCACCTCGGTGTTGGCCGGGTGGATGGTGACCTGCTCGACGCCCAGCTCGGTGCGGGCGATCTGGGCGTGCACGGTGACGCCGCCCTGGCCGACCTCGGCCATCGCGGTGTGCACCATCGCGACCGGCTCGCCGCCGATGACCTCCAGCCGCACCCGGGCCGTGGAGTAGTCGTCGAAGCCCTCGGAGAAGCCGACGTTCTTGATGCCGACCGAGTAGCCCACGCCGCGCACGATCCCCTCGCCGTGCGAGGTGTTGGACAGCGCGCCGGGCAGCGCACGGACGTCCAGGTGCTCGGTGTCCAGCGGCGGCGGCAGCGGCATCTCCTTGGCCCGGCGCAGCAGTTCGGCCACCGGCGCGGGCGAGTCGATCTGCTGGCCGGTGGGCATGAAGTCGCCCTCCGACATCGCGTTCAGCTGCCGCAACTCCACCGGGTCCATGCCCAGTTCGGCCGCCAGCTTGTCCATCTGCGACTCGTAGCCGAACGCCGCCTGGACCGCGCCGAAGCCGCGCATCGCCCCGCAGGACGGGTTGTTGCTGTAGAGCGCGATGGCGTGCATCCGGACGTTCGGGATGACGTACGGGCCGTGCCCGAGCGAGGCCGCGTTGCCGACCACGGCCGGCGACGCGGAGGCGTAGGCGCCGCCGTCCAGCACGATCCGGCAGTCGGCGAAGACCAGCTTGCCGTCGCGGGTCGCGCCGTGCTCGTAGTGCATCCTCGCCGGGTGGCGGTGCACGTGGCCGTAGAAGGACTCGTCCCGGGAGTAGACGATCTTGACCGGCTTGCCGGTGTGCTGGGCCAGCAGGCAGGCGTGGATCTGCATCGAGATGTCCTCGCGGCCGCCGAAGGCGCCGCCGACGCCGGCCAGCGTGAGCCGGACCTTCTCCTCGGGCAGGTCCAGCACCGGGGCCATCTGCTCGCGGTCCACGTGCAGCCACTGGGTCGCGATGTAGAGGTCGATGCCGCCGTCCTCGGCGGGCACCGCCAGGCCGGACTCCGGCCCGAGGAAGGCCTGGTCCTGCATGCCGACCTCGTAGTCGCCGCTGACGATGACGTCCGCCAGGGCCCGTACCTCGTCGGTCACGCCGCCGCCGGAGACCAGCCGCTGCTCGTGGCAGATGTTGCCGTACGCGTGCGACTTGTACTCGTGCGGCTCGTGGACGTAGCCGTGCGTCTCCGGGTCGAGGCACTGCTCCTCGGTGACGATCGGGGTGAGCACCTCGTACTCGACCGCGATCTTCTTCACCGCGCGGCGGGCCGTCTCCGGGTGGTCGGCGGCGACCAGCGCGATCGCCTCGCCGTGGTACCGGATCTTGTCGATCGCCAGGGCCGGCTGGTCCTGGATCTCCAGGCCGTAGTACTTCGAGCCGGGGATGTCCTCGTGGGTCAGCACCGCGTACACGCCGGGCACCTTGAGCGCCTCGGAGATGTCCACCGAGAGGATGTTGGCGCGGGGGTGCGGCGAGCGCAGCGCCATGCCCCACAGCATGTCCTCGTGCCACATGTCCGAGGAGTAGGCGAACTCGCCCTTGACCTTCAGGTTCCCGTCCGGGCGCAGCGGCGAGCCGCCGATGCCGTCCTTGGACGCCTGGTTGATGTTCTGCAGGTTCTTCTGGCCCTGGATGGTCCTGGTGGTCATGCCGAACCCTTCCCGGCGCACTTGCGGGCCGAGGCGAGCCGCACCGCGTCCATGATCTTCTCGTAGCCGGTGCAGCGGCACAGGTTGCCGGACAGCGCCTCGCGGATGTCGTTGTCGCTCGGCTGGGCGTCGTGCTCCAGCAGGGCGTCGGTCTGCACCAGCAGGCCGGGGGTGCAGAAGCCGCACTGGACGGCGCCGGCGTCGATGAACGCCTGCTGGACCAGACCCAGTTCGCCGTTCTCCTCGCTCAGCCCCTCGACCGTGCGGACCTCGCGGTCCTGCACCTGGCCGGCCGCGACCAGGCAGGAGCAGACCGGGACGCCGTCCAGGTAGACCGTGCAGGAGCCGCACTCGCCCTGCTCGCAGGCGTTCTTCGAGCCCGGCAGGCCGACCCGCTCGCGCAGCACGTAGAGCAGGCTCTCGCCCTCCCACACGTCGTCGGCCTCGACGGGCTTGCCGTTGGCGGTGAAAGTGACCCTCATGCCGCGCTCCTGATCTGCTTGCCGTAGTCGTTCCAACACCAGGTGAGGGTGCGGCGGGCCATCACGGCCAGGGAGTGGCGCCGGTAGTCGGCGGTGCCCCGGACGTCGTCGATCGGCGAGGCCGCGTCCTTCACCAGCTCGCCGAACCGCTGGATCACCTCGGCGCCCAGCAGCTCGCCGGACTCCCAGAGCCCGCGCTCGGCGAGCACGCCCTGCAGGTACTCCTCGGCCTCGACGGCGCGGCGCGGCGTGGGGGCAGCCGAACCGATACCGGTGCCGACGGTGCCGTTCCTGGGGTGGAGGGCGAAGCCGAAGGCGCAGACCGCGATCACCATCGCGTTGCGGGTGCCGATCTTCGAGAACTGCTGCGGGCCGTCCGCCACCGGGATGTGCACCGCCCGGATCAGCTCGTCGGCCTCCAGGCTGTTGCGCTTCACGCCGACGTAGAACTCGTCGATCGGGATCATCCGGGTGCCGCGCACCGAGGCCGCCTCGACGAACACGTCCCGTCCGGCCGCCAGCAGCGCGGGGTGCGCGTCACCGGCCGGCGAGGCGCCGCCGAGGTTGCCGCCGACGCCGCCGCGGTTCCGGATCTGCGGCGAGCCGACGGTGTGGGCCGCCAGGGCGAGGCCGGGCAGCGGCCCGGACAGCTCGTCGATGATCCGGGTGTAGGGGACCGAGGCGCCGAGCTTGACGACGCTGCCGTCGTTGGACCATTCGGTGAGCTCGGTGATGCGGTTCAGATCGAGAATCGCGGATGGCCGGTGCACGTCGAAGTTCATCTCGACCATGACGTCCGTCCCGCCCGAGATGGGCAGTGCGGTCGGGTACTCAGCCTTCACCGCGAGTGCCTCGTCCCAGGTGGCGGGCCGAAGGAACTCCATGCGGGTGTCTCCTCAAGTCGTCGCCCGCCGGGTGTCCGGCGGCGTGTCGCCCAGTGAACCCCTGTGACGCGGCCCACTGGCAGTCACCGATGGCATGAAGCCCCGGCTGTGGTCCCGCCCGGCATCCTGTACGTTCCTCTAAGGAGCAGAATCTCGCAGCCCAGGTGTTCGCCGGGTGCTACCTACGACCGTAATCCGGCCGTGACGGACGGGCTACGGGCCCGTGATCCGGCCGCCCGCTGGTGCGTAACACCGAGCACGGATGTTCGGGCACACTGTGACCCCCGGACCGACGGTCCGGTGCCCCCTTCCCCCCGATCCCCCCGCCCGAACCCCCTCCCGATCCCTCCGCTCGACCCCCTGATCCCCCCTCTCGATCCCCTCGATCCAGCCCCTAAGGAGTCCGCGGATGCGTGTCCGTGACCTGCTCGCCCCCGGCGCCCCGCGACTGCGCCTGCTCGCGGCCGAGGAAGAGCTGGACCGGCAGGTCAGCGGCGTGATGACGACGGACCTGCAGGACCCCGGCCGCTACCTGCACGGCGGTGAGCTGGTGCTCACCGGCATGCTCTGGCGCACCGTCCCGGCCGACTCCGAACGCTTCGTGCGGACCCTCGCGGCCGGCGGCGCGGTCGCCCTCGCGGCCGGCGAGGCCGAGGTCGGCCCGGTGCCCGAGGACCTGGTCGAGGCCTGCCGCCGCCACCGGATGCCGCTGCTGGCCGTCCCCGACGACATCGCGTTCGGCACCGTCACCGAGTTCATCGGCCGTCAGGTCTCCGCCGACCGCGCCGCCGACCTCGCCGCCCTGGTCGACCGGCACCGGCTGCTCGTCTCGGCGGCCGGCGGCGGCGGGCTGGACGCGGTGCTCGACCTGCTCGGCGGCGACCTCGACCTCGACTGCTGGGTCCTCGCCCCCACCGGCGCGGTGATCGCCGGCCCCGCCGACCGGCTCTCCGCCGAGGACCGCGACCAGCTGGTGCGCGCCCACCTCGCCGCCCAGCGCCAGCGCCGCCGCCCCCCGCACCGGGTCCGTCTGGCCGCCGGCTCCTACTCGCTGCTGCCCGCCGCGGCCTCCGCCGAGCACGAGGTGCCGCTCGCCGACTGGATGCTCGCGGTCGCCGGCGACATCACCGAGTGGACCACCAAGCGCCAGCAGCTCGCCGAGAACCTGGCCCGGCTGGTCGCCGCCGAGCGCCACCGCCGCGACGAGGGACGCCGGCTGCGCCGCCGCCTCGCCGACGAGGTGCTCGCACTGCTGCGCCGCGACGCCGACCCGGCCGAGATCAGCCGCACCCTGTACGCCTCCTCGGCGATGGCCGCCCGCTACGAGGGCCCCGAGTCCAAGTCCCCGGCGGAGGACGCCTCCTGGCTGGTGCTCAGCGCCGAGGGCACCGGCCTGCCCGAGGGCAGTGTCCGGGCCGTCCTGGAGGAGGCGCTCGGCACCACCTCCGACCGCGCGCTGGTCGCCGGGACGGGCGCCGGCGCCGTCGTGGTGCTGCCGGCCCCGGACAGCCCGGTGCCCGCCGACGCCCTGCGCGACCTGCTCGCCCCGCTGGAGGCCGGGCTCGGCTCCGAGGGCCGGATCACCCTCGGGGTCTCCGCCCCCGCCTCCGAGGCCGGCGGCCTGCGCGGCGCCCTGGAGGAGGCTCGGCACGCCCGCCGGATCGCCGCCTCCCGGGTCGGCCGGGTCTGCGTCGCGGGCCCCGAGGAACTCGCCTCGCACGTCCTGCTGCTGGCGGCCGTCCCGGACGAGGTCCGCCGCGCGTTCCGCAGCCGGCTGCTGGACAAGGTGATCGCGTACGACATCGAGCACCAGGCGGACCTGGTCCGCACCCTGGAGGCCTTCCTGCGCTCGGACGGCTCCTGGACCCGCTGCGCCGCGCAGCTGCACGTCCACGTGAACACCCTGCGGTACCGGATAGGCCGGATCGAGGAACTGACCGGGCGTGACCTCTCCCGGCTGGAGGACCGGGTGGACTTCTACCTGGCGCTCGAACTGGCCTGACGGGGGCTCCGGCACGTGCGAGGGCCCGCCGCGATCGATGTCGCGGCGGGCCCTCGTCGTGCGGTCGCCGGGCGGTCCGGTCGTCCGGTGGTCGTGCGGTCGGCCGCTACTGGGCCGGGATGATCGAGGTCAGCCACTGGAAGGCGCCGGGGACCATCTTCTTCCACATCTCGGTGGTGTGCGGGCCGGTGCCCTCCTCGACCTGGACGGTGGTCGGGGCCTTGGCGGCGCCGCGGATCGCCTCGCCGTCCTCGTAGCCGTCGCCCTTGGCGCCGCTGATCAGCATGGCGACCTTCGGCGGCTGCTGGGCGGCCTTCAGGATGGTGACCGGGTTGTTGGCCTCGCGCAGCTTGGGGTCCTTGCCGACCAGCGAGTCCTTCTCGGTCGCCGGGTCGTTGTAGCCGGACATCGCGATGGCGGCGCGGTACCGGTTGGGGTGGGCCAGCGACAGCTTGGCCGCGCAGTGCGCACCGGCCGAGTAGCCGGCGATCGCCCAGCGGTCCGCGGACGGGTCGGCGCGGAAGTTGTCCAGCACCATCTGCGGGACGTCGCGGGTGATCCAGGCGTCGGCGTTGATCTTGCCGGGGATGTCGGTGCAGCCGGCGTCCTGGCTCTGGCCGAGCAGCAGGGTGCGCGGCGAGACCAGGATGAACGGGGCGACCTTGCCCTGCTGCATCAGCGGCTTGAGCTGCTCGGAGACCTTGAGCGTGCCGTACCAGGTGGAGGAGGAGCCCGGGAAGCCCGGGATCAGCTCGACCACGGGGAACTTCTTGTCCTTGAACGCCGGGTCGTTGTACTGCGGCGGCAGCCAGACCAGCACCTCGCCGTCGACGCCGGAGACCTGGCCCTTGAGGGTGGTCTTCTGCACGTCGTTGGGCACCGCCGGGTCGTTCACGCCGCCGAAGCTCTGCTTCACCTTCGGCGGTTCCTTGGCGGCGTCACCGCTCCCGCCCGCGCCGGCCGCGTCCGCCGGCGGCACCGGGGGCACCGCGCGGACGTGGTTGCCGGTGCCGAGCAGGTCGTCCCAGCTCCCGTAGATCAGGTTGGCGTTGTTGACCATCACGAAGACCATCAGCACGGCCGTGACCTGGCAGAACATGATCATGACGATCCGGGTGAGGGCCTTCACCGGCTGCGGGCCGCCGACCTTCCCCCAGAACAGCAACGCCACTGTGATGGACACCGGCACAAGGATGACGGTGAGGATGAGGAATGGCGTACCTGTCAGTTCCATCGCGTTCTCGTATCCGGGTCGCTCGCCGCCCGGGCCCCAGTCGCCCGAACGCACGTCAATGTCATCAGACGGGGAGAACCGGGGATCGGTTGCCGTCCGAATCTGTGCGGAACCTGAGAGGAACATCACGTTCGCGTGATGAACCCCATTCGGATCGGCGCCTAGTCTGTCATCCGGACGAAGGTCGTCCGGACCAGATGTTCAGCGAACTTCCAGGAAAGGTCCCCCGGGGCACCTTACCTCCCAGGGCGTTCCGGCCGCCGGGCGAGGCGGTGCGATCGCGCACGGGCGGGCCAGGGAGACTATGGGGATGAGCATCACCCGCTTTCGCCCGTCCCGACGCCTCTGGCCCGTGTGCGCCGTCCTGGCCCTCGCGGTCACGGCGGCCGGCTGCAGCAGTACCGGAGGCAGACGCGCCGAGGAGGCCCGCGCCAAGGCCGCGGCCGCCGGCGGCAGCGCCGTCACCACCCCGCGCTGGAAGGTCGCCATGGTGACCCACTCCGGGGCCGGCGACGCCTTCTGGGACACCGTGCGCAAGGGGGCCGAGCAGGCCGCCGCCAAGGACAACATCACCTTCCTGTACTCCAACGACGCGCAGACCCAGAACCAGGTCCAGCTCGTCCAGGCCGCCATCGACCAGAAGGTCGACGGCCTGCTGGTCACCCTCGCCAAGGGCGACGCCATGGCCGACGTCCTCGCCAAGGCCAAGGCCGCCGGCATCCCCGTCATCACCATCAACTCCGGCCAGGAGTACTCCCAGAAGTTCGGCGCGCTCACCCACATCGGCCAGGACGAGTCCACGGCCGGCCAGGCGGCCGGCGCCGAGCTGGCCAAGCGCGGGCGCAAGAACGTGCTCTGCGTCATCCACGAGCAGGGCAACGTCGGTCAGGAGCAGCGCTGCTCCGGCGCCCAGTCCAAGGCCGGCGGGTCCTTCCAGGTGCTCTACGTGAACGGCGTCGACATGCCCGACGCCCGCGCCGCGGTCTCCGCCAAGCTCCAGGCCGACCCGAGCATCGACACCGTGCTCACCCTCTCCGGCCCCATGGCGGCCACCGGTCTGCAGGCCATCCAGGACGCCCGCCGCCCCGTGGAGCTGGACACCTTCGACCTGGGACAGCAGGTGGTGGCCGGGCTCAAGTCCGGCAGCGTCGGCTTCGCCGTCGACCAGCAGCCCTACCTCCAGGGCTACGAGGGCGTCGACCTGCTCTGGCTCTACAAGTCCAACCTGGACATGCTCGGCGGGGGCAAGCCGGTCGAGACCGGCCCGCAGATCCTCACCAAGGAGAACGCCGACGCGCTCGCCGAGTACGTCGCGAGGGGGACCCGGTGAGCAGCTCGGACCTCCTCGCCCAGGACGGCCTGCTGCAGGACCGTCCGGCGGCCCTGCGGCGGCTCCTCGCCCGCCCGGAGCTGGGTTCGCTGATCGCCGCCGTCGCGGTGTTCGCGGTCTTCGCCGTCGCCGCCGGGCCCTTCCTGCGGCTCGGTTCGCTGGGCACCGTGCTCTACGCGGCGTCCACCATCGGCATCATGGCGGTGCCGGTCTCGCTGCTGATGATCGGCGGCGAGTTCGACCTCTCGGCCGGCGTGCTGGTCACCACCGCCGCGCTGACCTCCTCGATGGTCTCGTACCAGTTCACCGCGGTGACCTGGGTCGGCGTCGTGGTCTCGCTGGCGACCACGCTGGCGATCGGCTGGTTCAACGGCTGGATGCTCGGCCGCACCAGGCTGCCCAGCTTCATCGTCACCCTCGGCACCTTCCTGATGCTGACCGGCGCCAACCTGGGCGTCACCAAGGCGGTCTCGGGCACCGTCTCCACCAAGCCGATCGCCGACATGGAGGGCTTCGAGTCCTGTCGCTGGCTGTTCGCCTCCGAGGTCACCATCGGCGGACTGACCGTCAAGGCCACCGTGTGGTGGTGGCTGGGCCTGCTGGTGGTCGGCAGCTGGGTGCTGCTGCGCACCCGCTTCGGCAACTGGATCTTCGCCGTCGGCGGTGACGCGGACGCCGCCCGCGCGGTCGGCGTGCCGGTCGCCCGGACGAAGACCCTGCTGTACCTGGGCGTCGGCTTCTGCGCCTGGGTGCTGGGCCAGCACCTGCTGTTCTCCTTCGACACGGTGCAGTCCGGCGAGGGCGTCGGCAACGAGCTGATCTACATCGTGGCGGCCGTCATCGGCGGGTGCCTGATCACCGGCGGCTACGGCTCGGTGGTCGGTTCCGCGCTCGGTGCGCTGATCTTCGGCATGGCCAGCAAGGGGATCATCTACGCGGAGTGGAACCCGGACTGGTTCAAGTTCTTCCTCGGCGCGATGCTGCTGCTGGCCGCGCTGCTGAACGCCTACGTCAAGCGCCGGGCCGAGCGGGGGCCGCGATGAGCACCGAACACGTGACGAGCACCGAACCGGCGGGCACCGAACTGCTCTCCCTCGACGGCGTCGGCAAGAGCTACGGCACCGTCCGGGCGTTGCAGGACGTCTCGCTGACCCTGCGGACCGGCGAGATCAGCTGCGTGCTCGGCGACAACGGGGCCGGCAAGTCCACCCTGATCAAGATCATCTCGGGACTGCACCGGCACGACGCGGGCAGCTACACCGTGGGTGGCGAGGAGGTCGCCTTCGACTCCCCGCGCCAGGCCCTGGACCGCGGCATCGCCACCGTCTACCAGGATCTCGCCGTCGTCCCGCTGATGCCGGTCTGGCGCAACTTCTTCCTCGGCTCCGAGCGGGGCACGCGCCGCTGGGGCGGCCTGCGCCTGGACGCCGACGGCATGCGCGCCACCACCCGCGAGGCCCTCGCGAGGATGGGCATCGACCTGCACGACGTCGACCGGCCGATCGGCACCCTGTCCGGCGGCCAGCGGCAGTGCGTGGCGATCGCCCGCGCCGTGCACTTCGGCGCCAAGGTGCTGATCCTGGACGAGCCCACCGCCGCGCTCGGCGTCAAGCAGTCCGGAGTGGTGCTCAAGTACGTCACCGCGGCGCGCGACGCCGGGCTCGGGGTCGTGCTGATCACCCACAACCCGCACCACGCGTACCTGGTCGGCGACCACTTCACCCTGCTCAAGCGCGGCCGGATGGCGGGCAGCCACCCGCGCGCCGAGATCAGCCTGGAACAGCTCACCACCGAGATGGCCGGCGGCTCCGACCTCGCCGAGCTCTCGCACGAGCTGGCCCGTCCCTCCGTCCCCGACTCCCGTGAGGAGCGTCCGCAGCCGTGACCAGCCCTCAAGGCAGCACCCGGCCGCCCGTCCTGCCCACCCTGCTCGGCCTCGGTCCGCGCGCCGAGCGCCGCCGCCGTGCCCTGCCCGCGGGGATACTGCGACTGCCCACCATCGGCGTCGACATCGGCGGCACCAAGGTGGTCGCCGGGGTGGTGGACGGCGAGGGCAAGGTGCTGGAGAAGCTGCGCACCGACACGCCGGACAAGAGCAAGAGCCCCAAGGTGGTCGAGGACGTCATCGTCGAGCTGGTGCTGCAGCTCTCCGACCGTCACGACGTCCACGCCGTCGGCATCGGCGCGGCCGGCTGGGTCGACGCCGACCGCTCCCGGGTGCTGTTCGCCCCGCACCTCAACTGGCGCAACGAGCCGCTGCAGCAGGCGCTCAGCGAGCGGCTGCGGTTCCCCGTGATCGTGGAGAACGACGCCAACGCGGCCGCCTGGGCCGAGTGGCGCTTCGGCGCCGGGCGCGGCGAGGACCACATGGTGATGCTCACCCTGGGCACCGGCATCGGCGGCGCGGTGGTCCGGGACGGCTACGTCGACCGCGGCAAGTACGGGCTGGCGGGCGAGTTCGGGCACATGCAGGTGCTGCCCGGCGGCCACCGCTGCCCGTGCGGCAACCGCGGCTGCTGGGAGCAGTACTCCTCCGGCAACGCGCTGGTGCGTGACGCGCGCGAACTGGTCGCCGAGGAGTCCCCGGTGGTGCAGCCGCTGCTGGCCCGGGCGGGCGGGACGGTCGAGGGCATCACCGGCCCGCTGGTCACCGAGGCCGCGCAGGACGGCGACCCGACCGCCATCGAGCTGCTGTACGAGGTCGGCACCTGGCTGGGCGTCGGCATCGCCAACCTGGCCGCCGGGCTGGACCCGGGCCGCTTCGTCATCGGCGGCGGCGTCTCCGAGGCCGGCGACCTGCTGCTCGGGCCGGCCCGCGACACCTTCCGCCGTACCCTCACCGGCCGCGGCTTCCGCCCGGAGGCCGCCATCGTGCACGCCGCCCTCGGCAACGAGGCCGGCCTGGTCGGCGCCGCCGACCTCGCCCGGCAGGTGGCCCGGCGCTTCCGCACCATCAAGCGGCGGCGGGTGGAGCGCAGCGCGCTGTAGTGCGCCGTGGTGGTGGGGGCTGCGGGGCGGCGGCGGGGGATGCCGGGTGCTGCCCGAGGCCGACAGAGTTCAGCGGACAGATGATGAAATCTGTTCGCTGAACTCTGTTTGCTGAACTTTGTCCGCTGAACTTCGTTCGCCGAACTCTGTCGTCCGTGCTTCCGTCTCGTCAACTACCCGCCGGTAGCGGCACCGTGTGGTTGTCGGATCATCCCTCCTGTGGAACAACTGAGTTGACGTCGACTCAGGAGGACTCGGATGAGGGCTCTGACCCGTCTGGCACCACCACTGCTGCTCACCACCGCACTGGTCTGGTCCACCGCGCTGCCGGCCGGGGCCGCGGCCCCGCCGCCGAAGGTGCCCGAGGCGGTCGGCTGGGGCGGAGCGGTGGCCACCGTCGACGCCGACGCCACCGCCGCCGGGATCGAGGTGCTGCGCAACGGCGGCAACGCCGTGGACGCGGCGATCGCCGCCGCGGCCGCCCTCGGGGTCACCGAGCCGTACTCCTCCGGCATCGGCGGCGGCGGGTACTTCGTCTACTACGACCACGCCACCGGCCGGGTGCACACCATCGACGGCCGGGAGACCGCCGGCCGCACCGCCGACACCGGGCTGTTCCTGGAGGACGGCAAGCCGCTGCCCTTCGCCGACGCCGTCACCAGCGGCCTCTCCGTCGGCGTCCCCGGCACCCCGGCCACCTGGGACGCCGCGCTCCGCCAGTGGGGCACCCGCTCGCTCGCCCGGGCCCTCGAACCCGCCGAGCGGATCGCCGACAACGGCTTCGTCGTGGACGAGACCTTCCGCGGCCAGACCGCCGACAACCAGGCCAGGTTCAAGGACTTCCCGGCCACCGCCGCGCTCTACCTACCTGGCGGAAAGCCCCCCGAGGTCGGCAGCGTCCTGCGCAACCCGGACCTCGCCGCCACCTACCGGCTGCTCGCCAAGGACGGCGTGAAGGCCTTCTACCGGGGGAAGTTGGCCGAGGACGTCGTCAACACCCTGCAGCACCCGCCGGTCGACCCGGCCTCCGGCCGCAACGCCCGCCCCGGCAAGGTGGACGCCGCCGACCTCGCCGCCTACCGGGTCCGCGACCAGGCCCCCACCCACGTCGCCCACGGTGCCTACGACGTCTACTCGATGGCCCCGTCCAGCTCCGGCGGCACCACCGTCGGCGAGGCGCTGAACATCCTGGAGGACGGCGGCGACGTCTCCGCGTACAGCGGCACGCAGTACTACCACCACTTCCTGGAGGCCTCCCGGATCGCCTTCGCCGACCGCAACCGCTGGGTCGGCGACCCGGCCTCCGTCGACGTCCCCACCAGGCAACTGCTGTCCGAGCGCTACGCCGCCTCCCGGGCCTGCCTGATCAGCCCCGACCACGCGCTGACCAGCCCGCTCGCCCCTGGCGACCCGCGCCACCCGGCCGACTGCGCCGACACCGGCCAGGCCGTGGCCGAACCGTACGAGGGCCCCAACACGACCCATCTGACGGTCGCCGACCGCTGGGGCAACGTCGTCTCCTACACGCTCACCATCGAGCAGACCGGCGGTAGCGGCATCACCGTCCCCGGCCGCGGCTTCCTGCTCAACAACGAGCTGACCGACTTCGACTTCACCCCGCTCGCCCCCGGCGTCCCCGACCCCAACCTGCCGGGCCCGGGCAAGCGGCCGCGCTCCTCGATGTCGCCGACCGTGGTGCTGCGCGACGGCGAGCCCTTCCTCGCCACCGGCAGCCCCGGCGGCGCGACCATCATCACCACCACCCTGCAGGTGCTGCTCGGACGGCTGGACCGCGGCCTGAGCCTGGAGCAGGCGATCGCCGCGCCGCGCGCCAGCCAGCGCAACACCGCCGCGACGCAGGCCGAGCCCGCCTTCCTGGCGCTGCCCGAGCGGGCCGGGCTGGAAGCGCTCGGGCACGCCTTCGCCGGCGTGGCGGAGATCGGCGCCGCCACGGGCGTGGAACGGCTGCCGGACGGGCGCTGGGTGGCCGCGGCCGAACCGGTGCGGCGCGGCGGCGGCTCGGCTGCGGTGGTCCGGCCCGCACGCTGACCCGGTCGGCGGCCGCACGCCGGGGCCGTCCGGATTGTCAGTGCCGGACGGTATGTTCGGGGTGGGTCTCCCTCACGAGGGCCGGCCCGCCCCGTCAGCACCCCGCCAGCACCTCGTCAGCACCCCGTCCGTACCGAACCACCGGGAAGGCCGCCCGCCGTGACCGTCCGCATCGCCACCTGGAACATCAACTCCGTCACCGCGCGGCTGCCCAAGCTCCTGGAGTGGTTGGAGAGCGCCAAGCCCGACGTGCTCTGCCTCCAGGAGCTCAAGTGCGCGGCCGACGCCTTCCCGTACGACGAGGTCCGCGAGCTCGGCTACGAGACGGCCGCGCACGGCACCGGCCGGTGGAACGGCGTCGCCATCGTCTCCCGGCTCGGCCTGGAGGACGTCGTGCGCGACCTCCCCGGCCAGCCCGGCTACCTCGCCGACGGCGCCCTGCTGCCCGACGTCGAGCCGCGCGCCATCGCCGCCACCTGCGGCCCGGTCCGGGTCTGGTCGGTCTACGTGCCCAACGGCCGCGAGGTCGGCCACGCGCACTACCACTACAAGCTGGAGTGGCTGGAGGCGCTGCGCAAGGCCTCCGTCGAGGACGCCGCCGGCGCCCGTCCGTTCGCCGTCCTCGGGGACTTCAACATCGCCCCGTCCGACGAGGACGTCTTCGACGTCGCCGCCTTCGAGGGCCTCACCCACGTCACCCCGGTCGAGCGCGCCGCCCTGGAGGCCCTCGGCGAGATCGGCCTGCACGACGTCGTGCCGCGCCCGCTGAAGTACGACCGTCCGTACACCTACTGGGACTACCGCCAGCTGGCCTTCCCCAAGAACCGGGGCATGCGGATCGACCTCACGTACGCCAACAAGGCCTTCGCCGACGCCGTCACCGACAGCTACGTCGACCGCGAGGCCCGCAAGGGCAAGGGCACCTCGGACCACGCGCCGGTCGTGGTGGACCTCGACCTGTGAGCACCCCGATCGCCGGGGGCTGCCGGGCCGCCCGGCCGGTGACCTCCGGTAGCGGCGCGGTAACCCGAACGGTCCTGAGCGCTGGCTGAGTGCGGGGCGGGTGCCTACCGTCGGTGAATGACCGGGTGCGGTTGATCGACCACGTGGACATGGGAGTCCCCGGCTGCGCCCGAGAATCCCGGAGGTTCCGGCATGCGCCCCATGCGTACGGCCGCCGCCGCCCTGATCGGCGCGACGGCGCTGACCGGCCTGACGGCCCCCCTCGCTTCCGCCAGGGACGGCTCGGCCTCGGTCAGCCCGTCCCAGGCCGCACCGGGCCAGACCGTGACGGTCACGGTCTCCTGCGAGAAGTCGGACAAGCCCGACGCCAAGACCATCACCGCCCACTCCGCCGCCTTCGAGGGCGGCCCGGCGACCCTCACCCTCGGCCAGGACGGCAAGCACACCGGTTCCGCCCGATTGGCCTCCCAGCAGTCCGGGGACAGCAAGGTCGACGGCACCTGCCCGGACGGCGGCGCCTTCTCGACCACGGTGACCGTCGCCACCGTCACCCCCGCCACCCCCGCCACCCCCGACAAGAGTCTCGGCGACTGGGGCAAGGCGGCGGGGGAGTGGGCCGGCTCGCTCGGGCAGTCCGGCGCCGGCAGCCAGCAGGTCGCCCCGCACGGCGCCGTGCAGACCGGCCTCGGCGGCTCGGTCGCGGAGAACCCGGCGGAGCTGGCCGGTGGCCTCGCCCTGGTCGCGGGAGGCGTCGGCGGCTTCTGGCTGCTCCGGAGGCGCGGTGCCTGATGGCGTCCCCGATACCCCTGTGCCGCACCGCCGGACCCTGACGGGACCGGCGGTGCGGTGCGGTGTCGGGCGGTCCGCCGGGTCGGCAGGTCCGCCGGGTCCGTAGTTCGGACGGGTCGCAGTTCGGGCGGGTCGAACGGCTCAGACGGTCCGGGGCTCCAGCGGCGCGACTCCGGTCCGCCGGGCGAGCCCGCTCCACTCGGTGGTGCCGTCCTCCTGGGCGCGTCCCTCCTCGTGCGCGAGCAGGCCGCTGGCCAGCAGGTACTGGGCCAGCACATAGGTGGCCATGATCCAGAACTGATGCCCCGGCAGCTCCCGCCACTTCGCCAGCTTGGTGGCGATCAGCGTGTCGGAGAGCAGGAACAGCGCCCCGCCCAGTCCGGTCCGCCAGCCCAGTCCGGCCGAGGTGACGGCCGTCGAGGTCAGCAGCAGGCTGTAGCCGGCCACCGGGACCCGCAGGTCCCCGAGGTCCGGCCAGAGCTGACCGACCAGCGCCACCCAGGCCGTCGCGTACGCGGCCGCGACGACGAGGGCGCGCCGGCGGTCGCTGAGCGCCCCGCGCTGGACGAACATCGTCACGTAGCAGACGTGCGCGGCGGCGAAGGAACCCATGCCGGCCAGGAACGCGGGGTCGTTCTTCAGCTGGAGCAGCACGTCCCCGCCCGCGCTCAGCAGCAGCGCCGGTGCCAGCAGCTTCGGCGCCTCCCGCTCGGCGGTCCTGGCCGCCGCCACGCTGTGGGCCGCCAGCAGCGGCATCAGCGCCGGCTTGGTGGCGTTCTGCAGCACCGACGCGCCGGACAGGATCGAGCCGAGGTGCGCCGCCGAGGTGGCTGCGAAGCCGCCCAGCAGGCCGCCGGTCGACCGCAGGCGTGCACCGAGGACGGCACGGGTGGTCGTACGAATGCTCATGTGCACCTCTTGGTGAATCGCTCGCGGGGCTCGCTCATGCCGGCGTGGCCTCCGGGGCTCGGGCGGTGGCGGATCCGTACCGGTGGTGGCGGGTCCGTACCGACCCTAAGGGAGCCGAACGGGGGCCGGAAGGGTAGGTTACCGGTGCGTAACCCGGGCGGCGTCGGGCGGGTGACGGCGCGGCCGGGGAGCGGTGGGCCGCGGAGCGGAGGGGTAGCGGCCGATTCCAGGGCTCTTGCGGAGACTTCCTCAGGAGGGCGGTTGCTGCCACCGGGTGACCCGGGCACCGTCTACTCTGGACTCCGACATGGATCAGCAGGAGTACGCGGTCGGTGCCACCCGGGTGGCGGCCGGTCGGCCGAACGGACGTACGGGCGGGGCAGGTCGGGGGACCGCCGCCGCCGTCCTCGCCGTACGCGAAGCCGCGCGGGCCGATGCGGCCGACGCCCTCGATGCCGCCGGCTCCGCCGACACCGCTGATGTGGAACCCGGGACCGGCGCCGCGGACGGTGCCGACGACGCACAGGCCGCCGGTGGCGCCCACGGTGCTGCCCGGGATGTCGCCCTCTCGCCCGACCCGGGGCTGCTGCGGCTGGCCCACTGGTTCGCGGCCGCGACCCCCGCCGCCGCCGACGACCTCTGCACCGCCTCCTTCGGTCTCTACCCCGCCCGCCACCTCGGCGCGCCGGCCGAGCCCGCCGACCCCGACGTCAGCTGGTGGCACGGACCCACCGCCCACGGCTTCGCGTCCGCGCGCTCCCGTGAGGGCCGCGCCGACGGCGGACTGCGCCGCGCCCGGCGCGACTCCGCCGAGCTGCCCGTCGTCCGGTCAGGCGCCAAGCCGGGCAGGCCCGGCAGGCACCGCAAGCCCGAGCGCATCCCGCTGATGCCGGAGGAAGCCGCGAGTGCGGGCCCGCCTCCGCCCGTGGTCGCGCAGGATCGTTCCGGCGAGGAGCTCCCCGCCGCCGAACGCCGGATCGCCGCCCGGCTGTTGCTGGCGCACCCGCTGGTCACCGCCTCCGGTCCGCACGCCGACGGCTTCCCGCTGATCCGCCGTCACCGCGACTGGCTGGCCGAGCGCTTCGACACGCTGCTCGGTTACCGCCTCGACGTCGGCCCCTGGCACGCCCGGCTGTGCAAGGCCGGCCTCGGCCTCGGCGCCGCCCGCCGCCTCGAACACCCCGTCACCGGCGCGCCGTTCACCCCCGGCGGCTACGCCCAACTCGCGCTCGCCCTGGCCCTGTTGGTAGACGCCCCCGAGCAGCTGGAGTACCGGAGGCTGCTCGACGCGATGCGGGCCGCCGCCCCCGGGCTGACCGCCGACCCGGCCGACCTCGACATGGCGCTGGCCGCGCTGGCCGGATGGCAGGTGCTCGGCGAGCTGCCGACCGACCCCGCCGCCGATGCCCCTGTCGGCCCCTCCGCCGACACCTTCGTCCTGACCGTGGACCGCGAACTCGCCCGCGCCGTCCCGGTCGGCCCGCCCGCCCTGGCCGCCGACGCCGCCGACCTCGTCCGCCGCGCCGCCGAGGCCGAACCCGCCACCGCCGTCCGCCGGCTCCTCGCCGAGACGCCCGCCGTCCTCGCCGCCGACCTCCCCGAGGACTGCCGCACCTGGCTGCACGAGCACCGGCTCAGCGGTCCCGCCGCGCTCGCCGACTTCCTCGGCCTGGAGACCGAACTGCGCGCCGAGGGCGTCGCCCTGCTCGACCCGGCCGCCGAACTCACCGACCTCGCCCTCCCCGGCGCCGGCACCCTCGCCCAGGCCACCCTGCTGCTGGTCGAGCGCCTGGTCGAGGAGGTCCGCCCGCTGCCCGCGGAGACCAGCGAGGGCGACGTGCCGATCGCCGACGCGCTGATAGACGGCGTCCTCGGCGACATCACCGACGAGTACGGCCTCCCGGCCCGCTACCTCTCCGACCGCACCGCCCTGCGTCGCGACGCCCTGGACCTCCTCCACCGCCTCGGCCTGATCACCCCGACCCCGCAGCCCAAGCGCCCGCCGACCTGGCACCTGCGCCCCCACGCCGCCCGCTTCGCCCCCGCCCCGGACCTCCAGCCCACCCCCGGCACCGGCCGCCACTCCCGCCCGGCCCCGTTCATCCCGTCGCCCCCGGGCCCCCGCGCCGGACAGCGCGCGTAGCGCGCGTAGCGCCCGTTCGTCGCCCTGCATCGTGCGGGCGGCCGGGACGGGCAGGGCGGTAGCGGTCGGCACGGTGCCGAGCAGGGGTCGGTGGGTGCCGGCCCGGTGCGACCGCCGCTTCCGTCCGGTTCCGGGGCCCGGCTACGTGGCCCGGCTACGGGGCCCGGCTATGGGGCCTGGCTACGGGGTGGGCGGATGGGGGCCGGCTGCGCGGGCGAGCGTGATGGCCTCGTCGACCTGGCGCCGGTCGTAGCCGCGGCGGACCAGGTCGAACTGCGGGCGGTCGGGGCGCCGCTGCGCCGGCAGTGCGAAGTACTCGTCGACCTGGGCCCGGTCGTAGCCCCGCCGGGCCACGTCGAAGCCTGCGTGCGGCGCTCGCCCGGCATCCGTCGGGCTGCCACTGCCCCGGTGTCCGTCCTCGACCATCTGTCCTCCCCCGACCGGAACGTTTCGGCCCAGCATGGCACGGTGCCGGCGGACGGCTGCCGTGGACGGCGGCTCCGTCACGGGGCCGGGAGGACGGGGGCCGGGAAGACGGAAGCACCGCGCCCGGACTGCGGGCGGCGGTGCTGGGAGCCGGGGTGCGGTTACTTGCCGGCGGTGGCGGTGGCGCTGACGAGGGAGCCGTGTTCGACGGTTTCCACGGTGGCGCCGACGCCCAGGGTGCCGAGGGCGATGGAGGCGAGGACGGCGGTGCAGGCGAGCAGACGACGGTGCCGCTGCGGGAGCGGGAAGCGCGGTTCCTGGTAGGGCGCCTGAGGGCTGGCGTTCATGACCCGGAGGTTGCCATTGCGGCGTGAACGGTCGGTACGCGCGGGTGAAGTCCGGACGGGGGTTGGGCGTCGGTTGGCCGCGTACGCCCCACCCCTCCCGAGCGGGGCGTACGCGCTGGTCAGCGCCGTGTCGATCGATCGCCGACGGCGACCCGGGCGGTGACTCGGACGCCGACCCGGGCGGTGACCCGGGTGGCGACTTCCCGGAGGCCGGCCGGGACGGCGGAGGGGTGTCCCGTCAGGCTGCGTGTTCCGCGTCAGGGCCGTGCGCGGTGGCGATGTAGTGGGAGAGGGCGACGCGGTTGCCGGTGAGGTCGTCGATCCGGGCGTCGAGTTCGGCGAGCTCGCCGCGCAGCGTGGCGAGCAGGTCCGGACAGGCCTCCAGGACCGGGACCGGGCCGGTGGCGCAGGGCAGCAGTTCCCCGATGACCCGGGTGGTCAGTCCGGCCGCCAGCAGGCTGCGGATCTGCCACACCCGTACGGTGTCCTCCTCGCCGTACTCGCGGTAGCCGGCCGTCGTGCGGGCGGGCCGGAGCAGGCCCTGCTCCTCGTAGTAGCGGAGCAGCCGGGTCGACACCCCGGTCAGGCTGGCGAGTTCTCCGATGCGCATGATCGGGCGAACGTCGCGGTCGGTCGGGGTGTTCCCGCCCGCCCGGCCCTCGCGGACGGGCTCTCGCGGACCGGCTCTCGCGCCCCGGCCCGCTCGGTCAGCCCTCGTCCAGGCTCTTGACGAACTCCATTACCACGCCGCGCAGTTCGGGCAGCGCCTCGACCACCGGCAGGTGCCCGCTGGAGAGGCGGACGTAGCGCGCGCCGGGGATGCCCTCGGCCAGCAGACGGTGCTGGGACGGGGGGACGAGCATGTCCTCGGCGGTGCCGACGACCAGGGTCGGCACGGCGATCGCGCCCAGCTCCGCCCGCACGTCGGCCTCGGCGGCGAGCCGGAACTGCTGGCGGAAGCCGTCCGACAGCGGGGACTTGAGTGCCTCCAGCAGCCCGGCGAGCTGTTCGGCGGGCAAGGCGTCCACCCAGGTCCCGCCGAGCACGACGGTGAGCACCAGGCGGGCGAGGTCGTCGGGCCGCTCGCCGAGGTCGACGATCAGCTCGGAGAGCAGCCGCATCCGGGCCGAGCCGCCGGCCACGCCGGCGAGCAGCAGCAGCGAACGGACCCGCTCGGGGTGGCGGGTGGCGATCCGGACGGCGACGGCGGCGCCGAGCGAGTAGCCCGCCAGGTCGAAGGTGTCCAGGCCCTCCGCGTCGGCGGTCGCGACCAGCCGCTCGGCCAAGTCGTCCAGGGTGGGGTCTCCGGGTTCGAACGGGCTGTCGCCGGAGCCGGGGTAGTCGGGGGCGACGACGGTGCGGTGGACGGCCAGGTCGGGCAGCAGCGGGCCCCAGTTGTCGCGGGCGCTGCCGCCGGCGCCGTGCGCGAGCAGCAGGCCGGGGCCGGAGCCCTGGACGATCCGGGCGAGCGGGGCGGGGACGGACGGCATGACGGCGCTCCTTGGTGGGCGGTGGATTCCTCCGACAGCGAGGACCGTAGGTGTTCACACCGGTGGGAAGGTCAAGCACGGGCACCGGACCGGCGCCGGGAGGCCGCGCCGTACGCCCGGGGGCGCGCGGTACGCCGGGAGGCGCGCCGGACGCGGGGGCGCGCCGGAAGCGGGCCGGCCGCCCCCGCCGTGGTTACGTACCGCACAGGAACGCCTACGCTGGGAGCACGGAGCGCGGTTCGGGCACCGTACGAACGCTCTCCGCCGCCGGGGCGCCCACCGTGCCCGCGTCGGCCGCGCCGGTGTTGCCCCGGGCCGGGTGGTCGCCGAGGAGGTGCCAGGCCCCATGTCCGGAAACGCCGCGTCCGGCGGTGCCACGTCCGGCAGCGTTCCGTCCTTTGATGCCACGCCCGGTGATGCCGTGTCGGGCAGTGCCACGCCCGGTGATGCCACGTCCGGTGATGCGACGCCCGGTGACGCCACGTCGGGGATCGTCAAGCCGCTGCCCGCCGAGTGGTTCGTCCCGCACGGCACCAACGCCGAGATGCGCTGGGAGGCGCTGCGCGACGCCGAGGGCCGGCCGACCGTCGGCCGGCACGTACCGGTGGAGCGGTTCTTCGTCCGCAACCACACCGGCACCCCGCTGATCGACGCCGACACCTGGCGGCTGCGGCTGTTCGGCAGCGGTCTGCGCGGCGCCCCGACGGCCGAACGGCCCGTGGAGTTCGACCTGGCGGCGCTGCGGGCGCTGCCCGCGACCCGGATCAGCGCGGTGATCGAGTGCGCCGGGAACGGCCGTGACTACTTCCGCCGCCAGCAGGGCCGACGCGCCCCGGGCACCCCGTGGACGCTCGGTGCGATCGGCTCGGCGCTCTGGCGGGGCGTCCGGCTGGCCGAGGTGCTGCGGGCGGCCGGACTGACCGGGGAGGCGGTCGACGTGCTGCCGACGGGCCTGGACGCGCACTACGTCGTCGACGGCGTCGACCACGGCCCGGTGCGCCGCCCGCTGCCGATCGCCAAGGCGCTGGAGGACGCGCTGCTCGCGTACGAGATGAACGACGAGCCGCTGACCCCCGACCACGGTGCGCCGCTGCGGCTGGTGGTGCCCGGCTGGGTGGGCATCGCCTCGATCAAGTGGGTCGGCAGCATCGAGGTCGCCGACCACCCGCTCCACTCGCCGTGGAACACCGACTTCTACCGGATGTTCGGCCCCGACCACCCGCCGGGCGGCGGCGCGCCGCTCACCGCGCAGGTGGTCCGGAGCGCGTTCGAACTGGCCCGGGGCGCGGTGCTGGAGGCCGGTCGCGTCCACCGCTTGCACGGGCGCTCGTGGTCCGGCACGGCGGCGGTGCGCCGGGTCGAGGTGAGCACCGACGGCGGCCGGACCTGGCGGCGCGCCGTGCTGCACGGCGGGTCGCGTGCCGACGACTGGACGCGCTGGAGCTTCGACTGGCGCCCCGGGCGGCCCGGCCGGTACGAGCTGCGCGCCCGCGCGACGGACCGCCGGGGCAACGGCCAGCCCGAGCGGGCGGTCCTCAACCGGGAGGGCTACCTGTTCGGCGCGGTGGTGGCCCACCCCGTGACGGTGGTCTGACCGCGCGCTTCGGCTGCCCGGTCCGGCCGCGCCCGCGCCCGTGCCCGTGCCCGTGCCCGCTCCCGGGCTCGGAGCGCCGACCCGACCCGCCTGAGGGTCGGTCGGCGGTCCGGCCAGGGCCGGGCGGGAATCAGCCGGTGGACTGGACCTCGTACGGGGCCGGGTACTGCGTCTCGTACGGGGTCAGCACCAGCCGCACCACGTCCTCCAGCCGCCGCCGGGCGTCCCCGAGGGTGGTGCGGCCGGTCACCCAGGCGGTCAGCTCGCCCTGCCAGGCATGGGCGACGATGTGCCGCACCAGGTCGCTGGACGCGGCCGGCACGTCGGCCGTCACCGCCTGTAGAGCGGTGCTGTCGGCCCGGGCCATGCCCTGCAGCGCCTCGCTGGCGAACGGATCGGTGGAGGCGGCGACGGCCACCCGTAGCCGGGCGAGTTCGGGCTGCCGCTGGTAGGCCCGCATCCCGCCCCGGACGAACCGGACAGCCCGGTCGGTGTCCCCCAGCCCGGCCCGTGGCCCGCGCAGCTCGGCCACCAGGTCGGCCAGCAGCAGGCGGTGCCACTCGGCGATCGCCGCCGCCAGGAGGTGGTCCTTGGACGAGAAGTAGCGGTACGCCGTCCCCAGGGCGACTCCGGACCGCTCGCAGACCTGCTTCATCTGCAGCCGCTCGACGCCGATCTCGTTCACCAGGGCGAGCGCGGCCGCGATCAGGCTTTCGCGGCGTTCGAGCTGACGCGGAGACATCGCCTCCACCGGCCGTGGTGACAGGTCAACCTTGGTCACCCGCACCATGATACGGGCCGGGGCCGCTCAGGAGTATGACGCCGACCGGCCCCCTTCCGTTCGCCCGGGGGTCACCCGGGTGCGGCAGGGCCGGGGCCCGTCTTCAAACCCTCGCCTGCGGGGCGGCGTTGGGGCCCTAGTCCTGCCGGCGGATCAGCGCTTCCTGGACGGCCGAGGCGACCAGCCGGCCGTCCCGGTCGTAGAACTCGCCGATGGCCAGTCCGCGGCCGTCCGAGGAGGACGGGCTGCGCTGGGCGAACAGCAGCCACTCGTCGGCCCGGAACGGGCGGTGGAACCACATCGCGTGGTCCAGCGAGGCCATCAGCAGTGTCGGCGGCTCGGTGCGCTGGAAGAAGTTCGGCTGCTCGTCCAGCCCGGCGGTCGAGGCCAGGGTGAGGTCCGACAGGTAGGCCAGCGCGCCGGCGTGCAGCAGCGGGTCGCCGTCCGGCAGCCGGGAGGCGGTGCGCATCCAGACGAAGTGCTGGAGCAGCCCGGGGACGGACGGCGGCACCCCGGGAGCACCCGGCGGGACGAAGCGGACGTCGAGGTCGCGGAAACCGCCGGTGAGGGCGACCGTCCGGCGGACCTCCTCGGGCGCGTTGGCGACGGCGTCCGGCAGCGACTCGGGGCCGGGCAGCGGCGGCATCTCGCGGTGGCGGTCGGCGCCCGGCTCGGGGTGCTTGAGGGAGACGGTGAGCGAGAAGATCTCGTTCCGCTTCTGCACCGCCGTCACCCGGCGGGTGGTGTACGAGACGCCCTCGCGCACCCGCTCGACCACGTAGTCGATCGGGCGGGTCGGGGTGCCCGGCAGCAGGAAGTAGCCGTGCAGCGAGTGCACCGGGCGGCGGTCCTCGCAGGTGCGCCCGGCGGCGACGATCGCCTGTGCGGCGACGTGGCCGCCGAAGGCGCGCATCGGGGCACCGGCGTGGCAGTAGCCCCGGAACGTGTTCTCGTCCAGCTGCTCCAGCTCCAGCAGCTCGGCGAACGGGGAGGTCGGTCGGGTGTCCGGGGCGGCCGGGACGGGCGGTGCGGTCAGGTCGGTCACGAGGTCATAGTGGCAGAAGCCAACCGTGCCGTGGTGTGACCTGGATAACTCGGCCGACCCCGAAGGCGGTGTAGAACACGTTCCAGTCCGGTCGTGCCCCGCCGGACTGTCAGACCCCTCACCTAGCGTGTTCGCCATGACGCAATCCGCACACGCGTACGCCTATCTGCGTCCGTCGGCCGTCCTGGACGGCGCCGACGGCCGGCGCCTCGACCTGGCCACCTCCGGCGGCGCCACCCCGCTCGGCGCCACCGCCAACCCGCGCTTCTTCGCGGGCTTCCTGGCCGATCCGGCGCCGGCCGCCGCGGCGCTGCTCGCGGTCGCGGACGTCGCCGCCGCGCGCTACTACCAGCCGCAGCTGCGGGCCTCGCTCGACCCGGTGGTGACGGCCAACGGGGACCGGCTGCGCTTCGAGTCCTTCTCCGGCTGCTGCGGCGTCTACGCCCGGCTCGACGTGCTGCAGGCCGGGCTCGACGGCGGCGAGATCGGGCACGGCACCACCAACGTGGACGTCAACAACCCGCTGCGCGAGGCGCTGACCAGGATCGGCCCCGCCGACCCGCTGCACCTCGCGGTCGGGCCGGACGCGCTGGAGGTCACGAGCTTCGACGGCCCGCTGGTCGAGAAGAAGGTGCCGCTGCCGGAGCGGTGGCTGCGCGGCTTCGCCGAGACCCAGGTCGTCGCAGCCGGGTTCGAGCTGCGCGCCGAACTGCCCGCTGCCGAGGCGGTGCGGTTCCTGCGCTCGCTGCCGCGCGGTGGGCGCGGCGGCGTCGGCTGGGTCGCCCCGGCCGGACGGACGCTGCGGCCGACCACCCGGCCGGTGCCCGGCGCGGTCTGCCTGCCCGGGCCCGAGCGGCTGGCGGCACTGCTGGGGGCGCCGGCCGGAGGCGGGGGGAGGGTGCTGCGGCACGCGCTCGCCCTGCGGGTGTACGCGCCGGTGGCCACCGGGGAGCCGACCGCCTCCGCCTGGGAGGTGGTGCTGCCCGGCATGCGGCTCACCCTGACGCTGTCGCCCGACGCCTCGCGGGGCTTCTCCGGCGAGGGCGGGGTGCTGGACGCGCTCGCCACCGGTACGGCCGAGCGGGACGCCGAGCTGGTGTCGGTCCTGCTCGCCTGGGAGCCGCGGATCGAGGTCGGGGACCTCGCCGAGCAGTCCGGTCTGAGCCCCGAGCGGGTGCGCGCGGCGCTCACCAGGCTCGGCACCGGCGGGCAGATCGGGTACGACACCGCCGAAGCCGCGTACTTCCACCGTCAGCTCCCCTACGAGGCCGGGCACGCCGAGGCCGCCAACCCGCGGCTGCGGGCGGCCCGGGCGCTGGTCGAGGCGGGAGCGGTGCGACTGGAGGAGGGCGGCGCGACGGCCGTGGTCACGGTCGACGACCACATCCAGCGGGTCCGGACGGACGAGGCGGGGCGGACCGGCTGCACCTGCCTGTGGTGGGGCAAGTACCGCGGCGGGCGCGGGCCGTGCAAGCACGCGCTCGCGGTCGGGATGGTGCGGGCGTCGCAGGTGGCGCAGCCGGCGGGGGCGCAGGCCGCGGAGACGCAGGCCGCGGAGACGCAGGGGGCCGGAGCGTGAGGACGACCACGGACACCGGGCGGCCGGGCCCGGTCGAGGAACTGCTCACCACCGTGCGGTCCGGGCGGTCGGCGCGGATACCGGAGCTGCTGGCCGGGCTGGACGCCGCGCAACGGCGGGCCTGCCTGCCCGGGCTCAAGGAACTGCGCAAGGAGCTGCGCCAGGACTGGTCGCAGGACGCGGCCGAGACCAAGGGTCGACTGCTGGTGGCCGGGGCCGCCTGCCACGTCGGCCCGGCCGGCGCCGCCGTCTGGCTGGGCGCCGCCGACCTCGGCGTCCGCGACTGGGCCCGCGACCCCGTGCTGAACGCGGTCGTCGAGGCCCAGCCCCAGGAGTGGCAGGTCGAGGTCGTCACCCGGCTGGCCGCCCGGCCGGCGCACCGGTGGGGCTGGTCGATGTACCCGCTCATCGAGGCGGTGGTCCGGCGCACCGGCTGCGCGGTGCCGCGCGGCGAGGCCTTCGTCCGGGCCTGGCTGAACCGCACCCTCGAAACCGGCGGCCCCCGTCCGACCCTGGCCGGCAAGGCGCGCACGGACCCCTTCGCCCCGGTGCTGCTCCCCGAGCTGTTCGAACTCGCGGACGTCGGCCACCCGCTGACGTCCCGGCTGAGCCCGCGCCCCGGCGACGTCTGGACGGAGGCGCTCGGCGAGCTGGTCGCGGCCGGGCTGCTGGACCGGGCGGCGGTGCTCGACCGCTGCGTGGCCCGGCTGCTGCGCGGGGGCAAACCGGCAGACCAGCGGGCCTTCCTGGACGTGCTGCGGGCGCTCGCCCCGACACCGGGGGAGTACGCGGCCCGGGTGCGGGACGTGGTGGCCCTGCTGGACGGGCCGTCGGTGATCGCCGGGCACGCCCAGGAGGTCCTCGCGGAGCTGGACGAGGCCGGGCTGATCGAGCCCGAGGTGCTCCACGAGGCCTCGGAGGTGGTGCTGTTCCGGACGGAGAAGAAGCTGGTGCGGGCCCAGCTCGGCCGGCTGGAGCGGGCCGCCCGGCGGGCCCCCGTGCGCTCCGGGCCGGTGGTGCTCGCGGCGGCCCGGGCGTTCGGCCACGAGGACCCAGGGGTCCAGGAGCGGGCCCTCAACGTGGTGGCCCGTCACCTCGGGGCGGCGGGCGGGGAGGTGCTGCCGGAGCTGCGGTCCGCGGCCGAGGCCCTGAACCCGGTCCACCACCGCCGGGCGGGCGAACTGTTCGGCGCACCGGTCGGAAGCGGCGAGGACGACGCCCCGGACACCGGGTGGACCGAAGTCCTCCCGCCCGTCCCCGTGCCGAGCCCGCTGGGCGCGCCGCTCGCCTCGGCGGCTGAGCTCGCGGAGGAGCTGTCCGCCCTGCTCGCGTCCCGGGAGCCCGGCGTCGCGGCCTTCGAACGGGTGCTGGACGGGCTCGTCCGGCAGTCCCACCTCGACCGGGCCGCGCTGATCGAGGCCCTGGAACCGGTCCGGCGCGCGCACCCGTGGAGCGGCACCGACCAGTGGGGGGACTGCGAGCCCCGGGACGTCCTGTTCGTGGTGGCCGCGGTGGCGGGCGAGACGCCGCCGCACCGGCTCTGGGACGCCCTGCGCGGACGGGGCGGCTCCCCGCTGCGCGGCGCGCACGTCACCGTCCACGGCACCGTCATCGCCGCCCGGCTGGAGGAGGCGGCCTGGCAGGTGACCGCCACCCGGCCGCCGTACCTGCTGGCCACCCCGACGGACGCCACCGGCGCGCTGGACGCCGCCGTACTGGTCGAACGGCTCGCCGGGTACGAGGCGGCGGGCGTCGCGCCGGGGCAGGTCGACCTGTCCGCCGCCCTGCTGCGGGTCGGTGTGCGCACGGACGGGGCGGTGGTGAGGGCGGCGGACGCGCTCACCTCCCCGGCCGGACGCCGGCTGGCGCACTGGCTGCGCACCGGTGGTCTGCCCGGACAGCCGTCCGAGCGGGTCGTGTTCGCCCCCGGCCGGGGTGTGCGGCGCGCCAACATGTACGGGGACCGCTGGTGGGAGGACGTCCAGCGGACCGCCGTCGCCCAGCCGGGCATCGGCACCGGGCCCACAGGGCCGGACGGCGAGCGCCTCCGGCCCGAGCTGCGGGCCCTGCTGGACGCCACCGAGCCCAGCGTCGCCCGCGCCCGCAAGGTGTACGACTGGAGCCGGCGGCCCCTGGCGCACTGGTTCGCGATGCTGCCCTGGCACCGGGAGGAGCTGGCCGCGCGCTGGCTCGACCCCTTCGCCGCGGGCGCCGACCGGGACGAGCGCGGCACCGGCCGCTACCTGCCGCTGCTCGCCGAGTCCGGCGGCCCGGCCGGGCCGGCGTTGCACCTCGCACTGGCGTACGGCCTGGGCGCCCGGTACGCCGAGGACCGGACGGCGGCGGTGGACGCGCTCCTGGTGCTCGCCGCGCGCGGGGAGCTCGACGGCGACCTGCTCGGGCGGGAGCTGGGTGGGCTGGTGGCCTGCGGTACGGTCCTGGCCACCCGGCTGGGCGCGGCGCTCACCCTGGCGGCGGAGACCGGTGCCCGGGCGACGGTGTGGTCGGTGCTCGGTCCGGCCCTGCCGGGTCTGCTGGGCGGGGCCGAACCGTCCATGCGGGGGCTGGGCGATCTGGTCGCGCTGGCCGCCGACTGCGCCCGGCGCACCGGGGCCCGCGGGCCGCTGGCCGAGGTGACGGCGCTGGCGGAGCGCGCCGGGTCGAGCCGGTTGGTCAAGGAGGCCCGGGCACTGCGGGACGTCCTCGCGGGGTGAGGTGAGGGTGGGGGCGGCTCACGGCCGGCAGCCGACAGCCGACAGCGAACAGATTTCAGAAGACAGATCTCAGCGAACAGATGTTGAAATCTGTTCGCTGAAATCTGTTCGCTGAAAGTTGTCAGCTGAACTCCGTCACCTGCTCGCGCGGCTCGGCCGCCTCCGCGGCCGACGCGGCCGACGCCGCCGACGCGGGGGCGGCAGCCTCTGCCTCAGCCCCCGCTGCGGCCGCCCGCTCCTCGGTCGGCGGTTCGATGCCGCGCGGGGCGGTGACGGCGCGCCACCAGAGGCGCAGGGCGGGCGGGTCGGCGGGCTCGAAGGGCTTGCCGGGCCGGGGCATCGCGAGGCGTGCCCCGAGCACCTGGGCGGAGGTGACCACCCGCTCGGCCGGCTCCTCCCACGGGTGCAGCGCCAGGTTGAAGGTGCACCAGTGGATCGGCAGCAGCAGCTCGCCGCCGAGGTCCAGGTGCGCCCGGACGCCCTCCTCGGGCGTCATGTGCACCTCGGGCCAGAAGTCGCTGTACGCGCCGACCTGCACCATCGTCGCGTCGAACGGGCCGAGCCGGCGGCCGATCTCGGCGAAGCCTGGGAAGTAGCCGGTGTCCCCGCTGTGGAAGATCCGGTGACCGTCGCCGGCCACCACCCAGGAGGCCCACAGGAACAGGCTGCTGGTGCGCGGGCCGCGGCTGCAGTAGTGCCGGGCCGGCGTGGCGGTCAGGGTCAGTCCGGCGACCTCGGCGGACTCCCACCAGTCCAGCTCGACGATCCGTTCGGGCGGTACGCCCCAGTGCTCCAGGTGCGCCCCGACCCCGAGCGGCACGGCGAACACGGCCGCCGTCCCGGCCAGTGCCCGGATGGTGGCCATGTCCAGGTGGTCGTAGTGGTCGTGGGAGACCACGACCACGTCCACCGGCCCGAGTTCGGACAGCGGCAGCGGCACCGGGTGCAGCCGCTTGGGGCCGGTCCAGCCGAACGGGGAGCAGCGCTCGCCCCAGACCGGGTCGAGCAGGACGCGCCGTCCGTCGATCTCGGCGAGCACGGTGGCGTGGCCCAGCCAGGTCAGCCGCAGTCCGGAGTCCGGCGGCGTGGCCAGGTCGCCCGGGAGGAGCCGGTGCACGGGTACGGCGGCGGCCGGGGCCCGTCGGGTCTTGTCCCCGGTCAGCTGGGCGCGGGTGATCTCCAGCGGGCTGCGCTCGTACACCAGGCGGCGGGTCGGTACCGGGTTGCGGAAGGCGCCGTCGGCGAACTGCGGGGAGCGGCGGATCCGGGCCAGTCTCTCGCCCCGGGGCTCGGCGCCGAACGCGTCGGTCCGCACCCGGTGCCAGGCGGCCCGGGGCAGTCCGGCCAGCCCGGGGACGGCGCGGTCGGCGGCGGGGCCGGCGGCGGGCGGGGCGAACTGCGAGGACAGACCGGCGAGGCGGGAGAACCAGGGGACGGGGCGGGGCACGGCTCCTCCAAGGACGGTCACGGCTACCGGGCAGGCCGGGGCGCGCACCTCGGTGACGGCCGTGGTCACGGCCGTCGGCCGGGGTCACTGCGGTACGACAACCATCTCGTCGGAGGTTACTCGCCGTGGGCCGTCCGGACCTGGTGGAGGGCCCGGCGCGGTCCAATCGGCGTACCCGGGGCGGGCTCCGGCGCCGCCGGCCCGGCCGGGCTGCGGCGTCCGGGCCGGCCCGGTCAGGCGTAGAAGCGCGTGATCGTCTCCGCGACGCAGTGCGGCTTGGCACTCCGCTCGCTCGTGATGGTGAAGCGCACCACGGCCTGGACGCCGCCGGGCACCTCGGTCGCCGAGAGCAGCTCGGCGGTGGCCCGGATCGCCGTGCCGACCGGCACCGGCGCCGGGAAGCGCACCTTCTCCGAACCGTAGTTCAGCGCCATCCGTACGCCCTCGACGGCGTAGCACTCCTTCGCCAGCACCGGGATCATCGACTGGGTCAGGTACCCGTGCGCGATGGTCGAGCCGAACTGGCTCTCCTTGGCCCGCTCCGGGTCCACGTGGATCCACTGGTGGTCGCCGGTCGCCTCGGCGAACAGGTCGATCTGCCGCTGCTCGATGGTGTGCCACTCGCTGGTGCCCAGCTCGGTGCCGACGGCGGCGGTGAGGTCGGCGAGGGAGGCGAAGGTCGTCACGGTGCGCTCCTGGAGGGGGACGGGCCCGCGGAGGGGCCAGGACGCCGGAAGCGTATGCCTACCCACCGGTATCTGTCAGGAGCCCGAGCCCGAGCCCGAGCCCGAGCCCGAGACGGAAACCGACCCGAGCCGGGAACCGAGCCCGGAACCGGAACCGAGTCCGAGACGGGAACCGGAACCAGGCCCGCGGGCCGCGGCGGCCGCCCGGCTGCTCAGGGCCGCAGCGCGGCGCCCCCCACGGCGCCCTGCCCGGTCGGGAACAGCCGCCGACCGCTCACCAGTTCCGGCACCAGCGCGACGAACAGCGGCTCCGGGTCGCCCACCCACGGCCGCAGCCCGGAACGCAGCACCCGCCGCACCTGCTCGGGATCGCGCACCACGTCGGCCCGCCCGTGCACCAGCACGCTCCACCCGGTGCGGGTGACCGGGTCCAGCAGATCGGCCTGGAAGGCCACCACCGTGCCGTCGAGCCCGCGCGCGGTGGCACTTCCCCGGCGCACCGCGAGCACCAGCCGCCCGTCCAGGACCTCGAAGGAGACCGGCAGGACGGCCGGCAGTGCGTGCTCGGTGTACACCACGCGCCCGACGGGCACGGTGCTGAGCAGCCGCAGGCACTCGGCCTCGCTCAGGGTCTCCACTCGGTCCTCACGCTCCATGCGTCCGATCGTCCTCGGTCGGCGCGTGCGTCGATAGGGCCCATGGTCCCTGAGCGGGCGGGTCGGGAGCCCCGTCGGAGGCCGCCCGGGCGATAGCCTGCCCGGCGGCGGAACGGTGACGCGGACCGGGAACGGTGACGCGGACCGGGAGCGGTGACGCGGACGGCGGCCCGTCCGCGAAGCGCGGCGGACCGCAGTGAGGGCGGCGGCCCCGGGTGCGCCGGGGCCGGCCAGGAGGGGGGAACCGATGGCGGGCGGGGTCGATCTGGTGGTGATCGGGGCGGACGGCGGGCCCGACCGGGCCTTCGGCGGTGCGGCGCTCGCACCGGACGGTGCCCGGCTGCTCGCGGAGGTGCTGCCCGGGATGTGCTTCGACACCGGCGCGGCCGGCTGTCGGGTCGTCACGGCGCCGCCGGACGCGGACGCCAACGCGATGCTCACCGCCGTGCGGGACGCGGCGCAGCACCCCGGCCGCTGGCTGGTGGTCTGCCTGGTCGGTCAGCTGGTCTCCGACCCGCGCGGGCGCCGGCTCGCCCTGGTCACCGGCGGCAGCACCCCCGACAACGCCTACCGCCGGGGCCTCGCCTGGGACTGGGTGGTCAGCGCGATGGTGCACGGGGACCAGGAGGAGGCGCTGCTGGTGGTCGACGCGGTGGCCGACCGGGACACCTGGGCGGCCCTGGAGCGCGGCGGCGAGGACAGCGCGGGCGAACTGCTGAGCTTTTCGCGCGTCCCGCTGTGGGGCCGGATCGGCCGCTACACCCCGGGCAGACGCGGCCGGGACGCCGTACTGCCGGGCGGTGAGGGCTCGTTCAGCCGGGGCCTGACCACCGTCCTGCGCCAGGGTGTCCCGGGTGCCCCCGCGGCCGTCGCCCCGCTCGACCTCCAGCCCGCCGTGGCGGCGCTGACGGACGGGGGAGAGTCGGCCGGTAGTTCGGGTGCGCCGGGCGCGCGCCTGCTCGTTCCGCCGCACGGCGGGCGCCTGTTGATGCGCAATCGGGCCGCGGTTCGGGGCGCATTGGCCGGATTGTCGCTTTCCGAAGAACTGTTGGCCGTTCTGTGGCGGGAAAGTGCCCCGACGGAACCGCCTTCCGCGTAAGGTCAGGGGGCCTGAGGTGTTGCCGTGATGGGGTGGGTTGGCGAAGAATCGATCCCCAGCGGAAAGACCGGCGGGACGGCGGAATTGTTCTGGCGGCCGTGGATCACGGACCGGGTCGGTCGCGACGAGGTGGGGCAATGCGGCAGCGCGGAAATGTGTTGCGCCCTGGGGCGGTTGGGGTCGGTGGGGCGGTTCTGGCGTTGCTGCTCGGTGCTTGTGCGGGCGGTGGTTCCGGCGGTTCCGTCGATCACCTCGGGACGGCGGCGCCCACGGTTGCGGGAGTGGCTCCGGTAACTCCTTCGAGTGGTTCCTCAAACGCCTCGATCGCGCCGACCGACGGTCCGGAAGGGGCGACGGGGCGAGCGGCCCTGAGGGCCTATCAGGATTGGTGGCAGGCCCAGGCCGAGCTCTTCGGGCGATCGGATTCGGACGGGTACGCGCTGGAGCAGTACTCCTCCGGGCGTGCCCTGTCCGACGCCCTCGCCGGTCTCCGGCAACTCCACGACGCCAAAGTGGTGATGACCGGAACACCGCGCAATTCTCCGGTGGTCAAGTCCGTGGGTCTGAAAACCGATCCGCAAACCGCAGTGATCGAGGACTGCGTCGATCTGACGGGCTGGCACCGCGTCGACGCCGTCACCGGGGCCGCAAAGGATCCGGCCCAGCGCCTGAACAGGTATGTCGCGACCGCGTCGCTGCGACTGTTCCAAGCACATTGGCTGATCTACGAGTTCAAGCGGGAGGTGGACCGGACATGCTGAACGCGCGGAAACCGGCCCGGCGGTTCGCGGTCGTCGCGTCGCTGTCGGCCGGTGTGCTGCTGTCCTCGGCGGTGTCGGCGACGGCGGACGAACCGCCGAGCGGCGGTGCCGAGCAGTGTTTCCCGAACGTGATCTGTGCGGGCGCCAATTCCGGCGGAAAGACCCCCGCGCCGGGCTCGACGAATGCGAGCGGCGGCGGAGGAGGCGGATCGGACAGCGGCCCGCAGCTCTGCAGCTACCACGGTGTGCCGTGGGCCTGCTACGACCCGCAGTGGGGCTGGTTCGACAGCGGTGAGGGCTGCTACTTCCGCGAGTTGGACGATCCGCCGGCGGCGGGCGACCCGGCCTGGGAGAACCACGACCCGAAGGACGGCGCGCTCTACTCGAAGGTCTGTCCGCAGACCGGTGGGGGCCAGGACGGCGCCCAGATCGTCTTCCTGGCCACCGCGCCGGGCGGCGCGGCGACCGCACTGGACGATTCCAGGGCCGTCGAGGAAGCGAAGAAGAAGCTCGTCTTCGGGCAGCCGGTGGGCCGGGTGGCGCCCGGCGGTACGGCGGTGGTCAACTCCCCGGTGTGGCTCTGGGCGGACAACGCAGCGACGCCCGAGCCGAAGACGGCGGCGGTGCACGGCATCTCGGTCACCGTCACCCCCAAGCTGGTCGAGTCCTACTGGGACTTCGGCAACGACCTCGCGACCAGCTGTGCGACGGCCGGAACGCCGTACGACCCCAAGTACGGCGCCGCCCAGTCCCCGGACTGCGGCTTCGTGTTCAAGGCCGCGTCCGGCAGGCAGAAGGACGGGGTGTACAACGCCACGGTGACGATGAAGTGGGAGGTCGCCGTCGCCGTCGTCGGCGGACCGAACCCGCGGACCTTCACGATCCCCATGAAGCAGACCAGTCCGCTCTTCACACTCAAGGTCGCCGAGGTGCAGGTCCTCAACTGACCACGCCACCAGAGCGATTCGACGACTGACGAGCCGGCAACGAACGAGGGAAGGGCGGAACCCGGTGGAGAACCGTACATTCGCGACGCCGGGATCCGGCACACCCACGGCCGCCGGGGCGTCCGTGGCGCTCCCGGAGCAGCAGGAGCAGGGCGGCGCTCAGGGCAAGGGCCGGGGGCGGGCGGCACCGCACGCGCCCGCGCGGACCATGCGGGCGAGGCGGCGCCGCCCTGCGGTGCTGGCGATGGCGGTCGCGCTGATCGCGGCCGGCGGGCTGGGCGGGGCCGTCCTCTACAACAGCACCGGTCAGCGGGTCGCGGTGCTCGCTCTCGCCCGGGACGTGCCGTGGGGCCAGGTGATCACCGAGGACGACCTGGTGGTCGCCCGGATCGCGGGTGACCCGGCGCTGCACCCGGTGTCGGCCCAGGACCGCGCGAAGGCGATCGGCATGCGCGCCGCCACCGACCTCAAGCGCGGCGCCATGCTCACCAGCGGGGACCTCGCCCAGGGCCTCACCGTGCAGCCCGGGCAGATCGTGGTCGGCGTGTCGGCCAAGCGCAGTCAACTGCCCGCCAGCCGGCTCCAGCCGGGGGTGCAGCTGGTCGTGGTGTTCACGCCCGACAACGGCCGGGCCGACTCGCTGCCCGCGACGGTGATCACCGTCGGCCGGGTGGACACCGACGGCAGCCAGGTGATCGACGTCGCGGTCGGCACGGCCGACGGGCCACGGCTGGCGCAGTGGGTGGCGAGCGGCCGGATCCAGGTGCTGCTGGCTCCGCGCGGCACTGCGACCGGTGGCGCCGCGGCCGGTGGTGCCGCGACCGGTGGTGCCGCGCCGAGCCCGGCGCCGAGCGGCGCACCCGCCGCGGGCGCGCCTTCCGCCGGTGCGCCGGCCGCGGGTGTGCCTTCCACCGGAGCCCCGAGCGCGACCGGGGGCGCCTGATGGCGGTGATCGCGGTGGTCGGCGGCCCGGGCGCGCCCGGCGCGACCACGACCGCGCTGGCGCTGCTGCTGGCCTGGCCGCTCCAGCCCGGTCGGCGGATCCTGCTGGTCGAGGCCGACCCGGACGGCGGCGCCGTGCTCGCGGGCGCCCTGGAGGGCCGGGTCGAGGCGGTGTACGGGCTGCGCAACCTGGCCGTCGCCGACCGTCGCGGGCTGCTCGCGCAGACCATCTGGGAGCAGCTGATCGACCTCTCGCCCGACGGCGACGCCGAACGCCTGCTGCTGCCCGGGCTGACCGACCCCACCCAGGCCCCCGGCCTCGCCTACACCTGGGAGCCGCTCGTCGAGCTGCTGCACGGCATCGAACAGCAGGGCTACGACGTCATCGTGGACCTCGGCCGTTCCGGCGCCACCGGCGCGAGCGCGGTGCTGGCCCGCCGGGCGGACGTGGTGGCGGTGACGGTGCGGACCACGCTGCGCGGGCTGAGCGCCGTCCGGCCCCGGCTGTCCGCCCTCGTCGAGGACCTCGCCTCCGGCGGCACCGGGTCGGACGCGCTCGGGCTGATGCTGGTCGCCGAGGGGCCGTACACCCGGGCGGAGGTGTCGCGCGAACTCGGGCTGCCGGTGCTCGGCGTCCTGCCGCACGCCACCCGGACCGCCAAGGTGCTCTCCGACGGCGGCGACACCACCGACCGGCGGTTCATCCGTTCCGAGCTGATGCGCACGGCGCGGTCGGCGGCGGACGAGGTGCAGCTGCTGGTCCGGCGCAGACGGCAGCGGCTCGCGCCGAGTCCCGCCCCCGGGTCGGTGCCGGGGCAGGCACCCGCCCGGCCGGTGGCGCCCGCTCCGGCGGCGGGTGCGCCGGCGGCCGCGGCGCCGACACCGGTGGTGCCCGCGCCGTCGGTGCCGGCCCGGCCGATGCCGACACCCACCCCGGTCACGTACGGCCAGACCGCGTACGGGCAGGGCGGGTACGGCCAGGCGGGCTCCGGGCAGTCGGCCTACGCGCAGCCCGCCCACGGCGCGACGGCGTACGGCTCGACGGCGTACGGCCAGGCCGGGTACGGGCAGTCGCCCTACGGCCCCGGGGAGGCCGAGCCGCCGTCGTACACGCCGCCGCAGCCGGTCCCGCCGGTGATCACCACCGGTCCGGTGGCCCCGCTGGCCGGGTTGGCGCCGCAGCCGGCCGCTCCGGCGCCGTTCCCGGCGCACGTCCAGTCGCCCGATCCGGCCGAGCCCGACGACCAGTACCCGCTTCAGCAACCGATGGTGACGGATGGTCAGGTGCAGGTGAACGGGCAGTACCCGCACAACCCCGGGGAGGTGCTCCGTGCGCGGTAGCCCCCTGCACCAGCACCCCGCGGCCGACCCGGCCGCACTGCCCTGGGCCACGCCGACGTCCGCGCCTGCGCCCACGCCGACGCCCACGCCGACGCCGACGGCCGCGCCGATGCCGCAGCCCGTCGTGCCGGGCCCGGTCGCTCCCGGCGCGGCCGCGCCCACCGCCGTCCCCTCCCAGCTGCCCTCGCTGGACGTGCGCGGCGCCGCCACCCGGCCGGCCGTCGACCCGCAGGTCGCCCGGGAGCTCAAACGCCAGGTCGCGGCCGAACTGCACCAGCAGATCAGCAGGTTGACCGCCACCTCCGGCTCCGAGCCGGACCGCGCCACCCGCCGCCAGCGCGGCCGGGCGCTGATCGAGGAGTCCGTCGCCCGCTGGTCCGACGCCTACGCGCAGACCCACGGCATCCCGCCCACCCGGGAGCAGGACCGCGCCCTCGCCGAGGCCGTCTTCGACCTGCTCTTCCGGGCCGGGCGGCTCCAGCCCTACCTGGACGACCCGGAGATCGAGAACATCCTGATCAACGGCTGCGACGACGTCTGGGTCTCCAAGGTGCACCAACCCCTGCGCCAGGTCCCGCCGGTGGCCGACAGCGACGCCGAACTCGTCGAGCTGCTGCAGGACCTGGCCCGCCAGCACGGCGGCGGCGAGCGCAGCCTGTCCACCGCAAGCCCGACCCTCGCGCTCCGGCTTGAGGGCGGCATGCGCCTGCAGGCGCTCACCGAGGTCACGCCCCGCCCCTACGTGGCGATCCGGCGCCACCGGGTGGCCTCCGCGACGCTGCCAGAGATGGTCGAACTCGGCACCCTGGACGGCACCTTGGCCGCCTTCCTGGCCGCCGCGATCCGGGCCCGGAAGAACGTGATGATCACCGGCACCCAGGGCGTCGGCAAGACCAGCCTGCTGCGCGCCATGGCCGCCGAGATCCCGCCGGACGAGCGGATCGGCACCCTGGAGTCGGAGTTCGAGCTCTGGCTGCACACCCTCGGCCACCTGCGCCAGGTCGTCCCGATGGAGGCCCGCGAGGGCAACGGCGAACGCGTCGAGGGGCGGCTCGCCGGGGAGTTGACGATCGGCGACCTCATCCCGGCCGCGCTGCGCATGACGCTCTCGCGCATCATCGTCGGCGAGGTCCGCTCCGGCGAGGTCGTCCCGATGCTCCGCGTGATGACCAACGGCGAGGGCGGCTCGATGTGCACCCTGCACGCCCGCGGCCCGCACATGGTGGTGGACCGCATCGCCGAACTCTGCCTGGAGTACGGCTCGCACATGACCGACTCGCTCGCCTACCGGCTCACCGCCAACGCCCTGGACCTCATCGTGCACGTCAGCATGGTCGACGAGACCGCCGTCGGCGGCCGACGGCACCGCTTCGTCTCCCACGTCCTGGAGGTCACCGGCCTCGGCGAGAGTGGCCGGCCCGCACTGAACACCGTCTTCGGGCCCCGGCCGGACCTCGGTGAGCCGCGGGCCGTCCCGCACACCCCGCCGCAGTGCCTGGACGACCTGCGCCGGGCCGGCTTCGACGCCGGCCTGCTCGGTTCCCGGTACGGGAGTTGGGCCACCCCGCTGCAGCTGCGGATCGGCGGTGGCGCGCGGTGATGCTGCTGTTCGCCCTGTGCGGGCTGGCGGTCGCGGGCGGCCTGGTCGCCCTGGTGGCCTGGGCCCGCGGCAGCGAGCCCGCCGACGAGGACACCGCCGGGCGGCCCAACCCGCTCGCCGGGCGCGCCCACGTCTTCTGGTACGGCGCCCCCGGGGCGGCCCCGGCCCGGATGGTGCGGCTGCGCCGGGTCCAGCTGCCGCTCGCGCTCGTCGGCGCGCCGCTGGCCTGGCTGTTCACCGGCATCCCGCTGACCGCGCTGCTGGTGCCGCTGGCCGTCTTCGGCCTGCCCTGGCTGTTCGACACCACCCGCCCGGACACCCACCGGATCGAGCGCCTGGAGGCGCTGTCCGAGTGGACCCAGCGGATCGCCGACGTGCTGCTGCTCGGCGTCGGCCTCAACCAGGCCATCGTCACCAGCCGCCGCACCGCCCCCGCCGCCCTGGAGGACGAGGTCGGCGAGCTCGCGGCCCGGCTGCAGGCCCGCTGGCGGCCCGAGGAGGCGCTGCACGCCTTCGCCGACAGCCTGGCCGACGCCACCGCCGACAAGGTGCTCGCCGCGCTCGTGCTGCGGGCCGGGGACAGCGGCCCCGGCCTGGCCCGCACGCTGTCCGACATGGCCGACTCGGTCCGCGAGGAGGTCCGCCAGCGCCGCGCCATCGAGGCGGACCGGGCCAAACACCGGACCACCATCCGCTGGCTGGTCGGCATCATCGTGCTGGTCGTCACCATCGGGTCCTTCAACACCGAGTACACCCGGCCGTACGGCACCTTCCTCGGCCAGCTGGTCCTGGCCGTGGTCGCCGCCCTGTTCGTGGCGATCATCGCCTGGATGCGGGCGCTGGCCTCCCACCCGCCGGTGCCCCGGCTGCTGACGCCGGACCGGCGCAGCAGGAGCGGGCGGGGCACGGGCGCACCGGCGCGCGAGCAGGAGCCGACCGAGCAGCTCGGGGAGGTCCGGTGATCTCCCCCTGGTCCGTGCTGGCCGGCGCCGTCGCGGCCGGCGGCCTCGCCCTGCTGGTGGCCGAACTGCGGCCGGCACCCCCGGACCTGCGCCAGGCGCTGGACCGGTTGCACGCCGTACCCGCGGACCGCGCGCAGGACCCGGACGAACGTCCGCGCTGGTACGACCGGATCGGCGAGCGGTCCGTCCGGCTGCGCGGGGTCTCCGTCCCGCGCCGCGAACTCGCCCTGATCGGTCGCACCCCGGCCCGGTTCATGGTGCACAAGCTGCTGTTCGCCGCGCTCGGCCTGGTGCTGCCCGCCTACCTCGGCGCGATGGCCGTGCTGATGGACATCGGCCTGCCCTTCGCGTTGCCGCTGGTCGTCGGGCCGCTGCTGGCCGGCCTGCTGTGGTTCGTCCCGGACGCCGTCGTGCGCGGCGAGGCCAAGGAGGCGCGTACCGAGTACCTGCACGGCATCGCCGCCTACCTGGAGCTCGTCGCGCTGGAGCGGGCCGCCGACTGCGGCCCCGCCGAGGCGCTGCGCCGGGCCGCTTCGGTCGGCCGGGGCGTGGTGTTCCGGCGGATCCGCGACGCCCTGGAGCGCGCGGCCACCGACCGGCTCCCGCCGTGGGCCGGACTCGACGCGCTGGCCGAGGAGTTGGGCCTCACCCCGCTGCAGGACGTGGCCGACATCATGCGGCTGTCCGGCACCGACGGCGCCGCCGTGTACGACACCCTGCGGGCCCGCGCCAAGGGCCTGCGCGGCGAACTGCTCGCCGAGGACCTCGCCAGGGCCAACGCCGACAGCGAGCGGATGGTCGCGCCGGGGGCCGCCCTGACGCTGCTGATGACCGTCCTGATCGTCTTTCCCGCGCTCCACCAGATGCTCAACTGAACGATCAGCCCAGCAGCTGACACCACACCACATACCGGGAGAACCCGATGTACGTTCGACTCGCCGACCTGGCAGGCCGGGTGCTGCGACCCGCGCTGCTGCCCGTGCAGTTCGCCCTGCTGCTGTTCACACTGCGGCTGGGCCGGCTACGGGCCGCCCGCGCGCGCGGCGACCGCGGCGCCATCAGCATCGAACTCGCCCTCGCCATCATCGCGTTGGTCTTCGTGGCGGGCGCCGTCGCGACCGCGCTCTACCTGCTGAAGGACAAGGTCGTCCAGAAGGTCCAGCAGGACCCGAACATGCCGGGCGGCGCCGGCGGCGCGGGCGGGGCCACCAAGGGATGAAGCGTCCGGTCCGTCGTGGCGACCAGGGGTCGATGAGCGTCAGTCTCGCCATCGTCTTCCCGGTCGTCCTGCTGCTCCTGCTGATCACCGTCCAGGCCGGGCTGATCTGGTTCGACCGGCAGGTCGCGCTCACCGCGGCCCGCGAGGGCGTGGACGCCGGGCGGGTGCAGGGGAACGCGACGGACGAGCAGAAGAACGCCGCGGCGGTGCGGCAGGCCCGGGACTTCCTGGAGCGGCAGGGGGCGCACGGGTACGAGGTGAGGACCGACGGCAGCTCGGCCACCACCATCCGCGTCACCGTCGAGCTGACGCCGCCGCTGCTGATACCCGGGCTCTCGGCGCCCGTCATCCGGCAGTTCGCCGAGGCGCCGCGGGAGCGCTTCGTACCGCCGGTGGTGAAGCCGTGAGCCGGGGGTTCCCGGCACTGCGCCGGTGGCGACGGCTGCGCCGGGACGGGGGCGGGGTCGCGATCGAGGCGGCGATCGTCGCCCCGGCGGTGGTCGGGCTGATCCTGGTGGCCGTCGCCGCCGGGCGGGTGCAGACCGCGGCCGGCACCGTCGAGGCCGCCGCCCGCGCCGGAGCCCGGACCGCCTCGCTGCAGCGCGATCCGACCGCGGCGCAGACGCAGGCGCAGGCCAAGGACTCCGCCCTGGCGACGCTGGGCCAGCAGGGCGTGGTCTGCCGGAACCAGGACGTGCACGTCGAGGACGGGCAGCTGAAGCTGCCGGACGGCACCGTCCGGACCGTCAAGGTCACGGTGGTCTGTGACGTCGAACTGGCCGACCTGATCGGCGGACCGTCCGGGGTACCCGTGACGAAGCACCTCGTCGGAGAGTTCACCTCGGTGGTGGACCGTTACCGGGGCGCATGAGGGCGCGCGCCGCCACCACCGGGAAAACGGGGGATTGGAGGCGGCCCGCGCGGGGGAGACGCAAGCGGAGAGCGCTCGGGGGATGACACAACGGTACCGAGTGGCGCCCGGTGGGGGCCGGTGGGGAGAGGGACGTGCGGATCGGGGGGAGGGGATGCGGGTGTTGAGCCGTCTGCGGCGAGCCCTGCGGGCGCGACGGTCCGACCGGGGCGCGGTGGCCCTCTTCGTCGCGATCTGCGCGGCCTACGTCGTGCTCGTCATCGCCCTGGTGATCGACGCGGGTGGCCGACTGCGGGTCGCCGAGCGCACCGACGCCTACGCCCAGGAGGCCGCGCGGGTCGGCGGACAGCAGCTCGACCAGGCCGCCGTGCTGCAGGGAAAGGGCTTCAAGGTCCAGGAGCAGTACGTGCGGGACGCCGCCGACGCCTACCTCGGCCTGTACGGCCTGCGGGCCGGCGGCATCGAGTTCTCCGGCGACGGCAAGGTCGTCACCGTCACCGTGCAGGCCGACTACCGGCCGGTCCTGCTGGGCGCCCTCGGGGAGCGGAAGGTAACGGGCAGGGGCAGTGCGACCCTCGTCCACGGAGTCGAGAAAGCGGAGACCGACTGATGGCCGCGCCACGTGCCAAGGACCAGGCCCGAACCGCCCAGGACCAGGCCCGAACCGCCCGGGCCCGCAACGGCCGGGCCGGGGCCGCACATCGAGGCGGCGGGGGCGCGCGACGGCCCGGCGCCCCGGCGCCCCGACCGCCGCGCGGACGCGGCCGCGGGGGTGCCCTGCTCACGGCGCTCGCCGCGCTGGTCACCCTGCTCGTCCTGCTGTTCGGCGTTCCCGCGCTGCTGCTCTACGGCACCCACGCGGTCGCCGGGATGGGCGAGGTCGCGCCGGGCGGCGTGGGCGAGGCGCTCACCAGTCCGGACGACGGACGGCTGTTCCTGTGGGCGCTGGTGGTGGTCGGCTGGCTCGCCTGGGCGTGCTTCGCGTTCTCCGTGCTGCTGGAGATCCCCGCCCAGCTGCGCGGCCGGATCGCCCGCCGGATCCCGGCGTTCGGCTGGAGCCAGCGGCTCGCGGCCGGACTGGTCGGCTCGGTGCTCGCCCTGCTGCCGGTGGCCGGTTCGGCCTTCGCGGCCGTCCCCGAAGTGGCCCACACCCCCGCCGTCCAGGCCCAGTTGACCCCCGGCGTGCAGCGCGCCGCGCTCCCCGCCGTGCAGTCCGCACCCGCGCTCGCGCCCGCCGCCGAGCAACAGCCCACCTACACCGTGCGGGACAGCCGGCCGGCCGACAGTCTGTGGTCCATCGCCGAGCGCCAACTGGGCTCGGGAGAACGGTGGGTGGAGATCGCCAAGCTCAACGACGGCCGGGCGATGGACGATTCGGGCAACCGCTTCGACGCCGACCGGCCGATCCAGCCCGGCTGGGAACTGCTGATGCCGACGGACGCCAAGCCGGACGAGGCGAAGAGCCCGGCGCCGGCGCCCGCCCCGTCGGGCGGCGCTCCCCAGGGGGCTGCGCAGGGCGCTCCGCAGGCGACGTCACCGCAGGCCGGCACGGAACCGGGTGCGGGCTCGAACGGGCAGCGGACCGTCACCGTGCAGTCCGGGGACAGCCTGTCCGCCATCGCCCAGCGGGAGTTGGGGGACGGCGAGGAGTGGCCGAAGCTCTTCGAGGCGAACAAGGGGGTGCAGGCGCCGGACGGGGAGCAGCTGACCGACCCGGACGTGGTGGTGCCGGGGATGGTGCTCACGGTGCCGGGGGCAGCCGCCACACCGGCGCCCGCGCCTGCTCCTGCTCCTGCCCCTGTGCCCGCTCCGGCGCCCGCCCCGGCTCCGGCTCCTGCTCCTGCTCCTGCGCCCGCCCCGGCTCCGGCTCCTGCTCCTGCTCCTGCGCCCGCCCCGGCTCCGGCTCCTGCTCCTGCTCCTGCTCCTGCGCCCGCGCCTTCGCAGGGCGCGCCGCAGTCGGCCCCGGCGCCGACGCACGCGCCGCCCACCCACGCGCCGGCCCCCGCCGCACACGCCGACCCGGCCCCCAGCGACGACTACACCATCGCCCTCACGGCCTCCACCGTCGGCGTCCTGCTCGCCGCCATCATGATCGGCACCGTCGCCCACAAGCGCGGCACCCAGCAGCGCGCCCGCCGCCCCCGGCACCGCATCGCGATGCCCGCCGCCGAGGCCGCCGCCTTCGAGAACGAGCTGATGGCCCGGCAGGACCAGGCCGGGCTGGAACTGCTGGACCGCGCCCTGCGCACCCTGGCCCGCAACACCGTGCGCGGCGGCAAGCGCCTGCCCGCCATCGTCGCCGCCCGGATCACCCCCGGCCATACCGTCGAGCTGCACCTGTCCGGCCCCGCCACCCCGATCGCGCCGTTCCGCGCCGCGCACGCCGCCAACGTCTGGTGGTGCAGCGCCGACTCCGGCGACATGCTGAGCCCCGCGCAGGCCCGCAAGACCGCCGCGCCGTACCCCGCGCTGGTCACCCTCGGCACCTCACCCGACGGCTCGGTGGTCCTCGCCGACCTGGAGGCCGTCCGACTGCTCCACCTCTCCGGCCACCCGGACGACGCCCGCGACGTGCTGCGCGCCCTCGCCGTCGAGCTCGCCCACAGCCCGCTCGCCGACCGGCTCCACCTGCACCTGGTCGACCTCGCCGAGGAGGTGCCGATCAGCGGCCCGGCCGCCGAACGCGTGCACCGCCACCCCACTCTGGAGGCGGCGCTCGCCGCCCTCGGCCCGCGCACCGCCAAGGCCCGCGCCACCCTGGTCGCCGCCGAGGCCGCCAGCCCGCGCGACGCCCGCAGCCGGGGCCAGGCCGACGAGTCGTGGACCCCCGAGATCGTGCTCTGCGCCCAACAGCCCGGCGGCGAGATCCCCGCCGAACTCGGCCGGCTGCTCGACGCCCGCCCGCGCACCTGCGTCGCCGTCATCACCCGGGCCCCGGAGCGCGGCACCGGCCCGGTGGCCCGCTGGACGCTGCCCACCGCCGGCCAGGCCGCCATCCCCGGCCTGCACCTCACCGTCGAGCTGCAGCGGTTCAGCGGACGGCAGTACGACCAGGTCGCCGAGCTGCTCCGGGCCGCCGACGACACCACCCAGCACCCCGCCCCGGCCTGGACCCTGGACGGCCCTGAGGACACCGACACCACCGAACTGCCCGCCGCCGTACCGGTGCTGGCCGCCGTCGGGGCCTCGGGCGGTGCGGACGAGAGCGGTACGGACGCGGCCGCCGGCCCGCGGCTGCTCGCCCGGGTCATCGGCACCGGCGCCAGCCCGTTCGCGGGCACGGACCCGGTGACGCCCGCTCCGGCGCCGCTGCCGGCCGGCGCGTCGGGCGGCGCGTCGGGCGGGCCGGCTTCGGGTGGTGCGTCGCGCGGTACGGCGTCCGGCGGTACGGCGTCCGGCGGTGCGGCGTCGGGCGGTGCGGTTCCCGGCGGGTCGAGTGCGGTTCCGGCCGGACCGGCCCGGTTCGCCGTCAACGGGCAGGGGCGGCACGCCGCGGGCGACGAAGCCACCCGGGATCTGCGCCGGCCGAGCGTGTCCGAGGTCGATGGGGCCGAGGAGGCCGCCGCGGGTGCCGCCGACGGTGCCGCCGGCGGTGCCGCGGAGGCCGTGGACACCCCGACGGCCGTGCTCGCCGTCGTGCCGGTGGTTCCGGTGGTTCCGGTGGTGCCGAAGCCGGGCCCGGGCGAGGAGTCGGTGCCGGCTGCGGAGCCGACCGCCGAGGTCGAGGCCGAGGCGGAGGTCGAGGCCGGCGTCGAGGCCGATGACGAAGCCGGGGCCGGAACCCCGGTGGGGACGGTGGTGACGGCGGGGACCGGGGACACCCGAGCCGTCGCCCCCGAGCCCGCCGTGGAGTCCGGGCCGGCGGCCGAGCCCGGTCCCGCAGCCGTCGCCCCCGTCGCCCGGACCACCCCCGGCCGCAGCGACAGCGACGACCTGCTCGCCATCCTGCGCTCCCCGGAGGCGCACGCCCAACGCAACGCGCCGCGGATCCGGCTGCTCGGCCCGGTGGACGTCGCCGGGGTGCTCGGCACCGCCGAGGCCGGCGCGCTGCCCCGGCTCACCGAACTCGCCGTCTACCTCGCGCTGCGCCCCGGCTCCGACCACCACGCCCTCGACCACGACCTGCACCCCGGCGCCGCGCACCTCGATCCGCACCCCACCACGGCCGACGCGAAGAGTCCGCTGCCGGACAAACTGGCCGACCTGGCCGCCTGGTTCGGCACCTCGCCCGAAGGCCGCGCCTTCCTGCCCACCGACACCACCGAGGGCTACTCCTTCGCCCCGGCGGTCACCTGCGACTGGGACGAGTTCCGCAGTCTCTACCGGCGCGGCATGCGCAGCACCAGTGCCACCGCCGATGCCGCCCTGGCCCACGCACTCGCCCTGGTCCGCGGTGCCCCGTTCGCCGAGGCCCCGCCCGCCTCGTACGGCTGGGCCGAGGCCGAGCGCCAGGACATGATCGCGGCGATCGTCGACACCGCCCACGAACTGGCCGCCCGCCGCCTGCAGTACGGCGACCACCGCAGCGCCGAGGCGGCCGTCTTCCGCGGCCTCGCGGTGGCCCCGGACGTCGAACTCCTGCACCGGGACCTCTTCTACGCCTACGCCTCGGCCGGCGCCCGCGACCAGCTGCTGCGCGCCGTCAACCGGCTGGACGCCCTCAGCCGCCGCACCGGCCGCGACCTCGACGCCGACACCGTCGCCCTGCTGCGGGACCTGCTCGCCGGGTCCTGAGGGCTGGCGTCAGGGCAGGGCCGTCCCCGGCCGCGTGGCATCCGTCGTTGCCGGGCGGGCGGGGTCGCGGGCGTCGGTCGTGGAGCGGGGGGCGGTGCGCGACGTGGCCGCTCCGGCCGAACCCGAACTCAAGGAGCGGGAAGCCGAGTTCGACGAAGCGGTGGCGGCGGTGCCGGCGGTCGTCGCGTCCGGCGCGGATCGTCTCGCGGTCGGGCTGCGCACGCCGCCGTAGCCGACCGATCGGCGGTTCGTGTCCGGACTTCGCGTGCGGATCCCATGCTCGGATCCGGTGTTCAGGTGGTGCGCAGCCAGGTGCCCAGGGCGGTGAAGTCCTCCTCGGTGAGGCCGCGTTGGGGGTCCACCCGGTGGAGGAGCGTGCGGGCGGGGGAGTGGGCCGCGACCCAGCGGCGGTCCGCCTCGGTGATCTCGTCGTCCACCCAGGCGAACGGACGGCCGGCGGCCCAGGCCACCAGCGTGCGGGTCTTCCAGTGCACCCCGCCCGGCTCGTCCTCCTCCTCCACCGGCCAGTCCACGACGGGCAGTTGCGGCAGCCCCAGCCACGGAGCCAGGCAGTGGTTGGCGTCCGCCAGCCAGGTCGTCGCCCACACCGGTTCGCACGGCAGGCTGAGCAGGCGCGGCCCCAGTGCGGGGTCGACGCGGGCCACCAACGGGTTCCCGCCAGTGGCCGTGCCGGATCCGTACGGGCTGCGGTAGGTGGGGTAGCCGCCCGGGGGCGGGGCGCCGAAGGGGATCAGCGGTCCGTCCACGTCGAGGAAGAGCAACGGGCGGTCGGTACCGGTCATGACGGCACGATAGCGGCCGGCGCGGGGGCCGTGGCGCGCCGATCGGCCACCCGGCCTGGATCGGGTGCGGCGGGATCTCGTAGGGTGGCGGCGCACGGAGTGTGGTGGCTGGCACCATGCAGGCAAGGGCATCAGACGCCGCGGGAGCGGCGGGGCGGGGCGGTGACCAGGAGATGGCGGAGACGACAGCGGTTTCCGGAGGCCCCGACCCGACTGCGGACTCGGGCCCCTGGGACGCCGTACCGCCGCCGGGCCCGCGCCTCCCGTCCGAGGAGCACCCGCCCGGGCCCGCGGCGCTCTACGAGCCGCCGCCCGCGCCCCCGGCCGTACCGGCTCAGATGCCTGCTCCGGTACCCGCTGCCGTGCCTCCGGCGGTGCCTGCTGCCGCGTCTGCTCCGCTCGTGCCGCAGCAGCCCGCGCAGGTGCCGGCGCCTCCGGTTGCGCCGCCTGCCGCACCTCCCGCCGCGCCGCCCGTCCCGCCGACCGGCTGGACGCTCACCGGACTGCCGGCCGCAGGGTCGGCGTCCCCGGTGACGCCGCCTCCGTTCCCGGCCGCGGGCGGTGCACCGAGTGGCCTGCCGGGCGCGGCCGCCGCCGCTGCCGGGGGGCTCGGGGCCGCGCCGCGCGGACGGATCCTGGTGATCGAGGGCGGGTACGGCAACTCCGGGCGCCGCACCTGGGGCCGGGGCGGACCGGCCCAGGCGCCGGTGCTCTCCGCGATGCTCGCCGCGGTCTCCCCGCAGGTGCTGCTCGCGGCCGACGCGGTGGACGCCGTCCACCTCCCGGGCGCCAGCGACCCGCACACCGTCCTCGCCCACCTGCGTGCCGCCTCCCGGCACCCCGGGCCGCTGCTGGTGCACGTGGGCGGCCACGTGGTCGCCGACAAGCGGGGCGGCCAGTTGCAGCTGACGCTGCGCGACGCCAAGCAGGACGGCCTGCCCTGGCAGGCCATCGCCGCCGAACTGAGCCACCGTCCGGCCGAGTGGCAGACCCTGGTCATCGCCGACCTGAGCGCCGACCAGAACGCCTGGCCGTACCTCCAGGGCACCGTCTCGCCGCTCAGCGAGGGCATTCCGCTGTGGGCCGTGGTCAGCCCGGACGCGGAGCAGATCGGCACCTTCACCCGCGCGCTGATCGAGGCGCTGCACGGTGGCCGGCCCGGTGCGGGCGAGGTGCTCGCGCCCGAGCAGCTGCGGCAGCAGGTGTACTCGGTGCTGCGGCCGGACGTCGTCATCCTGGCCACGCACACCCCGGACCGCCCGGTCTTCCGCAACACCGCGCGGCGCGGCGACGGCCCGTCGGTCGACCTGCCGCAGGTGCCGGACCCGGTGCGGGCCGCGGACCGGGGTGCGGACGCGGTGCCCGCGGAGTTTCCGCAGCCCCCGGCACCGTCGCTGCCGCGCCCCGCGCGGCCGCAGGACGGCGTCGCCGCGCCGCCGGTGCCGGCCCCTGCCGCCGCTCCGGTGGGCGTCGGCGGCCCGGTGAGCCTGGTCAAGCCGGGCGTGCCGCCCACCCCGCCCCGGCCGGCCCGCCCGGTCAGCCTGCTGAAGGCGGGCGGGTCCTCGGAGTCTGCCGGGTCTTCTGAGCCCTCCGAGTCTTCCGGAGCCTCCGAGCCCTTCGAACCGGCCGGGTCCTCCCGGACCGACGTGGTGGCGTCGGGCGTGACCCTGCGCAAGCCCGCCCCGGCCGACGCCGCGCCCGTAGGCACCCTGCCCCCGGCGGGCGTCACGCTCCACAAGGGCCGGCCGGAGGCTGCGGACGCCGCCGCCGAGGCCGAACTCCCCTCGGTGGAGGACGCGGTGGCGACCGCGGAGGCCGTGGAGTCGGCCGGGGACACCGATGTCGCCGTCGTCGTGGAAACGGTGACGGAGGAGACGCCCGAGACCGAGCAGACCGACGACGTGGCTGCGGACGCCGTGCCCGCTGACGCCGTGCCCGCTGACGAGGTGCCTGCCGACGCCGTTCCGCAGGATGCCGTTCTGCAGGACGAGGCGCCGCAGGACGAGGTGCCGGCCGATGCTCCGCCCGCGCCGGCGGAGGCCCCCGCCGAGGCGCCGGCCCCGGCCGAAGCCGCTGCCGACGGCCGGCCGCGTCCGGACTACCGCGAGGTCATCGGGCGGATCGTCCGCAGCGCCGACGCCGGGGACCACGCCGCCGCGACGGACCTGGCCTTCGCCCTCGAACTGGAGGCCATCGCCGAGCACGGCGCCGTCTCCGAGCCGGTGCTCCAGGTGCGCCAGGTCCGCGCACACGTGTGCCGGCTCGCGGGCCGACCGGCCGAGGCCGCGGACATCTACCGCGAAGTGGCCCTGACGCTGCTCCGCTCGCAGGGCCCGGACCACCCGGAGACCCAGCAGGCGGCCACCAACGCTGAGGCCTGCTGGCGATCGATCACCGACCGTGCGGAGGCCATCCGCATCGCCCCGGAGATCATCGAGCTGCGCGCCTACCTTCCGGGCCCGGAGGGCCGCAAGCTCCGTGCCGCCGAGCGCTACCTCGCCCAGCTGGCCGCCACCGGCTGACGGGCGACGGGCGACGGGAGCCGGGAAGCGGCGCACCGAAGTCGGCGCACAGCAGACAGCAGACAGCAGACAGAAAACAGCGGACAGCTGACAGATTTCGAAATCTGTCA
>NZ_JBEOUW010000048.1:0-9822 GCF_040303045.1 Kitasatospora sp. NPDC096140
GTCACCGGAACCACCACCAGCGCCGTACACCAGCCGCCTAGCACATCGGTCGGATAGTGCGCGCCCAGCGCGACCTGCGCCCACCCCATGGCGGCCTCGCTGCAGGTGCTGAAGCTGGAGATCGGCGGCGACACCAACTCCACCGACGGCGCCGAGCCGAGCATCGAGCACACCCGCGGCACGGTCGACTGCAACCAGGGCTACGAGTGGTGGCTGGCCGAGCAGGCCAAGGCCCGCAACCCCGACATCAGGTTCTACGGTCTGTCCTGGGGCGCCCCCGGCTGGATCGGCGACACCGGCAGCGGCGGCAGCTTCTGGTCCCAGGACAGCGTCGACTACCTGATGGACTGGATGGGCTGCGCCGCCCAGCACCACCTGACCGTCTCCTACCTCGGCGGGTGGAACGAGCGCGGCTTCGACAGGGCCTGGTACGAGAACCTCAGGAGCACGCTCACGGCCCGCGGTTACGGCGCCACCGAGGTCGTCGCCGCCGACGACACCTGGGCCGTGGCCGACGCGATGGCCGCCGACCCGGCGTTCGGGAAGGCCGTCGACGTCGTCGGCGTGCACTACCCCTGCGGGTACCTGAGCGCCTTCACCGAGTGCCCCAGCCCGCCGGCCGCCCGGGCGCTCGGCAAGCCGCTGTGGGCGAGCGAGAACGGCTCCGAGGACGCCGACGCGGGCGCACCGGCGGTGGCGCGCGGGATCAACCGCGGCTACCTCGACGGAAGGATGACCTCGTACATCAACTGGCCGGTCATCGCCGCGCTCTACCCCGACCTGTTCTTCTCCACCGACGGCATGTCGATCGCCGACCAGCCGTGGTCCGGCACCTACAGCATCGGCAGGACGACCTGGGTCACCGCGCACACCACCCAGTTCGCCAAGCCCGGCTGGCACTACGTCGACTCCGCCGGCGGGTACCTCGGCGGCGTCCGCACCAACGGCAGCCACGTCACGCTGAAGAGCACGAACAACCGCGACTACAGCACCGTGATCGAGACGATGGACGCCACCGCCGCCCGGACCGCGAGCTTCACCGTCACCGGCGGCCTGTCCACCGGCACGGTCCACGTGTGGTCCACCGACCTCAGGTCGACCGATCCGGCGGACTGGTTCGTCCACCAGCAGGACGTCACCCCGGCCCACGGCTCGTACACCCTCACCCTGCAGCCCGGCCGGGTCTACACCGTGACCACCACCACCGGCCAGGGCAAAGGCACCGCCACCCCGCCGCCCGCCGCGCCGATGAAGCTGCCCTACGCCGACGGCTTCGAGACGCCGGCCACGACCACCTCGCCGAAGTACTTCGCGGACATGAACGGCGCCTTCCGGACCGTCGCCTGCGGCGGCGGCCGCACCGGCACCTGCCTGCGCCAGATGGCCCCGACCACGCCGATCCGCTGGACGGACGAGTCCTACGACGCGCCGTACACGATGATGGGCGACGGGGGCTGGTCCGACTACACCGTCACCGCCGACACGATGTTCGAGCAGTCGAGCACGGTCGAACTCCTCGGCCGGGTCAACCAGCAGGGCCGCAACAACAACGGCCTGAACGCCTACCACCTGCGGGTGAGCGACACCGGCGCGTGGTCCATCGACAAGAGCGACACCGGCTGGCACTTCACCACCCTCGCGAGCGGCACCACCACGGCCCTCGGCACCGGCCGCTGGCACACCGTCGCGCTGACCCTGGACGACGCGACCCTCACCGCGAGCATCGACGGCACCGCCGTGGGCAGCGCGAGCGACGCGAGCTACACCAACGGCCGGGCCGGACTCGGCGTGACGGGCTACCAGACCGACCAGTTCGACGACTTCGCCCTCACCCCCGGCACCCCGACCACCCACACCGGGCCGCTCGCCTCCGCCCTGCCGGGCACCTGCGCCCGCCCCACCGGCGGCACCAGCGGCGCCGCCGTGCAGCTCTGGGCCTGCGACGGCAGCGCCGAGCAGGTGTGGACCCGCACCAACGGCACCCTCACCCACGACGGCAAGTGCCTCGACGTGACCGGCGCCGCCACTGCCAACGGCAGCGCGGTCGAGCTGTGGGACTGCCACGGCGGCGCCAACCAGCAGTGGTCGCCGCAGCCGGACGGCACCCTGAGGAGCGCCCAGTCCGGCCGCTGCCTCGACGATCCGGCGGCGGCCACCGCGGACGGCACCCCGCTGGAGATCTGGGACTGCAACGGCGGAGCCAACCAGCGCTGGACCCTGCCGTAGCCTCCGGCCCGCCCCACTCCGGACACCTGCCGGCCCCGCGCGGAAACCCCGCCGGGGCCGGGCAGTTCGACTGCGCCGGTGACCGCGGCGGCGAGGGCGTGGGTGACCGCGCTCAAAGTTGTCTGGTCAAGTTTGGTAGGCGTTCTTCCAGTGGACAGCGCCGGCCGGTACTTATGTCCCGCTCATGGCGAACAGCCATGGCACCCACCCTCACCAACGGGACGAGGTACCCCCCATGAGACTGCGCTTGAGCTCCCTCGGCGGGCTGCTCGCCGCCCTCCCCCTGGTCGGCGCACTGGTCGTCGTCACCCCCGCCACCGCCGGGGCCACGGGCGGCAGCGGCAACCTGATCGTCAACGGCGACGCGGAGGCCGGCGGCTACTGCACCGGCGACTGGAGCGCGGCCGCCACCGTCCCCGGCTGGACCGTCCAGGCCGGCGGCCTCGACGTCATGTGCCACTCGGTCGCGTCCTTCGGCCTGCCGAACGACGGCCGGACGCCCGGCAAGGCCTTCTTCGGGCCGGGCAACTTCGGCGACGGCTCGATGTCGCAGACCGTCGACGTCTCCTCGGCCGCCACGGCGATCGACGGCGGCGGCGTGCACTTCAACCTCGCCGGCTGGCTGGGCGGTTGGACCGTCAACAGCGGCTACGTCGCCGTCAGCCTGCACTTCCAGGACGCCGCCGGCCGCCCGCTCGGCGCCACCGCCAAGCTGCCGACCGTCTCCGCGACCGACCGCGGCCTGAGCACCCAGTTCCTCTCCCGCAGCGCCACCGGAGCGGTCCCGGCCGGCACCCGGTCGATCCAGGTCGAGGCGCAGTTCCTCTCCACCTCCAGCGAGAGCGGCTACCTGGACAACCTCTCGCTCACCCTCGACACCCCGGTCACCCCGCCCGCGCCGCTCAGCCCGCCCGCGTCCGCCGTACCGGGCTACGACCACGTGTTCGTCGTCATGATGGAGAACACCGACTACACCCAGGTCATGAACGACCCGGCGGACACGCCGTTCATGCACACCCTGATGTCCCAGGGCGCCACCCTCACCGACTCCCACGGCGTCTACCACCCCAGCGACGAGAACTACCTGGCCATCGCGGGCGGCGACACCTACGCCAAGGGCGCCACCTACTTCCCCAACATCAACTCCCCCCAGCGCAACCTCGGCGACACCATCGAGGAGGCCGGCAAGACCTGGAAGGCCTACGAGCAGGGCATGGGCACCCCCTGCAACACCGGCAAGAGCAGCGACAGCTACTACGAGCCCGACGACGCGCCGTTCATCAACTACACCGACATCAGCGGCAACCCGGCCCGCTGCGCGGCGCACCTCTTCGACACCACGCAGCTCACCACCGACCTGCAGTCCGCGGCCACCACGCCGAACTTCTCCTGGATCGCCGCCGACGACTACTACGACGGCGAGGCCTCCGGCAACGGCAGCGCCACCAGCCTGAAGGTGCAGGACGGCTGGCTGCAGCAGACCCTCGCCCCGGTGCTGTCCTCCCCGGCCTGGACCCAGCAGCGCTCGCTGCTGCTGCTCACCTGGGACGAGAGCCACGCCGAGGCGTACAACCACCTCGTCACCGTCGCCGTCGGCTCGCAGGGCACCGTCCCGGCCGGGACCAGCAGCCCGCTGCACTACGACCACTACAGCGTCGGCCGCACCATCGACCAGGCCCTCGGCCTGCCGGGCCTGACGGCCAACGACACCTACGCGACGCCGCTCAACGCCGCCTTCGCGCCGTCCCGGGCGACCGCGCCGACGCTGACCGGCGACCTGAACGCGGTGGCCGGCGGCGGCAACGTCACCCTGCGCTACGCGCTGCCGAACGCCTCCCAGGCCGGTGCGAAGAACTGGGTCGGCTTCTACCCGGCGGGCGTGACCCCGGGCTCGCGGTCCTCGCTGACCTGGTCCTACGCGCCGAACCAGAGCGGCGCGGTCACCTTCGCCACGGGCAAGCTGGGCGGTGCCGGCGCGTACGACGCGTACTTCCTGGCCAACGACGGCTACTCGGTGCTGGCCGGCCCCTTCCGGGTGACCGTCGGCTGACGCCGCGCCCGGTGCGGCGGGTCGGGGCGACCCCGCCGCACCGGGCATCCGGCCGCGTCCCCGACGGGCGCGCAGGTCCCGGTGACCGCGGCCGTCGTCCGGGTGCTCAGGCGGCGGCGAGGCCGAACCTGGCGCGGTGCGAGGCGGGGACCAGGTCGGTGTACTCCGGGTGCTTGGTGATCCAGCCGCGGATGAACGGGCAGTAGGGCAGGACGGAGAGCTTCTGCTCGCGTGCCGCGTCCAGGGCGGCGCGCGCCAGCGTGCCGCCCAGCCCCCGGCCCCCGAACCGGGGGTCGATCTCGGTGTGGATGAAGGCGATCTCGTCGCCGGAGCGGTGGTACTCGGCGAAGCCCGCGAGGTCACCGTCGTCGTGGATCTCGAACCGCGATATCTCGGCGTTGTCGACGACGGACTGCTCCATGGTTCCTCCTCCTGGGTGCGGCCCGATCGGGCCGACGAGCAGAACTGTAGTTGAAGAATCAACATTCGTCGACGGGGGTCGCCGACCCGGGTGCGGCCGGATGCTCCGACGGGTGTCAGAAGGCGACGATGCCCTCGCCGCCGACGCCGCGGGGGACGACCTGGGAGCCGATCGGCGTGAGGGACCCGTCGTCGCCGATCGCGAACTCGTCGAGGATGCCGTCGACGCCGGTCTGGACGTAGAGGAAGTGCCCGTTCGAGGAGACCGCGGCGTCGACGGTGCCGGGATCGGTGGGCGTGTTGCCCAGCGCGGTCAGCCGGCGGCCGTGGTCGGCGGTGCGGAAGCCGCTGAGGGTCGAGCTGCCCGCGTTGGAGGCGTAGAGCAGGTCGCGGACGGCGACGATCCAGCAGGTGGCGGACTGGTTCGTGGGTGCGAACGCCTCCTGCGTCGCGGTGCCGTCGCGATGGACCGTGAAGGTGGCGACGGCGTTGGTCCCGGCCTCGGCCAGGAACAGGCCGTGCCCGCCGTTCGGGACGAAGGCGAAGGGCACCGCCCCGGGCAGGGTCGTCGTGACGGGCGTGTCGGCGGGGGTGCCGGAGCGGTCGAGGTTGAAGACCAGCAGGCTGCTGCCGTTCGCCTTGGTGGTGACCACGAGCTGGGAGCCCTCGCCGGTGAAGCCCACCTGCCCCGGGGTGTTGGTGAACTGCGGAGTGGCGTTCGGGTCGAGCCCCAGCGGACGGTTCCGGTCGGCCCGCGCCTCCAGTCGGCGGTCGTGAACGGTGTAGCCCTGGATCGAGCCGCCGTCCAGGGCGTTGAGGACGTAGACGGCGTCGTCGTGCACCGCGACGCTCACCGGGAACCGGCCGCCGGAGCCGACGACCTGGCGCAGGGCGAGGCGGTCGCCGTCCACCGAGAACACCGAGACGGTGTCGCTGCCGGCGTTCACCGCGTACAGCAGGGCGTGGCCCGGGTCGTAGGTGAGGGAGCCCTGCGAGGCCAGGTGGTCGGCGACCGAGCCGTCCAGCACCCCGCCGAGGCCGTGGGTGTCGTAGGTCCCGGCCGGGGTGAGCTGCCCGTCCTCCGCCCGCCGGTAGGCGACGACCTGATTGCCCGCCGGGTCGTCGGTCTGGACGAACACGGCGTGGTGCCCGCCGCGCGGGTGTCCGGCGCCGCCGTGCGTCGCGGCGGCCGCGGACGGGGCGCAGACGGCTGCCGCCGCGAGCGCGGTCGCGAGGGCGACGGCGAGCCGAGTGGTCTTCTGCATGGGGTTCTGCCTTCCAGGGGTCCGGAATCGATCCCGGCCCGGGGCTGGGTGCCCGGCCGGGAGTCGGGGCGACGGGGGCGAGGGTCGTGGCGGGTGCCTGCGAGGGGCCCGTCACGTCGCCCCGCGATACGGTATGTGACGTTTTGTCCGAAACCGTTGAGGCCGACGGTGTCGGTCCCGGCCGCCCCGGCGCTGCCGCGGATGCGGAGCGAAGCGGCGTACGTGTCGCTCGGGGGCGCGTGCGCCGGGGTGCAGCACAGTGGGGGGACGACGGCGCCGAGGGACAGCGAGCAGCGATGGGAATCCGGGTCGGATGCGGCGGAAGCACGCGGTGTCATGAGTGACACCGCCTGGACCGGCGCGGCGGTGGCCGGTGTCGTGGCCGTCTACGCGCTCGGGTCGGCGCGGCTGGCTCGGTCGCCGGTGTCCGCCGCGATGGTGTTCGTCGGCTGCGGGATCCTGATCGGACCGGTCGGCCTCGACCTGGTGAGCCTGGCGGACGACGCCGGGCCGCTGCTCGCGCTCCTGGAGGCCGCCCTCACCCTGGTGCTGTTCACCGACGCCACGTCGGTGCGCCTCGGGGACCTGCGCACCGGCGGAGCGCTGCCGGGCCGGCTCCTCGGGATCGGCCTGCTGCTCAGCATCGGGGCGGGCTGGCTGCTGGCCTGGCCGCTCCTGCCGGGGCTGACGGCCTGGGAGCTGGCGCTCGTCGGTGCGATCCTCGCCCCCACCGACGCCGCGCTCGGCGCGAGCGCCATCTCCGACCCGCGGGTGCCGCGACTGGTCCGTCAGACGCTGAACGTGGAGAGCGGACTGAACGACGGCATGGTGCTGCCCTTCTTCGTCCTCTTCCTGGCCGGCGTCCCGGGCACCTCCTACGCGGAGGAGGGCGTGGGCGGGACGTTCTGGCGCGCGCTCCTGCTCAGCACCGCGTTCGGCCTGGCCCTCGGCTGGGGCGGCGGTCGGCTCCTGCGGTGGGCGGCGGCGCGCGGCTGGGTCACGGGCGAGTGGCGCCAGATCTACGTCCTCGCGGTGGCCTTCGCCCCGTACTCGCTCTCCGTGGTCACGCACGGGAGCGGCTTCATCGCCGCGTGGGTGGCCGGTTTCGCGTTCGCGCAGGGGCTGGGGACGGGCCGGCCCGCCGCAGCCGGCGCACCCGCCGCCGCCGGGCCCGCCGCGGACGACGGGCACACGACCGACCTGGCGGAGTACCTCGGCGGCCTGCTGGCCGTGCTGAGCCTGCTGTTCTTCGGCGCGGTGCTGCTCGGCCCGGCGTTGGAGCACCTCAGCTGGCGGATCGTCGGCTACGCCGTGCTCAGCCTCACCGTGGTGCGGATGGTGCCGGTGGCCCTCGCCCTGCTCGGCAGCGGGCTGCGGCCGCCCACGGTGCTCTACATCGGCTGGTTCGGGCCGCGCGGCCTCGCCTCGATCGTGCTCGGGCTCCTCGTCGCCGAGGAGCACATCACCGCGGTGGCGACGATCGGGCGGGTGGTCGCGGTCACCGTCGGCCTGAGTGTGCTGCTCCACGGCGTGTCCGCGGTGTGGGCCGCGGGCCGGTACGGCGGGTGGTACCGGCGGGCCGCCGGCGCACTGCCGGGGTTGCGGGAGAGCGCGAGCGTACCGGCCGTGCGACGGCGTCGCAGGATCACCCTGGTCCACCGGCCGGACAACTGAGCGCCACCTTTCCACGGCGTCACCATGCTCACGACGAGCTGACCCGGAGTGCTCCCGTCATCACAGGTCACAGGGCACGTCCTGGTGGTCGGGACGTCCGCGGTCGGTTGCCGCCCGGCCGATGCAGCTCCGAAGCCTCAGCACAAGATGCACACATCCCCTTCTTCGGGCGGCCCTGATGCTCTAGATTGACCGTGCTTCGCGAGTTTGGGCACGAGTGGACAAATGGTGATCTACGGGTCCGGCCCTGCGGACGGCCAGCCGCCGTGCCCCGGCGCCGGACGTGGGGGTGATCGATTCTTGGAGCCCGTGAGGGCGCTTGGCGTGCCGGGAGCAACCGTCGACGGGTCCCCGCGCGCATCGAGAGGCGGGCGGGACGTACGGGTCCGCTGCCGCCGGGGTGGGATGTTCACGTAGCGCTGCAACAACCGGTTTTGCCATGTCGCGGGGAGGCGGGGGCGTCCTTGCGGAAGGAACAGCGCGGCGCGGGAGGCGGTGCCTCCCGGGGGAGGAACAGTGCGGGAGGCGCATGCGCCTCCCGGGGGGAGGAACCGTGTGGAGCGAACACGTCGAACCCACTGGTGACCTGGAAAACGCTGTGGAGGAGGGGGAGTTAGCCGACTCGTTCCGGTCGGTCCGGGGGCGCCCGGGGAACGGGGCGATCAAGCGGCCCGCGCGGCACTGGGAGCAGCGGTACCGCCGGACCGTGATCGTCAGTGACACCGTGGCCACCGCCTTCGTCGTGGCGGCGATCGGGGGCTTCTTCGGGGTCCGCGACGCGGCCAACTGGCACGAGAAGTGGGGGATCCTGGCCTTCGGCACCGAGCTGCTGGTGCTGGGCGCGCTGACGGTGACCCGCTCCTGGGCGCCGGCCGTGCTCGGCCAGGGTGCCGAGGAGTTCCGCCGGCTCGGACGCTCGCTGTTCACGGCGGCCGTCGTCCTGGCCCTCGGCGGGATCGCCCTCAGCTCGCACAACATCAGGCTCTGGATCTTCGTCGCCATCCCGGCGATCACGCTCGTCACCATGACCGAGCGGTACCTGCTGCGCCTTCGGCTGCACAAGCAGCGCAACGAGGGACTGTGCCTGCGCCCGGTGCTCGCCGCCGGGAGCGTGGCCACCGTGCGCGACCTGATCGCCCGGACCCGCAAGTTCCCGCACCTCGGCTGGCGGGTGGAGGCGGTGTGCACGCCGGACGGCCTCGGGCCCGACGGTGACCGGCTGGACGGCGTGCCGGTCGTCGGGCGGCTGACGGACGTCGCCAACCACGTCCGCCGCGACGGCTACCGGGTCGTCGCGATCACACCGGACCCGCACTGGTCGCCGGAACGGCTGCAGCGGCTGGCCTGGAACCTCGAAGGCAGCGACGCCGAGATGGTCGTGGCGCCGGTGCTGATGGAGGTGGCCGGCCCGCGGCTGCACGTCGACGCGGTGCTCGGGATCCCGATGCTGCGGGTCAGCATGCCGGCCTTCACCGGGGGGCACCGGGTGGTCAAGGAGGTCGTCGACCGGCTGGGCGCCGCCGTCCTGCTGGTCCTGCTGGCGCCGCTGATGCTGTTCGTCGGGCTGCTGGTGCTCGCGGACAGCCGTGGCGGGGCGTTCTACCGCCAGCACCGGGTCGGCAAGGACGGCCGCGAGTTCACCATCGTCAAGTTCCGCACCATGGTCGTCGGCGCCGACCGGGCGCGGGCCGGGCTGGCCGACCGCAACGAGGGCGCCGGCCTGCTGTTCAAGCTCCGCCGGGACCCTCGGGTGACCAGGGTCGGAGGAGTGCTGCGCCGGTACTCGCTCGACGAGCTCCCGCAGCTCGTCAACGTGCTCACCGGCTCGATGTCGCTCGTCGGCCCGCGGCCGCCGCTGCCGGAGGAGTCCGCGGCGTACGGCCCGGAGATCCGGCGGCGGCTGCTCGTCAAGCCCGGGCTCACCGGCCTGTGGCAGATCAGCGGACGCAGCGACCTGCCGTGGGAGGAGGCGGTGCGGCTGGACCTGCGGTACGTGGAGGACTGGTCGCTCGCCCTGGACACGGTGATCTTGTGGAAGACGCTGCGGGCCGTGCTCCAGGGGCAGGGGGCCTACTGATGGGTGGGGGGCGGCGGCCGGGCGGGGCCCCGGCGGCAGGCCGCAGGGCGACGCGCGACAACGAGCCGGGGGGGCCGATTTCGAGCGGCGGGCGGGGGGCGGGCGAGTTA
>NZ_JBEOUW010000048.1:9832-73452 GCF_040303045.1 Kitasatospora sp. NPDC096140
TTTGTTTTTGTTGCGCCGGGGGGGGGGGGGGGGGCGGGGGGGGGGGGGGCGGGTGGGGGGGGGGGGGGCCGCCCCCGCCCCGCCCCACGGACGGCAGGCCGCAGGGGCCTGCCCGAGGGGAGGAACGGGTCATGAGGGTGAGCGTCCTGGGGCTCGGCTACGTGGGCTGCGTGTCGGCCGCGTGCCTGGCCAGCCTGGGGCACGAGGTCATCGGGGTGGACGTGAACCAGGTGAAGGTCGACCTGGTCAACGAGGGCAAGGCCCCGGTGGTCGAGGAGCGGATCGGCGAGCTCATCGCCGAGGTCGTGCGGACCGGGGCGCTGCGCGCGACCGCCGACGTCCGCGAGGCGATCATGGGCAGCGACGTGTCGCTGGTCTGCGTGGGAACGCCGTCGGAGCCCAACGGCAGCCTGTGCACCACCTACCTGGAGCGGGTCACCGAGCAGATCGGTGCCGCGGTGGCCGAGCGGGGCGGGCGGCAGACCGTCGTGTTCCGCAGCACCATGCTCCCGGGCACCTGCCTGAACCTGCTGGTCCCGATCCTGGAGAAGTACGCCGGCGGCACCGCCGGGGTGGACTTCGGAGTCGCCGTCAACCCGGAGTTCCTGCGCGAGGGCACGAGCGTGCGGGACTTCTTCGACCCGCCGAAGACCGTCATCGGCGAGCTCGACCCGGCCAGCGGCGACGTGGTCGCGGCGCTGTACGAGGGTCTGCCCGGCGAGGTGTTCCGGGTGCCGGTCCCGACGGCCGAGGCGATCAAGTACGCGGACAACGCGTTCCACGGCCTCAAGATCGGCTTCGCGAACGAGCTGGGCGCGGTGTGCCGGGCGCTCGGGGTGGACTCGCACCAGGTGATCGACGTCTTCCTGGCGGACCGCAAGCTGAACGTCAGCCCCGCCTACCTGCGGCCCGGCTTCGCCTTCGGCGGCTCCTGCCTGCCCAAGGACCTGCGCAGCCTGGTCCACGCGGCGCAGCGGGCCGACGTCGCGGTGCCCATCCTCGCCCACGTGCTGCCCTCCAACGCCGAACACCTGCAGCGCGCGGTGGAGTTGGTCGAGCGCACCGGCAAGCGCCGGGTGGGCCTGTTCGGCCTCTCCTTCAAGCCCGGCACCGACGACCTGCGCGAGAGCCCGCTCGTCGAGCTGGCGGAGCGGCTCTTCGGCAAGGGCTACGACCTGCGGATCTACGACCCCAACGTGAACCTCTCCCGGCTGCTCGGTGCGAACCGCGAGTACATCGAGACCCGGCTGCCGCACCTCGCGCAGCTGCTCGCGGAGTCCGTCGACGAGGTGCTCGATCACGCCGAGGTGTGCGTGGTCGGGACCAGGGAGCCGGCCGTCCTGTCGGCGCTGCCCCATGCCGGCGGCCCGGAGATCATCGACCTCATCCGCCTTCCCGACGCCGACGTGCGCCGGACCGAACCGGGGTACACGGGCCTTGCTTGGTGACACGTCGTTCAGCGGGCCGGGCGGTGACGGCGCGGGCCGCCGCGCGCTGGTCCTGGTGGAGAACCTGTCGGTGCCCTTCGACCGGCGGGTGTGGCAGGAGTGCACGACACTGCGCGACGCGGGCTGGGAGGTGCACGTCGTCTGCCCGCGGGGCACCAAGCGGGACACCGAGCCGGAAGCGGTGATCGACGGCGTGCGCATCCACCGCTACCCGTTGCGCGCGGCCACCGGCGGGCCGGCCGGTTACCTGCAGGAGTACGGATCGGCGCTGTGGCACACCGCCCGGCTGGCCCGCAGGGTCGGCCCGGTCGACGTGGTCCACATCTGCAACCCGCCGGACCTGCTGTTCCTGCCGGCCCTGTTGCTGAAGCGGCGCGGGGCGCGGATCGTCTTCGACCAGCACGACCTGGTGCCCGAGCTCTACCTCTCCCGGTTCGACCGCGGCGCGGACCTGCTCCACCGCGCCGTGTGCGCGCTGGAACGGTGGACCTACCGGTCCGCGGACGTCGTGCTGGCCACGAACGAGAGCTACCGGGACGTCGCGCTGCGCCGCGGCGGCCGGCGGCCGGAGGACGTCTTCGTGGTGCGCAGCGCGCCCGACACCGACCGGTTCCAACCGGTGCCTCCCGAGCCGGAGTTGAAGCGCGGCAAGCCCCATCTGCTGTGCTACCTCGGTGTGATGGGCCCGCAGGACGGCGTCGACTACGCCTTGCGGGCCCTCGCGAAGCTGCGCGACGAGCAGGGGCGGACCGACTGGCACGCGGTGTTCGTGGGCGGCGGCGACACCTTCGACGCGATGGTGGAGCTGTCCCGGCGGCTCGGGCTCTCGGAGCAGGTGGAGTTCACCGGGCGGGTACCGGACGCCGACCTGGTGCGCTACCTGTCCAGCGCCGACGTCTGCCTCTCGCCCGACCCGCGCAACCCGCTCAACGACGTGTCGACCATGAACAAGGTCCTGGAGTACATGGTGATGGGGCGGCCGATCGTCTCGTTCGACCTCCGGGAGGCGCGGGTCTCCGCCGGTGACGCCGCCGTCTACGCGCCCGCGAACGACGAGGCCGAGTTCGCCGCCCTCATCGCGCGGCTGCTGGACGATCCGGAGGAGCGCGGCCGGATGGGCAAGATCGGTCAGGAGCGGATCAACGGGCCGCTCGCCTGGCGGAACTCCCAGCGATCGCTGCTCGCCGCGTACGCCGCCGCCTGCCGTGGTCGGGCGCCGGTGTCGGCGGGTGGCCCGAACCGGGCAGGGAGAAGGCCCCGCCGTTGAGCGATGAAACGATACGTCTGGTCACGATCGGTCGGATCCTGCGCCGGCGCTGGCGGCTCCTCGCCGTCCTCGCCGTGCTGGGTGCGCTCGTCGGCTACGGCACGTCCTTCCTGTTCCCGCCGCGCTTCACGGCGTCGGCGTCCGTCCTGCTGCCCGGGGCGTGGCAGGAGCGCGAGCTGCTGACCCAGGCGGAGATCGCGAGCAGTTCGGTGGTGGTCGACCGCGCGGCCGCCGCGCTCGGCTGGAGCGGCGTCACCGGCACCGCGCTGCAGGACCGGGTGAGCGCCACGGCCGCCGACGGGAACATCATCAAGATCTCGGGCACGGCCGAGACCCCGGAGCGCGCCCAGCAGCTCTCCGACCAGGTCGCCCAGCAGTTCGTCACCTTCGCCGCGCGGATCGCCGGCGACAGCACCGACCCCGCGGCGTCCCAGCCCGAGGCGCTGCGGCAGATGGTGGTGCAGGCCAGTCGGCGCATCACCGACCTGGCCGACGCGGCCGATCCGGGGCAGACCGTGGAGAGCGTGCAGACCCGCACAGAACTCGCCAAGCTGCGCACCGCGCTGCAGGACGCCGTCAAGAAGCTGGACCAGGTCGACCCGGCCGCGAACCGGGCCAACATGGTCGTCATGGGGCCGGCCGCCCGGCCGACCGGCGAGGCACCGCCGACGCGGATGCAGCTCGTCGTCGCCGGGGCGCTGCTGTTCCTCGTCCTCGCCGTCATCGGCCACCTCACCGCCGCACGGATGAGCCGCCGCCCGCGTACCGAGCCCGAGATCGCCGCGGCGCTGGGCTCGGTCGTCCTCGGCACCGTCGACGTCCCCGGTGAACGGCCCGTCCACCGGCCGCAGGGCCGGGGCCCGGGGGCCCGGCTCCGCCGACTGCTGGGCGTCGACACCCGGTGGGACGTCCCGGCCCCGCAGGCCTCCGGCGACGAGGCCGGACGGCAGGTCCGCTACCGGCGGGTGTGCGCCCGCCTCCGGGACCGGCTGCCCGCCGCCCAGCGGCTGCTGGTCCTCGTCCCGGACGGCGACGAGACGGCCCGCCTGGCCGCCGGGCAGCTCGTCACCGAGGCCGGCGGCGATCCGCTGCTGCGGGTGGTGGGGGTGTCGGTGTCCCGGCCGCTGGTGCCGGACCGTGACGACGAGTCCGGTGTCCTGGTCGTGCTCAGCGCGGGCAGCTGGACCGCGGGGGAGCTCACCGGCATCGCCGAGGCGTGCGCGGACGCCCGGCACAAGGTCGTCGGCGCGGTCGTCGCCGGCGCGGTCCGGGCACCGGCGCGGACGGCCGGACGTCCGCCGGAGGGCGCCGAGCCCGCGGCCGCGGCTGCGCCCGAGCCGGAGACCGTGCCCGAGCCCGGGACCGAGATCCCGGCCGCCGTCGGCGACGAGGCGAGGAGAGGTTCGGGGTGACGACGAGTACGACGTCGGAGTCGCCGGCCGCCACGCCGCTGCTGGACCTGCAGGCGCTGGTGGTCGCGGTGCGCAGGCGCCGCCGCCTCTGGTGTGCCATGGCGCTGATCGGGCTGCTGCTCGGCGCGGCGGCGGCGGTGCTGATGCCGGCGCCGCCGAGTGCGGTGGCCAAGGTGCTGGTCGCGCACGAGGCGGACCAGCCGAACGACCCCGGGACCCTCATCCGCACCGACGTCGCCCTGCTGCAGACCACGGGGATCGCCGGCAAGGCCCTGCAGGCCCTCGGCTCCCCGGACAAGCCGGAGGACTTCATGCAGGACTACGGGGGCATCGGCCTGACCAACAACCTGCTGCAGATCACCGTGAAGGGCCGCAGCGACGCGGAGGCGGTGGCTCGGGCCAAGGCGCTGGCCGACGCGTTCGTCGCCGACCACGTCCGGCGGATCCAGGAGGCCGCGGCCGCCGAGGCCAAGAGCCTGCTCGACCAGCGCGACCGGCTGCAGGAGCAACTCGCCCAGGTCAACAAGGCGATCGGCGACGCGACGCCGCAGAGCGGTCCGAAGGCCTCGGCGAACATGGAGTCGCTCTTCGCCAGCCGGGCCGAACTCACCTCGCGGATCACCGACTTCGGCCAGCGGGCCGCCGAGGCGAGCGTCGGCACGCCCCGGCTCGTCGCCGGCACCCAGATCGTGGACACCCCGCGCGCCGAGCGGCACTCCCTGGTCAAGACCGCCGCCACCGACGCCGTGGTCGGAGTCGTCCTCGGGCTCGTCCTCGGGCTCGCGGTGTCGGCCGTCGGCGTGGTGGTGGCGGACCGGCCCGTGCTGCGCCGGGAGATCGCGGCGAACCTCGGCGCCTCCGTCATCGCGGAACTGCGCCGGGTACCCCGCCGGCGGGGGCGGCGGTGGCAGGGACGCCGGACCAGGAGGGCCCGCAGCCGGCTCACCGCGACCCTGGTCCGCAGCGTGCGCGACTCCGCGGAGCCGGTGTCGCTGCTGGAACTGGGCTGTGCGCGCAGCACGGGCGCGATCGCGCTGGACCTCGCCGCGGCACTGGGCGAGGAGGGGCCGGTCGTCGTGGTCGACGGCCTGCCCGGCTCGAAGCTCGCCGACCGCCGCCCCGGGCCCGGGGCCCCGACCGTGGTCGCCGACGGGACGGCCGAGGCCGAGTCGGCGCAGCAACGACGGGTCGGCGTCGGCTCGGTGGCGCCCGGCACGGCGTGGACCGACCTGCGCCACCTCGGCACCCGGACCGTGCTCGTCGTGCGGGCCGGCCACGGCAGCGCCGCATGGCTGCACACCGTGGCGCGGCAACTCGCGGACCAGCGCATACCGGTGATCGGTGTGGTGCTGATCGACCCCGACCCGCGGGACCGGACCGACGGCACGCTCTGGGACGGGCCGCCCGCCGCGCCGCGCGGCCGCAACGACCGGCCGGCCCGGCCGATCGGCACGGGGCGGCGGCGGACCGAGCGGCTACCGATGTGGACCGCCATGGTCCCGGACAGCGACCAGGAGGCGAGGTAGGACATGTGCGGCATCGCAGGAACGTACCGATGGCCGGACGGGAAGGCCGTGACCGACCTGCTCACCGAGACCCTCGCCCACCGGGGGCCGGACGGGGCGGGCCGGTACAGCCACCCCGTCGGTGACGGCGAGGTGCACCTCGGGCACCGCCGACTGGCCATCATCGACCTGTCGGAGACCGGCGCCCAGCCGATGGTCTCGAACGGCCTCGTCCTGACGTACAACGGCGAGCTGTACAACGCGCCCGAGCTGCGGGCCGAACTGTCGGCCGCCGGGGTGCGCTTCCGCGGGACCTCCGACACCGAGGTGCTGCTGGAGGCCTGGCGGCGCTGGGGCACGGACTGCCTGCCCCGGCTGCGCGGCATGTTCGCGTTCGGGATCTTCGACGAGCGGACCGGCGAGCTGGTCCTCGCCCGCGACCAACTCGGCATCAAGCCGCTCTTCCTGCTCCGGCGCGGCGAGGGCCTGGTGTTCGCCTCCGAGCTCAAGGCGCTGGCCGCCACCGGCGGGTCGCTGCAGGTGGACCACGCGGCGCTGGTGGCCTCACTGCTGTACTACTGGGTGCCGGACTCGCGGTGCGCGTTCCGCGAGGCGGAGAAGCTGCCGCCGGGCAGCTGGCTGCGGTGCCGGCCCGACGGCCGGACGGAGCGCGGCCGGTTCTGGCACCTGCGGGACGTCGCCGCCGAGGGCCGGGAGCGGGCCCGCAGCGGCGAGCTGCCCGACATCGCCGCGATCGTCGAGGAGTCGACCCGGCGCCACCTGCTCTCCGACGTCCCCGTGGCGACCTTCCTCTCCGGCGGGCTGGACTCCAGCTACCTGACCGCGCTGGCGGCCCGCGACCACCCCGGGATCTCCGCCTACACGATCGGGTTCCGCGCCGAGGACGCCAGGTTCGAGGCAATGCCGGACGACCTCCGCTACGCCCGTCAGGTGGCCGAGCGGTTCGGCGTCGACCTGCACGAGATCGAGATCGCCCCGGACGTGCTCGACCTGCTGCCGCGGATGACGTACCACCTGGACGAGCCGATCGGCGACCCCGCCGCGATCAACACCTTCCTGATCTGCTCGGCCGCCCGGGAGGCCGGCGTCAAGGTGCTGCTCTCGGGGATGGGCGCCGACGAGCTGTTCGCCGGCTACCGCAAACACCTGGCCAACCTGATCGCGCTGCGCTACCAGCGCGTCCCGCGGCCCCTGCGGCGCGGCCTGTCCGCGGCGGTGGACCGGCTGCCGGTGGCCTCGGCCCGCCGCGGGTACCGGTCGGTGCGGTTCGCCAAGCGGTTCCTGTCCTTCGCCGACCTGCCGGAGGAGACGGCGTTCCGGCGCAGCTACACCATGTACGACCGGGCCGAACTGCTCGCCCTGGTCGATCCGGACCTCGCCGGCACCGTCGACGACGTCCTGACCGAGCACGCGGACGTCTACCGGGACAACGAGCTCGACGACTTCGTCAACCGGATGTGCCTGGGCGACGCCCGGATGTTCCTGCCGGGCCTGAACCTCGCGTACACCGACCGCTCCAGCATGGCCGCGTCGACCGAGGTGCGGGTGCCGTACGTGGACGTCGAGGTGGTCAGGGCGGCGTTCGCCGTGCCCGGCGACCGGAAGATCGTCGGACGGCAGGGCAAGGCCGTCCTCAAGGAGGCGGCCACCTCGGTCCTGCCCCGGGAGATCGTGTACCGGCCCAAGGGCCTGTTCAGCGCCCCGCTGCGGGCCTGGATGAGCCGGGACCTCGCCCCGCTGGTGCGCGAGGTGGTGAACGACGGCGTGCTCGTCCGCTCCGGGTTCCTGCGGCGCGACGCGCTGGCGCGGCTCGTCGCCGAGGACGCCTCCGGGCAGCGGGACTTCTCCAAACACCTGTGGCACGTGCTGACCCTGGAGTACTGGTACCGCAGTGCGACCTCCGGGACCGACCACAGCGCCGGTTCGCCGGCGTAGAGCACACGTGACGGCTGAGAAACCTAGGGGACTCCGAGTGAAACAGGTCGTGCAGAACTACAAGAGCGGCGAGCTGGCGGTGCTCGACGTGCCGGCGCCGGGGTGCAAGCCGGGCGGGGTGCTGGTCCGCACCGCCTACTCGCTGATCTCCACCGGAACCGAACTGATGAAGGTCTCCGAGGCCGGCATGTCGATGCTGGGCAAGGCCCGCTCCCGGCCGGACCAGGTCGCCAAGGTCATGCAGAGCGTGGCCACCAACGGACTGCCCGCCACCTACCGCAAGGTGATGGGCAAGCTGGACTCGTACACGCCGCTGGGCTACTCGCTGTGCGGGCTGGTCGAGCAGGTCGGCGCCGGGATCGACGACGTGAAGGTCGGCGACCTGGTGGCCTGCGCCGGCAACGAGCACGCGCTGCACGCCGAGCTGAACTGGGTCCCGAAGAACCTCTACACCCCGGTGCCGGACGGCCTGGCGCCGCGGCAGGCGGCCTTCGGCACCGTCGGGTCGATCGCGCTGCAGGGCGTCCGCCAGGGCGAGCCGCAGCTCGGCGAGGTGGCGCTGGTGATCGGCCTCGGGCTGATCGGGCAGCTGGTGGTGCAGCTGCTCACCGCGGCGGGCGTGCGCGTGGTCGGCGCCGACCCGGACCCCTCGCGCTGCGAGCTCGCCGAGCGCCTGGGCGCGGCGGCCTGCGGCGACCCGGGCTCGGCGGCCGTGGAGAACGCCGTCGCGGAGCTGACGGACGGCCACGGCGTGGACCAGGTGTACCTGGCGGCCGGCGGCGGCAGCAACCAGCCCGTGGAGCTGGCCGCGCACCTGGCCCGGGACCGCGGCCGGGTCGTCGACATCGGCAAGTGCCGCCTGGACCTGCCGTGGAACGCGTACTACGAGAAGGAGCTGGACGTCCGCTTCTCGCGCTCCTACGGCCCCGGGCGCTACGACCCGGAGTACGAGCTGGAGGGGCGCGACTACCCGATCGGGTACGTGCGCTGGACGGAGCGGCGCAACCTGGCCTGCTTCATCGACCTGATGGCCCGCGGCCGCGTCGACGTCGACCCGCTGATCTCCCACGTCGCCGACTTCGAGGACGCGGTGGAGACGTACCGGCGCCTCAAGGACGGCGAACTGAAGGCCGTCACCGCGCTGTTCCGCTACGCCCCGGCGGAATCGGAGCCGCCGGCGAAGGCCGAGGCCCCGAAGCTGGAGATCCCCGCCGTCAGGCTCCCCGCCGCGCGGACGGCCACGGCCCGCCCGGCCGGCGCCCCGGTGCGGCTGGCGTTCGTCGGCGCGGGCAACTACGCGTCCTCCATGCTGCTGCCGCACCTGGCCCAGCGCGAGGGCGTGGCACTGTCCGCCGTCGTCACCACCACGTCCCTGTCCGCGGCCAACGCCCAGCGCAAGTTCGGCTTCGCCCGGGCGACCACCGACCTGGACGCCGTCCTCGGGGACTCCTCGATCGACGCCGTCTTCGTGGTCACCCGGCACAGCTCGCACGCCTCCCTGACCCGCAAGGCGCTGCTGGCCGGCAAGGCCGTCTTCGTGGAGAAGCCGCTCGCCCTGACCGAGGACGAACTCGCCTCCGTGCTCGCCACGGTGGAGGAGTCCGGCAACGACCGCCTCCAGGTCGGGTTCAACCGCCGCTTCGCCCCGCTGCTGCGCGAGGCCAGGGCCCGCCTCGGCGCCCGTACGGGCCCGGCCAGCCTGCGCTACCTCGTCAACGCGGGCCGCCTCCAGCACGGCAGCTGGTACCTCCAGCAGGGCACCGAGGGCTCGCGCTTCGAGGGCGAGGGCGGCCACTTCATCGACACCGCGAGCTGGCTGCTCGGCGCGGACCCGGTCTCGGTGTACGCCGTCGCCCCGTCCGGCAACGAGGACCTCCAGATCGTGCTGGGCTACCCCGACGGCTCCACCGCCGCCATCAGCTACGTCACCTCCGGGGCGCCCGGCTTCCCCAAGGAGACGCTGGACCTGCTCGCCGACGGCAAGGTGCTCAAGCTCGACGACTTCGTCCGCGCCTCGGTGTACGGCCGCAAGCGGTGGGTCAGCTCGCGGCTGCCCAAGGCCCGGGACAAGGGCCAGTCCAACGAGCTGGCCTCGTTCGTCAAGGCCGTGCGCACCGGCGGGCCGATGCCGGTGCCGCTGGAGTCCCTGGTCGCCACCACGGCGGCCACCCTCGCGGTGCAGGCCAGCCTGGGCGCCGGCGCCCCGGTGGCCCTGGCGAGGTCGCTGTGACCATGAGCGCGGGCTGGTACCTGCGGCGCCTGTCCGCGATGGGGCCGCAGGAGGTCGCCGGCCGGGTGGGCGACACGCTGCGCCGGCGCCGGTGGGGCAAGGAGATCCCGCCGGCGGGCCCGGCCGTCAGCGGCGCCCGGTTCACCGCCGTGCTGCCCGCCGGGGCGGTCGAGGCGGTGCCCGCCGAGGCTGCCAAGCGGCTGGTCGCCGAGGCGGACCGGCTGATGGACGGCCGCGCCGAGTTCTTCGGCGTGGAGCGCGCGGACATGGCCGACCCGGACTGGTGGTTCGACCCGAAGACCGGCCGCCGGGCCACCGCTGGCTACGCCTTCGACGTGCCCTACCGGGACGAGGGCGCCGTCGGCGACATCAAGCAGATCTGGGAGCCCTCCCGGCACCAGTACCTGACGGTGCTCGCCGCCGCGTACGCCGTCACCGGCAACGAGCGCTACGCCGAGCGCGTCGCCGACCACCTGCGCTCCTGGTGGAAGGTCAACCCGCCGCTGGAGGGCGTGCACTGGGTCAGCGGCATCGAGCTGGGCATCCGGCTGCTGTCCTGGGTGTGGGTGCGCCGGCTGCTGGACGGCTGGTCGGGCGCGGCCGCGCTGTTCGAGGCCAACCCGACGGCGCTGCACCAGATCTGGCACCACCAGCGCTGGCTGGCGGCCTTCCCCAGCCGGGGCTCCTCCGCGAACAACCACGTCATCGCCGAGGCCGCCGGGCAGTTCGCCGCCTCCTGCGCCTTCGACTGGTTCCCCGAGTCGGAGCGATGGCGCGCGGAGGCGCTGCGCTCGCTGGACCGCCACCTGCGCGCCAACACCTTCATGTCCGGCCTCAACCGGGAGCTGGCCAGCGAGTACCACGGGCTCGTCCTGGAGCTCGGCCTGGCCGCGGTCGCCGAGGCGGACGCCGCCGGGGTGCCCGTCCCCGCGACGGTCCGTCTGGTGCTGCTGCGCATGACCGACGCCCTGGCCGCCGTGGTCGACAACCGGCTGCGGCCCCCGCGCCAGGGCGACGCGGACGACGGGCACGGCCTGGTCGTGGACGGCGCGGGCACCGACCGCTGGGCCTCGCTGCTCGCCAGCGGGGAGGCCGTGTTCGGCCGCCTGCCCTGGTGGCCGGAGGTGGCGGCCGGCGACGTCCGCACCCCGCTGCTGGCCGCGCTGCTGAAGCCGTACGGGGCGGGCGTGGCCCGCCCGGCGAGCCGGCCCGTCCACCTGGCCGACGCCGGGATGACCATCCTCCGCGACGAGGAGGACCGGATCTGGTGCCGCTGCGACGGCGGTCCGCACGGGTTCCTGTCCATCGCCGCGCACGCCCACGCCGACGCGCTGTCCCTGGAGGTCCGGCAGGACGGGGTCGACGTGCTCGCCGACCCGGGGACGTTCTGCTACCACGGGCAGCCGGAGTGGCGGCGGTACTTCCGCTCGACCCTCGGCCACAACACGCTGGAACTGGACGGCGCCGACCAGTCCGTCTCCGGCGGCCCGTTCCTGTGGACCCGGCAGGCCCGCAGCCGCGTCCTGGTCGCGGACGTGGCAGACAAGGACGCGGCCGGTGGGGGAGTGGCCCGCTGGTGCGCCGAACACGACGGCTACCGGCCCTCCGTGCACCGCCGCCGAGTGGAACTGACCGCCGGGAGCCGGGAGTTGCGGGTGGTCGACGAGGTGAGCGGACCGCGCCGGCCCGTACGGCTGGCCTTCCACCTCGGCCCCGCCGTCACCGCGGACCTGACGGGGAACCGGGCGCTGCTCACCTGGACCCGTGACGGCGAGGACCGCTCCGCGGAGCTCGACCTCGCCGGGCAGCTGTCCTGGCGCGCCCACCGCGGCGAGAGCGACCCGCCGCTCGGCTGGTACTCCGCCGGCTTCGGCCGCAAGGAGCCCGCCACCACGCTGATCGGCACCGGCTTCGCCGACGGCGCGCAGGGGTTCACCACCGTACTCAGGTTCCACGGCTAGGGGGGCGCGTGGGGATCACGAGGCGGCCGCACCGGGGGGCGTCGACGCCGCGGCGCACGGCGTCGGCTGCGGCGGCGCTGACGCTCGCCCTGCTGGCGGCGACCGGCTGCACGAGCACGTCGGACGCCCCGGCGAAGCCGACCGGGGCGCCGACCGCGTCCGCGGCCGTGGCCGTCGCCCGGGTGTGCGCCGAGCCCGCGGCCGGACCGGTGACGGCGCCGGCGGGCGCGGTGACGATCGACCCGGCGGTGGTCGGCGACCTGTCCGCGAAGACCAGGAACAGCCCGCCGAACACCACGTTCTGGCTCGGACCGGGCACGCACCGGCTCGCGGCGGACCGGTACGCCCAGGTCGTCCCCAAGGAGGGGGACAGCTACCTCGGCGCGCCGGGCGCGGTGCTCGACGGCGGGAAGACCAACGAGTACGCGTTCGGCGGCGCCGCCGGCGGCGTCACCATCCGCTACCTGACCGTGCAGGGCTTCGTCGCGCCGCAGAACGAGGGCGTGGTCAACCACGACTCGGCCGACGGGTGGGTGATCGAGCACGCGACGATCCAGAACAACTCCGGCGCCGGGCTGATGGCCGGCGCCCACCAGCGGGTCCGCGCCAGCTGCCTGCGCGGCAACGGGCAGTACGGCATGAACGCGTACAAGACCGGCGGCCCCGTCAGCGACCTCGTGCTGGAGGGCAACGAGATCACCGGGAACGACACCGACGAGTGGGAGCGGCGCCAGCCGGGCTGCGGCTGCACCGGAGGCGTCAAGTTCTGGGCCGTCAACGGCGCCGACGTGCGCGGCAACTGGGTGCACGACAACCGCGGCACCGGGCTGTGGGCGGACACCAACAACAACGACTTCCGCATCGAGGACAACGTGCTGGAGTCCAACGACGGCGCCGCGCTGATCTACGAGACCAGCTACAACGCGGTCATCCGGAACAACACGATCCGGCGCAACGACTGGGTCGAGGGCCGCAGGTACGCCGACCGCGGCGACAACTTCCCGGTCGCGACCGTCTACCTGTCCGAGTCCGGCGGCGAACCGCGGATCCCCGCCCGCACCGACAAGATCGAGATCGACCGGAACGTGCTGGAGGACAACTGGTCCGGGATCACCCTGTGGGAGAACGCCGACCGGTTCTGCAACAGCCCGGCCAACACCTCGTCCGGTGACTGCACCCTGCTGGTGAAGAACACCGCCAGCTGCGCGCAGCCGGGCATCGCCGGCGCACCGCTCTACGCCGACTGCCGGTGGAAGACCCAGCGCGTCGACATCCACGACAACCGCTTCGTCCTGGACCCGACCGTCCCCGGCTGCACGACCGGCTGCGGCCGGATGGCGGTGCTCGCCAACTACGGCACCTACCCGGACTGGTCGCCGTACAAGGGCGAACCGGTGGCCGAGGCGATCACCGGCAAGCAGCAGAACCGCTGGCACGACAACACCTACCTCGGACCGTGGAGCTTCGTCGCCCACGACCCGAGCCGGACGCTCGACTCCGCGCAGTGGCAGGGCGCGCCGTACCAGCAGGACCAGGGCAGCACCTTCCGGCCGCGGGCGGGTGGTTGAGATGGGCCGGAACCAGATGTGCGCCGGGCCGCCCGCCGGACCGGACACCGCGGGCGCCCGGCCCGACGCCCGGCCGCGCCCGGCCGGCACCCCGAAGGCCGTCGGGACGGTCTGGGGGCTGCTCATCCTCAACACCCTCGGCTCCGCCGGGGCGAAGACCATCGTCCCGCTGCCCCGCTCCCTCATCCAGATGGCCACCATGGGCGCGCTGGTCACCGCGTTCGCGCTGGCGCTCGCCCTCAACCTCCGGCTGCGCATCCGCGCCAGCGCCTTCCTGTTCCTGCTCACCCTGATGCTGGTGCTGAGCGTGATCTCCAGCGCGCACCTGGAGTCCGGGTTCGGGGCGCTGTTCCGCTGCTTCCGGCTGACCCTGTTCGTCGGCACGCTGTGGCTGCTCAGCCGCTGGTGGGACGGCGGCCCGCTGCTCGTCCGGCACCACATCCGGATGTACTTCGCGGTGCTCGCGTCGGTGGCCGCCGGCCTGGTCGTCTCGCCGGGCGCGGCCATGCCCGACCTCTACGGCGGGCGGCTGGTCGGCGCGCTGTGGCCGCTCACCCCGCCGCAGATCGGCCAGTACGCCGCGGTGATCATCGGGCTCACCGTGCTGCTCCTGCTGGACCGCCGGACCACCGGGGCGAGCGCGGCCACCGTCATCGTGCCGTCCTTCGTCCTGCTCGCGCTGACCCACACCCGGACGGCGACGGTCGCCATGCTCATCGGGCTGGTGCTGGCCGTCGGCTCGCTCGTCCTGACCAGCGCCGCCGCCCGCCGGTTCTTCACCTGGGCGGTGCTGTGCGCCACCGTGGCCGCGGTCGGGCTGAGCTCCCTGCTGCAGGCGTGGTTCCTGCGCGGACAGAGCCAGGAGAACTTCTCCAACCTCACCGGCCGGGCCAAGGTCTGGGACGCGCTGCTGGCGGCGCCCCGGACGACCACGGAGCAGCTGTTCGGCGTGGGGCTGGGCGACAAGTCGTTCGGCGGGCTGCCGATCGACAACAGCTGGCTGGCCGTCTACAACGAGCAGGGCCTGGCCGGCGTCACCGTCGTGGCGGCGATCCTCGTCGTGCTGGGCGGCGTCGCGCTGCTGCGGCCGCCGTCGCTGGCGAGGGCCTGCGCGATCTTCCTGATCAGCTACTGCGCGATCGCGTCGTACACCGAGGCCGGGCTGGGCGACGCCTCGCCGTACCTGCTGCACCTGACGGTGGCCGCCTCGCTGCTGGTGACACCCGCCGCGGCCGGCCACGGACCGGCGCTCGGCGGCGCGCTGTCCGGAGGCGGGTTGCCCCGAGTCGCGGCGTTCGGAGACCCGGTGTCCCGAGCCGGGGTGCCCGGAGCCCTCCGACGACGCACACCGCCATGGACCCACGGATCGGAGGGAGGGTGAGCATGCGCGTCCTCGTGGTGCACAACCGCTACGCCTCGGCGCAGCCGAGCGGGGAGAACATGGTCGTCGACCAGGAGGTGGGGCTGCTGCGCGAGGCCGGACACCGGGTCGAGGTGTTCGAGCGGCGCAGCGACGACATCGCCGCCCGGTCCCTGCCGGGCAAGATCGCGGTGCCGCTGCTGGTGCCGTGGAACCCGGCGGTCCGCAAGGAACTCGCGGCCCGGCTGCGCACCGAGCGGCCGGACGTGGTGCACGTCCACAACGTCTTCCCGCTGCTGTCGCCCGCGGTGCTGGCCGCCTGCGCCGACGCCGGCGTGCCGGCCGTCGCCACGCTGCACAACTACACCCAGGTCTGCCCGCCGGGCACGCTGCAGCGGGACGGCCGGCCGTGCACCGAGTGCGTCGGCGGCTCGCCGCTGCCCGCCGTCCGGCACGGCTGCTACCGCAACTCCCGGTTGGCGACGGTGCCGCTCGCCGTCAGCCTGTCGGTCAACCGGCGGCGGTGGTGGTCCGGCGTGGAGCGGTTCTTCTGCATCTCCGCGGCGCAGCGCGACGTCCTGGTGCGGGCCGGCCTGCCGGCCGAACGGCTGGCGGTCAAGCACAACTTCGTGCCCGATCCGGGCACGTGCCGCGGCGGCGCCGGCGAGCACCTGCTCTACCTCGGCCGACTCGCGGAGGCCAAGGGCGTGCGGCTGCTCATGACCGCGTGGGACGAACTCGCCGCGGCCGGCGGGGTGGGCGTGCCGCTCGTGGTCGCCGGCACGGGCCCGCTGGAGCGCGAGGTGACCGCCTGGGCGGCGGGCCGGGACGACGTGCGGTACGTCGGCCTGTACGACCGGGACCAGTGCCGGCAGGCCCTCGCGCGGTCGGTCGCCGTGGTGGCGCCCTCGACGTGGCTGGAGGCGTTCGGCCTGGTGGTCGTGGAGGCGATGGCGGCCGGCGTCCCGGCCGTCGCCGCCGGTCACGGCGCCTTCGCCGAACTCGTCGAGGACGGGGTGACCGGGCTGCTGCACCGGCCCGGGGAGGCGGCCTCGCTCGCGTCCTGCATCCGCCGGATCACGGCCGGGGCGGACCGCAACCAGGAGATGGGCCGGGCGGCCCGGCGCCGGTACGAGCAGGGCTTCAGCCCGGCCGTCGGGCTGGAGCGCCTGGTGGAGGGGTACCGCACCGCGATCGCGGTGCGGTCCGGCGGCGCGGACGGCGCGCCGCCGGTCGGGAACGGAAACACGGGCTCGCGCCGGGGCACCCGCGCGGGCAGGGATGGGGGCAGGACATGACACGATGCCGACTCTGCGGATCGACGGCGTTGGGGAGCGTCGTCGACCTGGGGGCGACCCCGCCGTGCGAGAGCTTCCTCGCCGCGGACGAACTGGACCGGCCGGAGCCGGCGTACCCGCTGCACCTGCGGGTCTGCACCGACTGCTGGCTGGCGCAGATCCCGCCGCTGATCACGCCCGAGGAGACGTTCACGCAGTACGCGTACTTCTCCTCCTACTCGACCTCCTGGGTGGAGCACGCCCGTAGCTTCGTCAGCGGTGCCGTACAGCGGCTGGACCTGGGCCCCGACGCCTTCGTGGTCGAGGTCGCGAGCAACGACGGGTACCTGCTCCGGCACGTCGTGGACCGGGGGATCCGCTGCCTCGGCATCGAACCGTCGGTGAACGTCGGCGCCGCGGCGCGCGAGGCCGGCGTGCCCACCCTCACGGCGTTCCTGGACCCGGTCACCGGCTCGGCCGTCCGCGCCGAACACGGCCCGGCGGACCTGGTCGTGGCCAACAACGTGTACGCGCACATCCCCGACGTGGTCGGGTTCACCCGGGGGCTGCGCGCCCTGGTCGCCGACGACGGCTGGGTCTCCATCGAGGTGCAGCACCTGCTGACCCTGATCGAGGAGAACCAGTACGACACGATCTACCACGAGCACTTCCAGTACTACACGGTCGCCTCCGCGGCCCGGGCCCTGGCCAGCGGCGGACTCACGCTCGTGGACGTCGAACTGCTGCCGACGCACGGCGGCTCCATCCGGCTGTGGGCCCGCCCGGACGGGGCGGCCGGCGAGCCGACCGGCCGGGTCGCCGAGGTGCTGGACCGGGAGAAGGCCGCCGGGCTGCAGGACCTCTCCGGGTACACCGAGTTCTCCGCCCGGGTGGCCAAGGTGCGCCGGGACCTCCTCAAGTTCCTCGTCGAGGCGGCCGAGCGCGGCGAGACGGTCGTCGGCTACGGCGCCCCCGGCAAGGGCAACACCCTGCTCAACCACTGCGGCATCCGGCCCGACCTGCTCCCGTACACGGTCGACCGCAACCCGTACAAGCACGGCAGGTTCACCCCGGGCACCCGCATCCCGATCCTGCCGCCCGAGCGGATCGCCGCCGACAAGCCCGACTACGTCCTCGTCCTCCCGTGGAACCTGCGGGCCGAGCTGACCGAGCAGCTCTCCTTCGTGCACGAGTGGGGCGGCCGACTGGTCTTCCCCATCCCGGAACTCAGCATCGTCGAGGTGAAGGCATGAAGGTCGTCCTGTTCTGCGGCGGTTACGGGCTGCGCATGCGCAGCGGAGCGTCCGACGACGTGCCCAAGCCGATGGCGATGGTCGGCCCGCGGCCGCTGATCTGGCACGTCATGCGCTACTACGCGTACTACGGGCACACGGAGTTCATCCTCTGCCTCGGGTACGGGGCCCACCACATCAAGGAGTTCTTCCTCAACTACGAGGAGACGACGTCCAACGACTTCGTGCTGCGGGGCGGGAAGACCGAGCTGCTGTCCACCGACATCGCCTCCTGGACGATCACCTTCGCGCAGACCGGCATCGAGTCGCCGATCGGGGAGCGGCTGCGCCGGGTGCGCCACCACCTCGACGGCGAGGAGATGTTCCTCGCCAACTACGCCGACGTGCTCACCGACGCCCCGCTGCCGGAGATGATCGACGCGTTCGCCCGGCGCGACGCCGGTGCGTCGATGATGGTGGTGCCGCCGCAGTCCTCGTTCCACTGCGTGGAGCTGGGCGAGGACGGCCTGGTGGGCGGCATCACGGCGGTGAGCGAACTGCCGCTGTGGGAGAACGGCGGCTACTTCGTGCTCCGCCAGGAGGTCTTCGACCACATCCCGGAGAACGGCGACCTGGTCGCCGACGGGTGCACCCAACTGGCGAAGCGCGGACGGCTGGTGGCGCACCAGCACCGCGGCTTCTGGAAGCCGACCGACACCGTGAAGGAACGGGCCGCGCTGGACGCCGCCTATGCCCGGGGCGACCGCCCGTGGGCCGTGTGGGAGCGGGACGGCGCGGCCGGCCGGCCGGCCGGCGCCGCGGCGGGGACCGCGTGATCCGCCTCGGGGCCGGGCGCCCGGACGCGGTCGTCGCCGTGGGTGCGCACTGCGACGACATCGCCATCGGCGCGGGCGGCTCCCTGCTGACGATGTGCCGGGCCCGGCCCGGCCTGCGGGTCGACGCCCTGGTGCTCTCCGGCGGCGGGGGCGAACGCGAGGAGGAGGAACGGGCCGCGCTCGCCGCCTTCTGCCCGGACGCCGACCTGCGGCTGACCGTGCTCAAGCTGCCCGACGGCCGGCTGCCCGCGCACTGGGACGAGGCCAAGGCCGCCGTCGAGGAACTGCGCGGGCGCAGCGAGCCGGACGTGGTCCTCGCCCCGCGCACCGAGGACGCCCACCAGGACCACCGGGGCCTGGCGCAACTGATGACCACCGCCTTCCGCGACCACCTCGTGCTCGGCTACGAGATCGTCAAGTGGGACGGCGACCTCGGCCGCCCGGTGGCCTACCAGCCGCTGACCCCGGAGACCGCCGAGGAGAAGGTCCGGCTGCTGCAGGAGCACTACCCCTCGCAGCGCCACCGCCCCTGGTACGACCGGGAGGCCTTCCTCGGGCTGGCACGGATCCGCGGCATCGAGTGCCACGCCCGCTACGCCGAGGCGTTCGCCGTCACCAAACTGACTCTGAACCTGGGGGGATGACCCAATGCGCGTACTGCTGACCGGACACCAGGGGTACCTGGGCACCGTGATGGCCCCGGTCCTCGCGGCCGCCGGGCACGAGGTCGTCGGGCTCGACGCCGGCCTGTTCGCCGACTGCGTGCTGGGCCCGGCGCCCGCCGACCCGGCCGGGCACCGGGTGGACCTGCGCGACGTCACGGCCGAGCACGTCGCCGGGGTGGACGCCGTGATCCACCTGGCCGCGCTGTCCAACGACCCGCTGGGCTCGCTGGCCCCCGACCTCACCTACGACATCAACCACCACGCCTCCGTCCGGCTGGCCGAACTGGCCCGGGACGCCGGGGTGCGGCGCTTCCTGTACGCGTCCACCTGCTCGGTCTACGGCGCCGCGGGCGGCGACGAGCTGGTCGCCGAGAACGCCCCGCTGCGCCCGGTGACGCCGTACGCGGAGTCCAAGGTGCGGGTGGAGGACGACCTGCACGACCTGGCCGACGGCGACTTCAGCCCGGTGTTCATGCGCAACGCCACCGCCTTCGGCTACTCGCCCCGGCTGCGCGCCGACATCGTGCTGAACAACCTGGTGGGCCACGCGCTGCTGACCGGCGAGGTGCTGGTGCTCTCCGACGGCACCCCCTGGCGCCCGCTGGTGCACGCCGCCGACATCGCCCGGGCCTTCGCGGCCGCGCTGGTCGCGCCGAGGGAGGCGGTGCACGACGAGGCGTTCAACATCGGCAGCGAGACCAACAACGTCACCGTCGCCGAGATCGCCGAGCAGGTCGCCGAGGCGGTGGAGGGCTCCAAGGTGCGGATCACCGGGGAGGCGGGCGCCGACCCGCGCTCCTACCGGGTGGACTTCTCCCGCTTCCGGGCCGCCGTCCCGGACTTCGCGTGCGAGTGGACCGTCCAGCGGGGCGCGCTCGAACTCGCCGAGGCCTACCGCGAGTTCGGCCTCACCAAGGAGGCCTTCGAGCAGCGCTTCACCCGACTGGCCGTGCTGCGCGAGGCGTCCGCGGCCGGCACCGTCGACGACACCCTGCGGTGGCGCCGATGAGCACGCCCGGCGAGGAGATGCACGCGCTGGTGGAGCGGCTGTACCCGATCTGCCGGAGCATCACCGGCGACGGTGTGCGCGCCACCCTGGACATCGTCGGCGAGTACCTCCCGCTGCAGGTGCACGAGGTGCCGACCGGGACCCAGGTGCTCGACTGGACGGTGCCGCAGGAGTGGAACATCCGGGACGCCTACGTCGCCGACCCGGCCGGCAACCGGGTCGTCGACTTCGCCGCGTCCAGCCTGCACGTGCTCGGCTACAGCGTGCCGGTGTCCGCCACCATGCCGCTGGCCGAGCTGCGCGGACACCTGCACACCCTGCCGGAACAGCCGACCTGGGTGCCGTACCGCACCAGCTACTACACGCCGGAGTGGGGGTTCTGCCTGGCCCAGGAGACCCTGGACGCGCTGCCGGACGGCGACTACGAGGTCCGCATCGACTCCACGCTCGCGGACGGCCACCTCACCTACGCCGAGCACGTCGTCCCCGGGCAGGTCCCCGACGAGGTGATCGTCTCCTGCCACGTCTGCCACCCGTCGCTGGCCAACGACAACCTGGCGGGCATCGCGGTGGCGACGTTCCTCGCCAGGGAGCTGGCGCAGCGGACGCCCTGGTACACCTACCGGTTCCTGTTCGCGCCCGGCACCATCGGGGCGATCACCTGGCTGGCCCGCACCGCGGAACGGGTCGAGCGGGTCAAGCACGGGCTGGTGCTGGCCTGCGCCGGGGACCGTGGCTCGCTGACGTACAAGCAGAGCAGGCGCGGCGACGCGGAGATCGACCGGGTGCTGCAGCACGTGCTGCTCACCTCCGAACGCCCGCACCGCATCACCGAGTTCACCCCGTACGGCTACGACGAGCGGCAGTTCTGCTCGCCCGGGTTCGACCTCGGCGTGGGCTCGCTCAGCCGGACCCCGTACGCCGGGTACCCCGAGTACCACACCTCGGCGGACAACCCGGACTTCGTCTCGCCGGAGGCGATGGCGGACACGCTCGCCGTCTGCCGCGAGGCGTTCGACGTCCTCGACCGCAACCGGCGGTACCTCAACCTCAGCCCCTACGGCGAACCGCAGCTGGGGCGGCGCGGGCTGTACGAGTCGCTCGGCGGCCGCAGCGACGCCAAGCAGGCCCAGATGGCCATGCTCTGGGTGCTCAGCCTCTCCGACGGCGAGCACAGCCTGCTGGACGTGGCCGAGCGCTCCGGGCTGCCGTTCGACACCGTCGCCGTCGCGGCCGACGCCCTGCACGGCGCCGGGCTGATCAAGACATGACGGGGGCGGCGGGGGCGGGGGCGACGAGCGGAGTAGGGGAGGAGGTGACGGCAACGACGACGGCGTCGGCGGCCCCGGGCGGCGACGGCCGGCGGACCGCCCGGCGGGCCCTCGTCGGCCGGCTGTCCTGGGGGCTCGCCGACCAGGCGGCCTCCAGCGTCAGCAACTTCGCCGTGGGCATCTACGTGGCACGCTCGCTGGGGGTGACCGCGTTCGGCGTGTTCAGCCTCGCCTGGGTGACGTACGGCGTGGTGCTCAACGTCTCCCGCGGGCTGGCCACCGACCCGCTCGTGGTGCGCTTCAGCGGCGTGCCGGAGGCGTCCTGGCGCGGGGCGGTGGCCCGGTCCACGGGCACCGCCCTCGGCGTCGGCACCGCCATCGGCGCGGTGTGCCTGGTCGCCGGGCTCGGCCTCGGCGGCCGGGTCGGCGCCGCGTTCGCCGCCCTCGCCGTCATGATGCCCGGGCTGCTGCTCCAGGACGCCTGGCGGTTCTCGTTCTTCGCCGCCGGCGCCGGGCGGAAGGCGTTCGTCAACGACGTCGTGTGGGGCGTCGCGCTCGTCCCGGCCATGGTGGTGGCCGCCCGGGTCGGCAGCGTGGCCGCCTTCGTACTCGCCTGGGGCGCGTCCGCCACCGTGGCGGCCGGCTACGGCTACCTCCAGTCCGGCATCCGGCCCCGGATCGCCGAGGCCCGCGGCTGGCTCCGCGAACAGCGCGACCTCGGCTACCGGTACCTGGTCGAGAACGTCAGCCTCAGCGGCGCCAGCCAGCTGCGGGCGTACGGGCTCGGCGCGATCGCCGGGGTCGGCGCGGTGGGCGCGGTGCGCGGCGCCGAACTCCTGCTCGGCCCGTTCCTGGCCGTGCTCATGGGGCTCTCGCTGGTCACCGTCCCGGAGGCGGCACGCGTCCTGCGGCAGGCCTCGCACCGGCTCGGCGGGTTCTGCCTCCTGCTGGGCGGCGGCCAGGCCGTCGGCGCGCTGCTCTGGGGCTCGGCCCTGCTGCTGATGCCCGGCCGGCTCGGCGAGCTGGCGCTCGGCGACGTCTGGCACTCCTCCTCGCAGCTCATCGTGCCGATCACCCTCGGCGTCGCGGGCGCCGGCCTCGGCACCGGCGCGGCGGCCGGGCTGCGCGCGCTCGGCGCGGCCCGGCGCAGCCTGCGCTGCCAACTCTTCGCCTCCGCCTGCTACGTCGGCGGCGGGCTCGGCGGAGCCGCCGCCGGCGGCACCGTCGGCTCGGCCTGGGGCGTCGCCGCCGCGACCCTCAGCGGCTCCGCCGTCTGGTGGCTGCAACTGCGGTCCGCCCTGCGCGAGCACCACCGCACACCCGTCCCCCAAGGGAGGACCTCATGACCGCCCGACCCAGGCTCAGCATCGGCCTGCCCGTGTACAACGGCGAGGAGTACCTCGCCGAGTCGCTCGACGCCCTGCTCGGCCAGACCTACGAGGACTACGAACTCCTCGTCTCCGACAACGCCTCGACCGACGGGACCGAGGAGATCTGCCGCGCGTACGCCGCGAAGGACCCGCGCATCCGCTACCTCCGGCTGCCCCGCAACATCGGCGCCACGCCCAACCACAACCGCGTGCTCGACGAGGCCCGCGGCGAGCTGTTCAAGTGGGCCTCGCACGACGACCTGTACGGCCGGGACCTCCTGCTGCGCTGCGTGGAGGCCCTGGACGAGCGGCCGGACATCATCCTCGCGCACACCGGCCAGGCGGTCATCGACGGCGACGGCCAGGTGACCGTCCCGTACGAGTACGGGCTCACCACCGACTCCCCGCGCGCGCCCGAGCGCTTCCGCAGCCTGCTGTTCGAGCCCGGCGGCGACGACTTCTACGGAGTGATGCGGACCGACGTCCTGCGCCGGGTGAAGCCGATGGACAGCTACCACCACGCGGACCGCACCTACGTCGCCGAGATCACCCTGCACGGGCCGTTCCACCAGGTGCCGGAGCTGCTGTACTTCCGCCGCGACCACCCCACCCGCGCCGAGCGGGCGAACCCGTCCAAGCGCTCCCGGTGCGTCAACCTGGACCCGCGCCGGGCCGGCCCGCTGCACCCGACGCCCCGGCTGCTCGCCGAGTACGTCTGGGGGTTCGCGTCGGCGATCCGGCGGGCGCCGCTGAGCCCGGCCGACCGGCGCGAGTGCTACCGCCACCTGGCCGCGTGGATGACCAGCCGGCTGCGGCCCGGCGCCGGCGAGCGGGTCGAGGACCGCGCCCCGGTCGACCCGGCCCTGCTCACCGTGGACGTCGACGCCCTCGTGGCCGGCCGTGAGGGGAGGCGGGCATGACGGCCGTACGGGGCGGGGGCGGGGACGGGGGTCGTGTCAGGGCGTCCGGAACGCCGGTGCGCGTCGGGCTGTTCGGGCTGCTCGGCTCCGGCAACCTCGGCAACGACGGCTCGCTGGAAGCCGTGCTCGGCTACCTCCGCGCCGAGCACCCGGAGGCGGTCGTGGACGCGCTGTGCGGCGGCCCCGAAGCCGTGACGACCCGGTTCGGGATCCCCGCCACGCGGCTGCACTGGAACCGTTCGGAGTACCGGACGGCGTCCCGGGCGGGCTCGATCGCGGCGAAGGGCCTCGGCAAACTCGTCGACGTCGTCCGCACCGCGGCCTGGGTGCGCCGGCACGACGTGGTGATCGTGCCCGGCATGGGCGTCCTGGAGGCCACCCTGCCGCTGCGGCCGTGGGGCTTCCCGTACGCGCTGTTCCTGCTCTGCGCGAGCGGCCGGCTGCTGGGCACCAGGATCGCGCTGGTCAGCGTCGGCGCCGCCGAGATCGGCAACCGGCCGACCCGGGCCCTGGTGCGCTGGTCGGCGCGGCTGGCCGCGTACCGGTCCTACCGGGACGGCCCCTCGCGCGACGCGATGCGGGCGATGGGCGTGGACACCTCGCGCGACGAGGTCTACCCGGACCTCGCGTTCTCCCTGCCGGCGCCGACGGCGAGCGTGCCGCCTCCCGAGCCCTCGGGGAGTGAGCCGTCGGGGAGTGAGCCGCCGGGGAGTGAGCCGTCCGGTCTGTCAGGCCCGGTCTGCCTCGGCGTCATGGACTTCCACGGGGGCAACGACGACCGCGCCCGGGCCGACGAGATCCACCGGCGCTACCTCGACGGGACGATCCGGTTCGTCCGCACGATGGTCGAGGAGGGCCGGCCGGTCCGCCTGCTCACCGGCGACCGGTGCGACGCGTCGGTGGTCGCCGCGATCCTCGACGCGGTGGACTCGCCGCTGGTCACCGCCGCCGAGCCGGCCTCCCTGGCCGACCTGATGAAGGAGATGGCGGTCGCCGACACCGTGGTCGCGGTCCGCTACCACAACCTGATCTGCGCACTGAAGACCGGAACGCCGGTGCTCGCCCTCTGCTACGCGACGAAGAGCGAGGCGCTGATGGCGGACATGGGCCTCGGCGCGTACTGCCACCCGGCGCGCGAGGTCGACGCCGACCGGCTGCTCGAACAGTTCCGGGCGCTGGAACAGCGATCGGCGGAGCTGCGCCGGACCCTCGTCGAGCGGAACGTGACCGCCGCGCGGCGCGTGCAGCACCAGTTCGACGCCCTGACCGCGGCCCTCTTCCCGGCGGCCGACCGCAGCCGTGCCGACGCCCTCGACCGCGCCGACGCCCTCGATCACACTCGTACCCACACCCACACCCACACCCACACCCACACCCACACCCACACCCACACCCACACCCACGGCCACGACCTGCGGGAGACACAGTGAAGGTGACCAGAGTCCCGGCGATCAGCGGCGCGTTCCTGTTCGAGCCGACGCCCTATGCTGACGAACGCGGCTTCTTCTGCCGCACCTTCGACGCCGACGTGATCCGCTCGGTGGGCCTCGACCCGGACGCCTTCGTCCAGCACAGCCTGTCCCGCTCGGTGCAGGGCGTGCTGCGCGGCCTGCACCTGCGCTCCGGCGCCGGCGAGGCCAAGCTGGTGCGGTGCTCGTACGGGAAGGTCTTCGACGTCGTCGTGGACCTGCGGCCCGACTCGCCGACCTACCGCAACCAGGCCCACTTCGAACTGTCCGGCGAGACCCAGGTGAGCGTGTACATCCCGGCGGGGTGCGCACACGGCTTCCAGGCGCTGACCGGGACCGCCGACGTCTCGTACCGGATCGACCGCCCGCACGACCCGGCCGAGGACGTGACGATCGCCTTCGACGACCCGGAGCTCGCCGTCCCCTGGCCGCTGCCGGCCGTGTCGATGTCCAAGCGGGACCGGGAGGCACCGAGCCTCGCCGAGGCCCTGAAGCACAAGGAGGAGGAGAGGCCGACGTGAGCACCGAACACACCGTAGGCACCGAAAGGACTGGGGGCGTCGTGGGCGCCGTGCGCGACGTGGGCGACGTGGGCGCTGCGGGTACTGCAGGCGCGGCGGGCGCTGCGGGCGTCGAAGGGGCGGGGGCGAACGAGGAGTTCGCCCTGCCCCGGTCGCGGGCGGCGAACGAGCGGCTGCACGCCCTGATCCCCGGGGGCGCGCACACCTACGCCAAAGGCGACGACCAGTACCCCGAGAACCTGGCCCCGGTCATCAGCCACGGCCGCGGTGCCCACGTGTGGGACGTCGACGGCAACCGCTACGTCGAGTACGGCTCCGGCCTGCGGTCCGTCAGCCTCGGCCACGCCCACCCCCGCGTGCTGGAGGCGGTGCGGCGCGAACTCGACCGCGGCTGCAACTTCGTCCGCCCATCCGCCCTGGAGATCGAGGCCGCGGAGCGCTTCCTGGCCACGGTGCCGACCGCCGAGATGGTGAAGTTCGCGAAGAACGGCTCCGACGTCACCACCGCCGCGGTGCGCCTCGCCCGCGCCGTCACCGGACGCTCGCGGGTGGCCATCTGCGCCGACCACCCGTTCTTCTCCGTCGACGACTGGTTCATCGGCACCACGCCGATGTCCGCCGGAGTCCCGGCGTCGACCACCGAACTCACCGTGGCGTTCCCGTACGGAGACCTGGCCGCCACGGAAGAACTGCTCACCCGCCACCAGGACGAGGTCGCCTGCCTGATCCTCGAACCCGCCGGCCACACCGAGCCGCCGCCCGGGTACCTCGCCGGCCTGCGCGAGCTGGCCGACCGGCACGGCTGCGTGCTGATCTTCGACGAGATGATCACCGGCCTCCGCTGGTCCGAGGCCGGCGCCCAGGGCCTCTACGGCGTCGTCCCCGACCTCTCCACCTTCGGCAAGGCCCTCGGCAACGGCTTCGCCGTCTCCGCACTGGCCGGGCGCCGCGAACTGATGGAACGCGGCGGGCTGCGGCACTCCGGCGACCGCGTCTTCCTGCTGTCCACCACGCACGGTGCCGAGACACACGCGCTGGCCGCGGCCATGGCCGTCCTCACCACGTACGTGGAGGAGGGCATCACCGCGCGGCTGCACGCCCTCGGCGAGCGCCTCGCCGCGGGCGTCCGCGAGGCAGCAGCCGGAGCGGGCGTCGGCGACCACGTCCTCGTCCGGGGGCGGGCCAGCAACCTGGTCTTCGCCACCCTCGACGAGAAGGGACAGCCGTCGCAGCCGTACCGCACCCTGTTCCTGCGCCGACTGCTCGCCGGCGGCGTCCTGGCCCCGTCGTTCGTGGTGAGCAGCGCGCTGGGGGAGGACGACATCGAGCGCACCGTCGAGGCGGTGGCCGGGGCGTGCGCCGTCTACCGGAAGGCACTGGACGCCGGTGACCCCACCCCCTGGCTGGGCGGCCGGCCGGTGAAACCGGTGTTCCGGCGCTTCGCGTGACGTCAGCGGCTCTCCAGCCGCGCGGACTCGGCAACCCTGTCAACCGACCACGCGGTCACCGGAACCACCACCAGCGCCGTACACCAGCCGCCTAGCACATCGGTCGGATAGTGCGCGCCCAGCGCGACCTGCGCCCACCCCATGGCGGCGCCCGCCGCCACCGCCGCCCCACCGAGCACGAGGGGGCCGCGGTGGCGCGGCGCGGCCAGCGCGACCGCGAGGGCCAGCGCGGTGAAGAAGGCCGTGTGACCGCTCGGGTAGGACAGGTTGCCGTCGCCGTGGATGGTGCGTCCCACCACGTGCTTGAGCACCGTCGCCGTCCCCACCGTCAAACCGACCCCGGCCACGACGAGCACCGCCCCCCGAGGACGCCGGCCCAGCAGACAGCCGATTACCACGGCCACGACCAGCAGCGTCGAACCCACGGGCTCCCCCAGGAAGTCCAGGACCAGCGCGACACCCCGCCACGGCTGCCCCACCCCGTACAGCGCGGACTGAACCCGAGCATCCACCACCCCGGGCCCACCCGCACCCGCATACCGAACCCCGCCCACGGTGACCACCACCGCAGCCACCGAAGCGACGACCCCGAGCCACACCCGACTCGCCGCAGACACCAACCGCCCGCTCACCCACCCACCCCGCCCCACGACACAGAGAGCCGTCGAAGCCCCGGCTGGGAACAAGTCTGACAGACCGTCACAAACCGCGGGCTGTATCGCGGTTCACGGCACCCAAGAAACGGGACCCACCAAGCGGGCGCCCCACCCCTACAGCCGGGCCGCATGCGCCCCCAGGACTCTCCCCGCAGCCGCGGGGCCGACCGCTACGAGACCGACCGAGCCCTCCGCGAGATGGGACCATCCCCGCAAGTGCAGGGCAGACGCGGTCGCCATACCGGTGCTCACCTTCGGAATCGGACCATCCCCACCAGTGCGGGGCCGACACCACGAACGAGTATCCGATGCCCGACCAGCCGGGACCATCCCGCATCGTCTCCTCGGCAGGTTTCTCGAACACGGAGCAATCCCCGCGAGCGCGGGGCTGACTGGCCCTCCTTGCCCTTCACACGGATCTCGTGGGAACTATCCCCGCGCGTGCGGGGCTGACCTTGCGTCCTTGGCGTCCGTCATCCAAAGGCGAGGACTATCCCCGCGCGTGCGGGGCCGACAGGAGTTTGCGGACTTGCTGCTCGATGTCTGCGGGACTACCCCCGCGAGCGCGGGGCCGACCTCGGCGGGGCGGATCAGCTCGTCCGGGTCGCCCGACCATCCCCGCGAGCGCGGGGCCGACGCGAACAGGCCGGCCGGGAAGGTGAAGGTCACGGGACCATCCCCGCGCGTGCGGGGCCGACGGGGTGGTGCGGAAGATCCGGACCTCGTGCACAGGACCATCCCCGCGAGTGCGGGGCCGACCCCGAACCGACGGACCAGCTCACCCCCGAGACGGGACCATCCCCGCGAGCGCGGGGCCGACCGATCGACCCGGGCCTGGTAGCGGTCCATGAGGGGAGAATCCCCGCGAGCGCGGGGCCGACATGAGGTAGCGCTGGGCCGTGCCGTGCTCGCCGGGACCATCCCCGCGAGCGCGGGGCCGACGTGCCGGAGAACGTTCCCGTCTTGCCGATGTAGGGACCATCCCCGCGAGCGCGGGGCCGACCACGTCGCGGCCCGCTGCAACGGCGGGATCAACGGACCATCCCCGCGAGCGCGGGGCCGACACTTCCTGAGCTGCTGTGATCTGCCTCAGTGAGTGCCATTCAGTTCAGTTCGAATCCGGATCCACCGTACGTGCGGCTGGCTCGTGTTCGCTGAGTAGTAGCGGTCTGCCGAGCAACCTACCGGAGAACCTCGTACGCGCGAGGCCGATGGGGCTGCCAAGTCAACCAGTGGACACCGGGTAGCCATGCCCATGGGCGCAGTGCCCCGGCGAAGCTCGCTTGCTGACTGGGCGTCACGATCGGAATACACGCGGTGCCATGGATGCTCAGGTCGAGTTCGAGTACGTGATCGACTATGTCATCGCCGTCGAGCTGGACGCCGAGCCCGAGCCGGCCCGGCGGACTCTTTCTGCCCGGGTCACGGACCCCGCCCCGGTGCCCGGGTGCGGGCCGGCCATTGCACACATCCACCGGGCCCTGCGCGGGGCCATCCGTGAGGCCGACCCCGACGCCTACGACCGCATCGAGCACCCGGACCAGCTGGTCATCGTCAGGGTCCGAGACGCCGACGCGGCCGCCTAAGGAGTGTCCCGTAATTGACCGTTGAGATGGCCGGGACGAGGTGGGCTGATCGCCGGTGGGTCGGGCTATGCGGCCTGTAGAAGGTTGTGGAGGCGGGCGATGCCGAGCATGGCGTGGTGGACGCCGTCGCCCTTGAGCCGGCCAGAGCGCAGCGTCCACTCCCTCCCCGTCCGCGACGATCCGTCAAGCCGGTGCGGCTCTTCCCGCGAGCGACCCGCCGCAGGCCTTGACGGACGGGATCTGACGTCGTGCCATGAGAGGACACACCGCGACGGGGGATGACACGATGGCGGCAGAGGAACACGACGAACCCAGTGGCGAGCCCGAGAGCCACACTGAGGTGCCGCAGCGCAGCGGTCGGAAGATCCCACCTGGCAATGACTTCGCCCATGTGGCTTGGATCGTCCTGGCTCTTATCGTCTTCGGGCTGATCTTGACCGCGGCATCCGGCGCCGGCGATTGCTCTGCTAACTGCGGCGGCAACACGGGACCCTTGTGGCACTGATCACCGAGCTGCCCGCGAACCTGGCCGCCGCCGCGCTGGTCGCCACCACAGGTTCGCTGCTGCGGCGCGTGACCACAAGGGTCAAGCTTGTTGGGCCAACCGGTGCGGGCCCAGGTAGTAGGACAGTGCAGCGTGCGACGGGCCGTCGGCGACCTCCCCGCCCACCAGTAGCTTGACCACCTCTGCCTCGCTGAGCCACTCCACCCGGGTGGCCTCGGAGGCGTCTTCCGGCGGACCGATGCGGGTGCAGCCGGTGACATGGAAGCAGCGGAAGTGTGCGTCGGAGATGCCGGCCATGGCGTCGTACTCGGTCAGCAGCTCGACGTGGCCGGGCCGCCAACCGGTCTCCTCCTCGACCTCGCGAGCGATCGCCGCTGCCGGGTCCTCACCGGGCTCGGCCCAGCCGGCCGGTACCTCCCAGCCCCAGCGGCCGGTGATGAACCGGTGCCTGTAGAGAAGAAGGAACCGGCCAGTGTCGTCGGTGACGACAGCGGTGGTCGATGCGCGGGGGTAGCGGACGACGTGGTGGGCAATCCGGCCGAGGCCGGGCACCTCGACGTCATCCAGCCACACCTCGACCCACGGGCTGCCGTACACCTGCCGACTCCCGAACGTCTCCCACTCCATGGCAACCCCTTACGTGCGCGGTCAGGCCCACATCCTCAGGAGTCTCCCCACAAGCGTGGGGCCGACTCCGAGGTGGTCATCATGTGCGCCCACAGGGTGGAGCAATCCCCGCGAGCGCGGGGCCGACACCTGGTCCATCAGGTAGACCTGGCCGTTGATCGGACCATCCCCGCGCGTGCGGGGCCGACTCAGTGAGGGCGCCGCCGGTCTGGTTGTAGAAGGGACCATCCCCGCGCGTGCGGGGCCGACTTGCGGGCGATCTGGTTGAGGGACTGGCCGGCGGGACCATCCCCGCGAGCGCGGGGCCGACGTACGCATCGAAGGCCCGGTGCGCACCAAGCAGGGACCATCCCCGCGAGCGCGGGGCCGACACTTCCTGAGCTGCTGTGATCTGCCTCAGTGAGTGCCATTCAGTTCAGTTCGAATCCGGATCCACCGTACGTGCGGCTGGCTCGTGTTCGCTGAGTAGTAGCGGTCTGCCGAGCAACCTACCGGAGAACCTCGTACGCGCGAGGCCGATGGGGCTGCCAAGTCAACCAGTGGACACCGGTTAGCCATGCCCATGGGCGCAGGTGCCCCGGCGAAGTTCGCTTGCTGACTGGGCGTCACGATCGGAATGCACGCGGTGCCATGGATGCCCAGGTCGAGTTCGAGTACGTGATCGACTATGTCATCGCCGTTGAGCCGGATGCCGAGCCCGAGCCTGCCCGGCGGACTCTCCGTGTCCGGGTCACAGGCCCCGCCCGGGTGCCCGGACGCGGGCCGGCCATTGCACACATCCACCGGGCCCTGCGCAGGGCCATCCGCGAGGCCGACCCCGACTCCTTCGATCGCATCGAGCACCCGGACCAGCTGGTCATCGTCAGGGTCCGAGACGCCGACGCGGTTACCTAGGGTCGCCACAGAAACAGTCCGTTTCGTGGATCCCTTGAAGCGAGACCCATGATCCGGGCGCGCGCCGACCTGAGAGCAGTTCCGGCTTTACGGGCGCCGTAGGCACTTCTGGCAGGATGACGCCCGACCCGTCCCGTCTAGATCACGAGGTGCCCGTGAGCAGCAAATGGACCGTTCACGGTAGCCGGCCTCTGTACACCAGCCCGTGGGTGAGCCTTGATCTGATCGACGTTGAACCGCCAGGGCGTGACCGCTACGAGCACCACCTGGTGAGGTTTGCTCCGGTGGCAGCCACCGTGGTCCTCAACGACCGGGACGAGGTACTCCTCATGTGGCGGCACCGCTTCGCCACTCGGACGTGGAACTGGGAGATCCCCAGCGGCATTGTGGAGGACGGGGAGACGCTCAAGGCTGCGGCTGCTCGCGAGGTGTTGGAGGAGACCGGGTGGCAGGTGGAATCGGTCGAGCCGCTCGCTTACAGCCAGCCGATCGGCGGTATGAGCAACGCCGAGCACCATGTGTTCCTCGCTCGGGGTGCCGCCTTCGTGGCGCCACCGGTGGACACGCATGAGGCGGACCGGATCGAGTGGATCCCGTTGGACCGCATCCAGGACATGATCGACCGTCGGGAGATCGTGGCCGGCGTCGCCGTCACCGGGCTCTTGCAGGTGCTGGCCCGACGGCCTTGATGCGCCGGCGCGGGGTTCTCGGCTACCGGCAGCTTGCGCAGGTCTGTTGACTTGCGGCCGGCCAGTCACGCCTGGCGCGCGAGCCGGTGCGGGCGGTGGCAGTAGCTGGGCGCCGCATGCGAGGGCCCGTCGTCGACCCTCGCCGCCCACAATCGGACTCCTCTGCCCTTGGACTGAGGCCCTGCTCACGAAGCAATCCCCGCACGTGTCGTGGTGTCGTACTGGTTGCCGCCTCGCGCCGTGGGGCGGGCCGAGGAGAAATCCCGCGAGTGCGGGGGCTCTTGCGGTCGGTGGGCCCACGAGACTGGCTGATGTTCCGTAGTCTCGGCTCATGCGATCTGTGGTGTTCGACATCGGCGAGACCTTGATCAGCGATACCCGCTACTGGGGTGACTGGGCTCGTTGGCTTGGAGTGCCGCAGCACACACTGTCGGCGCTGGTGGGCATTGTGGTGGCCCAGGGTCGGGACAATGCGGATGCCATCCGGATCCTCCGCCCAGGTGTGGACGTGGCAGCGGAGTGGCGGGCCCGACAGGCTGCGGGTCGGGGCGACTACCTCGATGAGACGGACCTCTACCCGGACGTGCGTCCCGCCCTGTCCCGGCTGCGTGAGGCCGGTCTGTGGGTGGGCATCGCGGGGAACCAGAACGCCGCTGTGTCCGGGCTCCTCCGTGATCTCGGACTGCCGGCCGACGGCATCGCCACCTCGGCAGAGTGGGGCGTGTCGAAGCCGGGCCCCGGGTTCTTCGAGCGGGTGGTCGAGTGGGCGCCGGGGGAGCCTCACGAGATCGTCTACGTGGGCGACCATCCGATGAACGACGTCACGCCGGCCCGGTCAGCGGGCCTGCGGGCCGCGCATCTCCGCCGCGGTCCCATCGGCCTCACAACCACGGCGGAAGACGCCGACTGGACCGTCGATTCGCTGACCGAGCTGGCCGAACTTCTGGTCGGGCGACAGTGAGGTTGCCTCAACCGAGTGACCGTCGGGGCGATCTCGCCCGACGCCTGTGCGGCGCCGGTACCGTTCCGTTGCGACCACGGAACGGAGCCAAGTATGCCCGCGCCCAATGCTCCCACGCTCGGCCTGCGCCTGGAAACGGCGCGTGCTGCGGCCCGGCTGTCCCGGCGTCAGCTGTCCGAACTCTCCGGAGTTTCACCGAGCATGATTCAGAAGATCGGTGACGGCGAGCGGCATCCGAGCGACCAGGTGCTCGGAGCATTGGCGAATGCTCTCGGGACAACCCCTGAGGAACTGGTCGGCGGACCTGTACGGGCAGACAGCCGGGTTCACCAGGTCATTCCGAATCTCCAGCGGGCTATCGCCGCATACGACTTGCCGGACGACGGCCCGATCAGGCCCCTTACGCAGGTAGCCGCCGACGTCAAGGCCAGCGTTGAGGACCGGGTGCAGTCCCAGTACGTCCGCCTCAGCGAGCAGGCGCCGGCCCTGCTGGCCGAGCTGTTCCGGGCTGTCGACAGTACTCGTGGCAGCGAGCGGGAACAGGCCGCGCGTCTTCTGGCCCTGGCGGCCCGTTCGGCAGATGCGGTGGCCTACAAGTACGGGTACCGAGACCTCAGCGCCCGCCTCGTGGAGCTGATGCGGTGGGCAGCAGAGACCGCAGCCGACCCAGCGCTCGATGCAGCGGCAGCATACGTGCGCATGGAGACCTTCTTCGCAGCTCAGCAACTCGGCCCCGGACTGCGGTCGCTGCAGGCCGCAGTAGACCGGCTGCCGTCGCTGCAGACTGAGCGGCTGGTCGCCGCTGCTGCCGCTCTGCACATGCGGGCCGCGGTTGCGGCCGGTCGTATGGGTCAGGCCGACGATGCCCGCGCGCACCTGCGTGAGGCAGAAAGGCTTGCGAGTCGCGTGCGAGAGCGGCTCTACGATGGCACGGCTGTGGGGCCCAACTCCGTAGAAATCCACCGGTTGTCGGTGGCGGTTGAGCTGGGTGAGCCGAAAGACTTGCAGGAGGCAGTCGAGGCCGCGGCCAGGTGGGTGCCTTCGTGTGAGCTGCCAGCCGAGCGCCGGTCGCACTACTACGTCGACCTAGGCCGTGCTCACGTCCACCTTGGGCGCCCACGACACGCCGTCGAGTCGCTGCTGGTGGCTCGCCAGATCGCCCCTCAGCACGTCCGTGAACACGGTCAGGTACGGATGGCCCTGGCCACGATGGTGCGGCTGACACGAGGTCGGGACGAGCGGGTGATGTCGCTCGCGCGGTGGGCGAAGGCCGTTTGAAGCACGACGGATCTCTACCACTGCGTGTGGTAATTCCGGTGCTGGCAGCCGGGGATCGTAGAGGGCGTGACAGGGACACCGAACCCGATCGTTCTCGATCCGGACGCGATCAGCCCCGCGCGGCTCTACGGAGACGCGTCCGTGGAGTGCGGTTCATCTGAACCACCGTCGGCTTCTTCAGGCCGTGTCTGCACACCGACCGATGAGTCGTCCGCCTTACTCGGCTGGACTGTGGCGGGCGACCCATCCTGCATGGGCGGAGGCACCCGATGAGGCTCGATGGGCCCCTCACGGTGGCGGTGGACGGCTATCTGGAGCCTGCCACCCTGCCGACGCTGAAGGCCTTGGACGTCCTTTGGCAGACGGTGCGCGTGCTGCCGATGGACGCCTGCCAGCGGCGGGGGATGGAGCTGATGTTCGGCAGCGGATCCGCCGTCGACCTCGAACGGTGGATGGGCGACGACGCCGTCACCGACCTGACGGTCGGCCTGACCGACGGCAGCCGTGCCATCGTGCGCGTGCAACACAGCGACGGTCTGACCGTCGCTCAGCGGATCGTCGCCCGGTACACCGTCGAGCAGTTGCTGAACGACCGGCGGCACCGTGACCCGTGGGTCATCCGCGATTCCCAGACCGGCGACCTGGTCAGCGCCGGTGTCGGTGGATTGCGTCCGCTGGAGTTCGCGATCCGGGAGAGCGCCGAGGCGTGGGTCCTGGGCCGGGCGAATCTCGCGCAGTACCGCGTGCTCCCGGGCGGGGCGGTGGGCAGGTGACTGCGGCCGATGGGCGGCAGCGGCTCGCTCTTCGCGATGCGCGACGCGCGAACTCCCGTCCGGGAGAGCCGGAGCGCCCTGTGATGGCTTACACCGTCGACTCCGTCCCGTTGACAGCACGCCGACGGGGATTGGTCCTGCGTACGTACCAGGTGGACGCTGACGGTCGGTGGCACGGCTACTCGCCGGTGGTCGTGGTCGTTCCCGAACCGGTTCCGCCGATGGCGGAGTTGTGGCTCGACTCCTGGCCGGACTGCCGCTGTCCCCGGCACTGCGCCGACTGACCTGCCCGCCGACCCACTCGCATTCCCCGGATCCGCGCCGGCCACGTCGGCCGGCGCCCCCTGATCTCCTCCCGCGCGCTCGCCGGGAGGCTGCAGCACGCTCTCACCGAGAGGACCCCCGCCATGAGCACCACCATGACGACCCCCGCGCCGCCGCCGTCCCCGCCGGCGCCGCCCGGGCCCGGGCCGATGATCCCGGTGGCCACCGCGACGGCCAGCACGGCCAGCACGGCCACCACCACGGCGACCACCACCACCACGACCAGGTAGGAGACTCCCATGGCATGGGGAATCGGTAAGGGCGGCAGCTCCGGCGGTGGCAGCGGCTCGAACGACGGCGGGCAGGGCAAGCGCGCCGGAGACAAGGACTTCGGCACCTCGAAGCCCTCCCCGGACAGCGCGAAGTCGCCGTCCGGCGGAAAGCACCGCGGCAAGGACGACGACAAGTGACGCGTCCCGCGCACCAGGAGCAGGCCACCACGTGCGGCCTGCTCCGCGCCGTCTCCCGCACCCTCGGGTACGAGGTCGCCCCCGAGTGGCGCCAGGCCGCGGCGGCGGCCCCGCGTCACGCCTTCCTCCCCGATCGGGTCTGGCTCGCCGACGGCGATGCGTACGAGCTCTGCGACCGCCGGAGCGAACCCGAGCGCTGGCTCGCCGCGGCCTACGCGGACGCCCCCGTGGTGACGCAGATCAACGACGGCCAGGAACCCGAGGACGCGGCCGACAGGTGGCCGTCCTGCTCGGCGTCGGCGCCCTCCATCGTGGTCACGATGCTCGATGCGCTCGAACTGGCGCCCGGCACCCGGGTCCTGGAGATCGGCACCGGGACGGGCTGGACCGCCGCGCTGCTCGCGCACCGGCTCGGCGACGCCAACGTCACCACCATCGAGGTTGACCCCTACCTGGCCGCGCGCGCCCGGGCCACGCTGGGGGCCGCCGGTTACGCCCCGACCGTGGTGTGCGGTGACGGCCGCTCGGGCGGGCCGCCCGGCGAGTCGTACGACCGTGTGGTGGCGACCTGCTCCCTGCGGCGCGTCCCGCCGGCGTGGATCGCCCAGACCAGGACCGGCGGCATGATCCTCGCCCCGTGGGACAATCCGTGGGTGTGCGGCGGCCTGCTCACCCTGACGGTCCTCGCCGAGGGGAGCGCTGTCGGCCGGTTCACGCCCGACAGCGCGTTCATGCTGATGCGCACCCAACGGCAGGACGTGCGGCTGTTCCGGGACGTCGTGCACGAGGACCACCAGCCGGTCCCCTCCGTGACGACGCTCGACCCGTGGGCGGTCGCCGACAGCTGCTTCGAAACGCGGTTCGCGCTCGGGCACCGCCTCGGCGATCTCTGGCACGTCTGGGACCACGACCCCGGTGTGGACGGGGTCGTGACGCGGCTGTGGGTGGCCGGCACCGACGGCCGGTCCTGGGCCGCCGTGGACTGGGACGGCACCGAGGACACCGACCGGTACGCGGTGTGGCAACATGGCCCGCGCCGACTGTGGGAGGAGGTCGAAGCCGCCCACCGGTGGTGGCTCGACGCCGACCGGCCAGCACCGACCCGGCTGGGCCTGACCGTGACGTCCGACGGTCGGCACCGCGCGTGGCTCGACACTCCCGAGAACAGCTGGCCCCTCCCGTAGGCGGCCGGCCGCGAATGCCCCGCCCGACTCGATCTCCAGGAGTCTCGCCGCATCCTGCGACAGGGTGGCGTGCCGCGGCGGCCCGAGACGATCGCTGACGGCCACCCAGCCGCTCGGCGATCGTTCACGGCAACCGAATCGACGGCCGCAGACGACCGCAGCATGAATTGGGTGGCAGACCTGCCTCGAAGTTCGAGACCATCCGACCATGTCGAATGGCGCCCCGGGACAGGACCTTCCGGTCGGCTTCGGGTTCCGGCCGTATCGCGGCGACGAAGACCACGGCCCCATGGCCGTGGTGCGGCTGGGTTGTGCTGAACGGGACCAGGTCGACGCCCGTTCGGTTGTGGAAGGGCTCCCGACAGCGACCGAGATCGCCGAAGCCTCTGCCAAGCTGGAGGAGCCGTCCAAGAACCAGATCCTGGTGGTGCACGACGGGAACGTCGTCGGCTACTCGACGATCCGATGGTGGCAGGAGCGGGACGACACATGGCTGTACCTGCACCGCGGCTACCTCCTGCCCGAGCATCGCCGCCAGGGCATCGGCTCAGCCATGCTGAGCTGGGCCGAAGAACGGATCCGCCGGCTCGTCGAACAGCATGGAACGGCGCGGACGGCAATGATCGGCGCGAACGCCACGGCCACCGAGCAGGACGCCACGGCGCTTCTGCTCGCAGCCGGCTACCGACGTGTCTTCAGCCTGGTCGAGCTGGAGCTGGGCGATCTGCAGCAGTTGCCCGACCGGGGCAGCGAACTGCCGGCCGGGATACGGACCGGACCGATCGGGTCAAGCCACTACCGTGCAGCCTGGAGGACCGTCGTCGATGCGTATGCGGACACCAACTTCACTCAGAAATGGCCTTTCCAGGACTTCGTCGACACCGCCGACCCGGCATGCTGGAGTGCTGCATGGAACGGGCAGGACATGGTCGGCGTCGCCCTCTGCTCCATCCGCCGTCACGACCACACCCTGGGCGAGGTCGAAGAGCTGTGTGTCCGGACGGACCATCAGCGCCTCGGAATCGGCCGGGCCCTGTTGCTGGACGGGCTGCGGAGCCTTCGCGGGCAGGGTGCAACGGCCGCCCGGCTGTTCACGGGCACGTCAAATCCGCACCGGTCCTACGATCTTTACGAGAGTGTGGGGTTCCGGCGGCAGAACGAATACGTCCGCTACCGCAAGCCGCTTGCCTGACCGGCCGGTCATCGGGCGGTCCGATCAGTCCACAGGATTCGACACCATCTCCCGTCAGGGAAAAGCCCGGAGCGAGCGTCGAAGATCGCTGGGTATAGTGCAGGCGCTCTGCCCCGATGATCCCGTCGCCGAGGAGGCCGTCCCGTGGAACCCGTCACGCTGATCACCGGTGGCTCGACCGGAATCGGCGCCGCCACCGCCCGCGCCCTGCTCAAGCAGGGCCACCGCGTGGCCGTCACCGGACGCGACGCGGGCAAGCTGGCCGCCTTCGCCACCACCGCGGGAGCGGGCGAGCGGCTGCTGACGATCACCGGCGACGCGAGCGAAGCGGATGACGTCGCCGCCACCGTCCGGCACGTGCTGGACACCTGGGGCCGGCTGGACAACGTCATAGCGAACGCCGGTTTCTCCCTGCCCGGCAACCTGGAGACCCACGCCCCCGAGGACATGCGCGCCATGATCCTCACCAACGTCCTGGGCCCCGCCCTGCTGATCCAGGAGACCCTGCCCCACCTGAGGGCCTCCAAGGGCCGAATCGTGATCATCGGCTCGGTCGCCGGCGTCCGCCACACCCCCGGCAACCTCTACTCCGTCACCAAGTGGGCCGCCCACGCCCTCGCCGAGAACACCCGCCTCCTGGTCGGCCAGGACGGCGTCGGCGTCACCGTTGTCGCCCCCGGCATCGTGGACACCCCCTTCTGGCACGGCCGCGGCGGCACCCCCGAGGCCGCCGCCACGATGACCGGCGAGCAGATCGCGGACACCATCGTGTTCGCCATCAACCAGCCCGCCGGCGTGGACATCAACCACATCACGGTGCGGCCGACGGGGCAGGTCGGCTGAGGCGGAGCTCCCAACGGCCGTACGGGGGAGGCGCCTTCGGCTCCGCCGGAGCCGGTCCGGCGCCGGTTGTGCCGCAGGCGTGGGGTTTCGAAGCGCCTGGCATACTCGGGCCGTGATGGATGTCGAGGAGTTCTGGGCCCTGATCGACGAGGCGTGCGCCGAGGTCGACGCCCTGGAACCGGACTTCGACGATCGGCGCGACGCGATCGGGCGCGCGTGCGAGGAGCGGCTCGTGAGCCGCACGCCCGCCGAGATCGTCCAGTTCTCCCTGCGCCAGTGGCAGCTGCGCGACCATGCCTACCGGTACGACCTGTGGGCAGCGGCGTTCCTCATCGAAGGCTGGTGGTCCGACGACGGGTTCATGGACTTCCGCGAGGGCGTCATCTCGCTCGGCCGGCACTGGTACGAGCGCGCGCTCGCCGACCCGGACTCCCTCGCCGACCACCCGGCGGTGCGGGCCGGCGGGGACGTGCTCATCGGGAACGAGGACTTCAACCAGGTGGCCCACCGGGCCCACCAACGTCTCACCGGTGAACCGGACGGGCTCGACGAGGCGCTGGAGGCCTCCCCGGAAGCCGGCCCGCTCCGCGTCATGACCGAGCCGGCCGGAGTTCGGTGGGACGTCGCCGATAGCGACGAGATGCGCCGCCGCCTGCCACGCCTCGCCGGAATCTTCCTGGACTGACACTCCGGCGGTGGATCCTGACCACGCCGGCGGACCCGGCGCGGGAGCGGATGCTCGGAGACAAGGCCTACGCGAACCGGGCGATCCGAGAAACCCGCTCGACCGGACCGCCCGCTTCAGAGACCCTACGGGCATGGAGTTCTTCGTCTACCACCGCGATCGGCCCGGCTCCGAGAAGCTGCGCACCGAGCTTTCGGAAGAACACTGGTCCTACATGGACCGATACGCGACGGAGATGATCGCCCGCGGCCCGACCCTCAGCGACGGTGGCACGCCCACCGGCAGCGTGCACATCGTCGACCTGCCGGATCCCGCCGCCGCCCGCGCGTTCGCCTTCGACGAGCCCGGCTACCAGGCCGGCGCCTACCGGGACGTGCTGCTACGGCGGTGGCACAACATGCTGGGGCGCACCATGTGGGACTTCCCCGGCGGCCGAACCGGCGGCAACCGGTACCTGGTGCTCGGCCTCGGCACCCCGCAGGCCGCCGACCTGGCCGCCGTGCCGCCCGACAGCGACGAGCTGATCGCTTACGGCCCATTGCTGTCGGACGACGGCGCCACCTGGCTGGGCACGGCGGCACTGGTCCGGGCGCCGGACGCGGACACGGCACGCGCCGTGCTGACTTCGGAGGGGTACGCCGACGTCGAGGTGCACAACTGGCAGTTCGGCGGGCGCCGGTCATGACCCGGCGACGTCCGGCCGACGTCACAGCTGGCAGTCGCAGCCCTTCGGGCCGCTCGGCAGCCGGGCGATCACCGGCACCTGGCTCTCGTCGGCCGACGCGAGCAGCTTCAGCGCCCGTCGGTCTGGACATCAGCACCGCGCGATCATCCCCGCAAACGCGGGGCTACCGGACCACCTGCCGGGCCATGTCGCCGCCGAAGGGACCATCCCCGCGAGCGCGGGGCTGACAGGAAGTCCCGCGCAGCACTCTGGCATGCGTAGGGGCCATCCCCGCGAGGGCGGGGCCGACATCCCGAGGATGTCCCTGATCGGGCCTGGAATGGGGCCATCCCCGCGAGTGCCGGGCTACCTGGGCAACCCAGTCGCCGTTCGGGTTCTAGGCGGAGCAATCCCGGCGAGCGCCGGGCGAGGCGACGATCCACACGACTTGCCAAGGGGCGAGGCGGAGGAGCAATCCCCGCAGGCGCGAGGCTGACGACGTGTAGCCGAGGGAGTTGGCGCTCAGGCCGGAGCAATCCCCGCAGTGCGGGGCTGACTATCCGGCTGCGGACGGCACGGTGGCAATCAAGGAGCAATCCCCGCAAGTGCGGGGCCGACGAAAACGTCCAGATCGAGTGCCAGCCCTCGCGAGGGCCATCCCCGCGCGCGGGGGCCGACTCATTGGTCGTGTCCAACAGGTCGTCAGCCTTGGAGTGATCCCCGCAGGTGCGGGGTCGAAGCCTTGTACTCCATGTCCGTGCCGTCCGTCGTGGAGCAATCCCCGCATGTGCGGGGCCGACCTGGCCATGCTCGCCAGCGCCCCGGCCGCGTGGGAGCAATCCCCGCGTGTGCGGGGCCGACTCCCGGGAGACGACGCTTGCCCTTCGGAGGGTGGAGCAATCCCCGCGTGTGCGGGGCCGACACTTGCTGAGCTGCGGGGATGGGGATCAGAGGGCGCTGGCTGATTCAGTTCGGGTGGGTGGCGGCCCGGCGAGGAGCTGGGGTGTTGCTTTCATCTCTCCCTGATCCGAGCTGAGTTGTCAGTGCGAAGTCTTGCGACACCGAAGCGTACTCGCACGTGGGGGCCGAGGTGTCGCTTGAGGGCGAGTGGAGAGTTGGTCGACTTCTTCGAGGGGCCTGGGCGTCGTGGCGTAGAGTCGGCGGATCCGGCCAGGCCCTGGCCGGCGGGCGGGTTCAAGGCCGCTTCTCGGTAGGGTAATTCAGGCAGTTCTCCGCCTCTTGCGCTGCTGTTGCGCGGGCTGACAGGCTCTGCGCTGTGATCGGTGACAACGCGCTCGCAGTTGCGGAGGCGGTCGCCTCGCCGCGGTGGTCGCCGACCTTCGCGCCGGTGGAGGCCGTGGGCCTGCGACACCTCGAATCGGCCGAGTTCGTCGAGGCCGCTCTCGCCACAGCCCCCGGCAGGCCCGTCCGGCCGGCCGGGCCGCTGCCCGGGACGGCCGGCTTCGCCGTCGTGATGGCGTCGTTCGCGGGGCTGGCTGCGCGGCAGCTTTTCGGCAGACTCGATCCGGTGGTCGGGCAGGTGGTCGAACTTCCCCGCATCGTGCAGGAGTTCACCGCGACCACGGCTGCCGCGCTCGGCAGTCTGGCGGCGCGGGCGCTGGTGCTGGAGTTGCGGGTGGCCCGGGGTGAGGGGCGACTGACGGGTGTGAGTCCGCAGGACAGGTTCCGGGACTTCGTCGCCGCTGCCGGTACCCGGTCCGGGTTGGTGCGGTTGTTCGCCGAGTACCCGGTGTTGGCGATGCTGGTCGGCCGTACCTGTGTGGATGCCGTTGCGGCGACGGCCGAGGTGCTCACTCGCTACGCCGCCGACCGCTCCGAGCTGGTCGCCCGGCTGTTGGGCGGGCGCGACCCGGGGCCGTTGGTCGCCGTGGACCGGGCCGTCGGGGATGCGCACCGGGGTGGCCGGCGGGTGGCGGTACTCGGCTTCGCCGACGGCAGCCGGGTGGTCTACAAGCCCCGTTCGCTCGCGGTCGACCGCCACTTCGGCGAACTGGTGGACTGGTTCAACGCCCGCCCGGGGTCACCCGGGTTGCGTACGCCCGCTCTCCTGGCCCGGCCGGACTACGGCTGGACGGAGTTCGTCGAGGCCCGGCCCTGCGCCTCCGCGTCGGAGCTGGAGCGGTTCTACCGGCGGCAGGGTGCGCTGCTCGCCATCGCGCACGTCCTCGACCTCACCGACCTGCACCACGAGAACCTGATCGCCTGCGCCGACCACCCGGTGCCGGTGGACGTCGAGACGCTGTTCCACCCGCCCGGGTACGAGGGCGAGGACCGCACCGACGACGACCCGGCGGGCCGCGCGCTGGATGCGTCCGTCCAGCGGACCGGTCTGCTGCCGCACCTGGTGCTCGGGGACGAGGCCGCGCTCGACCTGTCCGGTCTGGGGGGCGGCGCCGGGCACGGCTCGCCGATGGAGGCGGTCGGCTGGGAGGCCGCCGGCACCGACGAGATGCGGCTGGTCCGCCGGCCCGGCGTCGTCGACGGCGGGGTCAACCGCCCGCAGCTGGGCGGTGTCGAGGCCGAGCCCGCGGCTCACGCGGGGGCGCTGGTGTCCGGCTTCCGCGATGGCTACCGCGCGATCCTGACGGGCCGGCGGGAGTTGGCCGGACTGCTGCGGCGCTTCGCCGCCGACGAGGTCCGGGTGGTGACCCGGGCCACGCAGGTCTACGCGACGGTCCTCGCCGAGGCGACCCACCCCGACGTGCTGCGGGAGCCGGGCGACCGGGAGGGGCTGCTGCGGCTGCTCGGTACGGACGCCGTGGACGACCAGGGCTGGCCGGGACTGCTCGACCACGAGGTCGCCGAGCTGTGGGACGGCGACGTGCCGGTGTTCACCGCCCGTCCGGGTGGCGTCGACCTGTGGAGCGGCACCGGTGCTCGCATCCCCGGCGCCCTCGACCGGCCCGGACTGGCCCGGGTGATGGAGCGCCTGGCGGCGATGGACGACGCCGACCACGCCGGGCAGGAGCGGATCATCCGGGCGTCGTTGGCCTGCCGTGCCGCGGAACCGGCCCATCCTGCCGCGGTGCCCGGCCCGCGCACCCCCGAACAGGACGGTGAACTGCCCGCCCCCGAGCGGCTGCTCGCCGCCGCCCGGGACATCGGCGACCAGCTGGTCGAGCAGGCGCACCGGGGGCCGGGGCAGGCGAACTGGCTGGCCATGGAGCTGCTCGGCGAGCGGTACCGCAGGCTCGCGCCCTGCGGTGCCGACCTGGGGAACGGATACACCGGGGTCGCCCTGTTCCTCGCCCAACTCGCCGCGGTCACCGGCACGGACCGCTACGCGGACACGGCGCTCGCCGCGCTGCACCCGCTGCCGGAACTGCTGGAGCGCCTCGCCGCACTCCCGGACGAGGACCTGGGCGCGGTCGGCTCAGGCGCCTTCACCGGGCTCGGCGGCATCCTGTACGCCCTCACGCAGACGGCGGTCGCCCTGGACGACGCCGGGCTGCGCGCCCTGGTCGAGCCGGCGGCCGATCTGACCGTCCGGGCCGCCGGGGCCGAGCAGCCGCTCGGTGTGCTCGACGGCACCGCGGGCGGTCTGGTCGCGCTGCTGGCCGCGCACCGGGTGTGCCCGTCGGCCGGGCTCCGGCGCGGCGCGGGTGCCTGCGCCGACCGGCTCGCCGCCGCGCCGGTCCCGGTGGAACCGGGCTTCGCGACCGGCGCGGCCGGGGTCGGCTGGGCGCTGCTCGGCTTCGCCTCCGGCGGGGGCGGGGAGCGCTACCGCCGGTCGGGGCTGGCCGCGTTGCGTTCGGCCGTGGCCGCGGTGCCGTCCGTCGGGGCCGACCTCTCCTGGTGCACCGGCCGGGCCGGGGTGGCGCTGGCGGTCGCGGACCGGGCCGAGGCGATGGCGGACCCGGGGTCGGCCGAGGCCGTCGCCGAGGTCGTCGGGCACCTCGCCGGCGCCGGACCGCTGCCCGATCACGGTCTGTGCCACGGCGAGTGGGGCGTCCTGGAGTTGCTGCACCGGATGCCCGACCGTCCGGCACTTCGGGCCCGCGCCGCAGGTGCGGTCCGGCGCGGCCCGCGCTGCCCGGCCCCCGGCGGGATCACGCCGCCCGGACTGCTCACCGGTCTGGCCGGCCTCGGCCACGGCCTGCTGCGGCTCGGCTTCGCCGACCGCGTCCCGTCGGCGCTGCTGCTGCGGGCACCGAACCCCTGAGCCCCGCCGTCAGCCCGTCCGACCGAGCCACCGTGCTGACCGAACCACCGTGCACCGCCGATCGACCGTGCTGACCGAACCACCGTGCCCACCGAACCACCTTGCCCGACCGAACCACCCTGCCAAACCGAACCACCGTGCGCCGACGAACCACCGTGCCCGGTCGGGCCACTGTGCCCGAACCGCGGTCACAGCACGCGGTCGCCTCCGAGACCGTCGGACGTCGACCTTCGAGATCATCTGCCGGAAGGGAACACCGTTCATGAACACCACCGCCCTCGCGCAGCGCCCGATGCAGCCCGCCGACGCGCACCGCGCCGCCACCGTCGATCACCCGGCGGGTGAGATCCGGCTGCGGACCGGCGGCGGGCTCGGCCGCCGGTCCCGACTGCTCAGCGGGCCCACGGCGTTTCGCTCCACCAGCGCGTGGACCACCATCAGCAAGGTGGTGGGTGACGAGCGTCACTGACCGCGCCGCCGGGCGGGCCGGATCCGATCGCACCGCCGCGCGTGCCGGATCCGAACGCACCGTCGGGCAGGCCGGATCCGGCCGCACCGCCGGGCGGACCGGCCGGAACAGGCAGGCGGGCCCGGGCCGCGCACCCCACGGCAGCACGACCACCTTCCTGCGGAGATCACTATTCATCACAACTTCGGCACAGTAGCCTGCGAATGTGCGCAACACTTCCCCGACGATCATTGGCCGTGAGACCGAACTCGGGCTGCTTGACAGCAGCCTGAGCGGTCTTCAGTCCCATGCGGGCCGCGCGGTCTTCCTGGTGGGGGAGGCGGGGATAGGCAAGTCCCGGCTGGCGGGGGACTGTGCCGGCCGGGCCGAGGCGCTGGGCCTGCCGGTGCTGCGCGGACGCGGCAGCCCGACCAGTGCCGGGATCCCGTACCGCCCGCTCATCGAGGCGTTGAACTCCCGCTTCCGGGTCGTCGGTGTCCCCGACGACCCGGAGCTGGAGCCGTACCGTCCGGCGCTGGGCCTGGTGATCCCGCAGTGGCGGCACACGGCCGTGCCCGGCTACCCGGAGAGTGCGGTCGAGCTGGCCGAGGCCGTGCTGCGGCTGCTGGCCGTGCTCGGCCGGGACGGTGGTTGCCTGCTCGTCCTGGAGGACCTGCACGAGGCCGACTCGGACACCATCGCCGTGGTGGACTACCTGGTCGACAACCTGGCCGGACTGCCCGTCCTCCTGGTGGCCACCCTGCGGCCCGAGCCGGGGGCCGCCCTGGAGCTGGCCCGGGGCGGTGAGCGGCGCCGGGTCGCCTCGCTGGCCGCCCTGGAGCCGCTCGGGCCGACGCAGATCGGCGCGCTCGCCGCCGGCTGTCTGGAACTGGGCTCCGAGCAGGTGCCCGCCGCGGTGGTCGACCGGCTGAGCACCATCAGCAACGGGAACCCCTACCTCGTCGAGGAGTTGCTGACCGAGATGGTCGGCTCCGGGGCGCTGCGCCAGGACGGCGACGGCTGGGTGGTCGTCGGCGACCTGGCGGCCGCCGTGCCGGCCAGCGTGGTCAGCGGCCTGCGGCACCGACTGGAGCAGCTCGATCCCCAGGTCCGCGACCTGCTGCTGCTCGCCGCCACCCTGGGCACCGGCTTCTCGCTCGGCACGCTCCAGCTGATCACCGGCCACAGCATGCGGCTGCTGCTCGACCACCTGGCGGCGGCGGCCGCCTCGGGCTTCGTCGTCCCCGACTCCACCGCCGTCGACCAGTACGCCTTCCGGCACGCGCTCACCGCGGAGGCCCTGCTCGCAGGCCTGCCGCCGGCCGAGCGGGCCGTGATCGCCCGCCGGGCGGCCGAGGCGATCCTGGCGGCCGACCCGGCGCTCGCCGACGGGCGCTGCCAGCTGGTGGCGCGCCTGCGGGAGCTGGGCGGTGACCGGGCGGGGGCGGCGCTGCTCTACGCCGAGGCGGGCCGCCGGGCGCTCGCCGCGGGGGCCTCCGCCACCGCGGTGAAGCTGCTGGAGCGGGCCCACGAGTCGGCCGCGGCGTCCGACCGCACCGACGTCATCGAGTCGCTGGTCTACGCGCTGGCCGAGGCCGGTCAGCTGGACCGGGTGTTCGCGCTGGCCGAGTCGCTGCCGGCGGCCGGGGCCGACGCGCTGGACATCGAGCGTCGCATCGCCCTGCACACCAGGCTCGCCTGGGCGGCGGTGATCGCCGAGCGCGCCGCCGACACCCGGACGCAGATCGCCGCGGCCCGTGCGCAGCTCGGCGGCTCCGGCGATCCCCGCCAGACCGCCGCCCTGGCCGTGGTCGAGGGCCACCTGGCGCTGCTGCCCGGCCACGGCGGGGCGACGGCGGAGACCGAGCGGCTGGCCCGCGAGGCGGCCGAGGTCGCCGAGCGCGAGAAGCTCCCCGTGGTGGCCTGCCAGGCGTGGCAGCTGCTCGCTCTGCTGGCCCGCGAACGCGGCTTCGACGACGCGGACGCCTGCCTGGAGCGGATGCTCGCCGTCGCGGAGACGCACACCCTGCCGGTCTGGCGGGTGGAGGCGCTGCTGCGGCTCGGCGGGAACGCCTTCATGCGCACCGGTGACGCGCGTAGGATCCGGGAGGCCAGGGACGCCGCCCGCGACCTGGGCGCCCTCGTCCTCGCCCAGCACGCGGAAGGCCTGCTGGCCATGGACGCCCTGCAGCGCGCCGACTTCACGGCCGCCCGGGAGATCATCGACCGCTGCCTGGAGCCGAGCGCCCGGATGCGCAACCTCGGCAGCCACCGCTACCTGCTGCTGGTGGCCGCCACCCTCGCCGCCCACCAGGGCCGGCGGCGGCAGATGGAGCGGGAGCTGCTCCGCTTCGAGCAGGCCGACGACTCGGACTCCTTCCTCACGCCGGTCCTGCACGGCCTGTGCCGGGCGTTCTGCGCGCTCCTGGAGGAGAACCGCGCCCGTGCGGGTGCCGACCTCGCCGCCGCGGCCGCCTGGGAGGACCGGCACCCCAACGTGTTCTACCTCAGCGGACGGTACGGCCTCGGTGCGCTGCTCGGCGTCCTCGCGGGCACTGCCGACCGCACGGCGTACGCGACGGTCCTGGCGGCGCCGGCCGCCGCCCTGGCGTGGAACCGGCAGTTCATGCTGCTGGCCGACGCCGTCCTGCTCGGACGCGAGGGCCGCGGCGGGGAGGCCGCCGGCCGGGTGGAGCAGGCGCTGCAGGTGTCCCGGGGGTTTCCGACCGCCCGGCACCTCGGACTGCGCCTGGTCGCCGAGGCCGCCCTCGCCGACGGCTGGGGCGAGCCGGTCGCCTGGCTGCGGACCGCGGAGGAGTACTTCCACGAGGCCGGCGTGCGCTCCGTCGCCGGCGCCTGCCGGTCGCTGATCCGGCAGGCGGGCGTGTCGGTCGCCCAGCGGCGCAGCGGGCGGGAGCTGATCCCCGAGGCGCTGCGGGCGAGCGGGGTGACGCCGCGTGAGTACGACGTGTTCGCCCTGCTCGTGGAGCGCCTCGGGAACCAGGACGTCGCCCAGCGGCTGTCCATCTCGCCCCGGACGGTGGAGAAGCACATCGCCAGCCTGCTGCAGAAGACGGGCAGCGCGGACCGCGCGGAGCTGTGCCGCCTCGCCCGGGCGCTGTGCGGGGACTGATCGGGGGAAGTGACCGGGGGCTCCGGGCGATGCCGGACGGGGCGGGGACACCTTGCTCCCCGCCCCGCCCGGCATCGCGTCCCGACGCGTCCGGCCTCCTATGCTTCGGGGCTGAGGAAGTCCGGGACGTCGGTGCCGAGGCCCTGCTCCTGCGCCCTGTGGTGGACCAGGTCGGCGACGGCGAGGTCGAGGACGCCGAGGCCGAAGGGCGAGAAGACCGTCAGCGCCTCGGGGTCGCGGTGGTGGCGGCCGCCGGTGAGGATGGCGCCGATCGAGTCGGCGATGAAGTCGCGGTGGCCGGTCTGCTGTTCGGCGAGGTGCAGGGAGGTGGACTCGCGGCAGACGTGGTCGCCGTCGTCGACGATGTTGACGCTGGACAAGATGGTCTCCGGGGCGAGGTCACGCAGGGACAGGTGGAGCAGCAGCGTCCCCGGTCGGCAGGGGGAGGGGTCCAGGTGCGGGGTGGAGGCGGTGGTGGCCAGGGAGACCAGCCGGTGGGCCGCCAGGGCGTCCTCGATCCGGTCGGCCGTGGTGGTCTTGAGCCCGGGGAACCGGGCCGCGCACCGTTCGGCGAACGCCTGGGCGCGGGCCGGGTCGAGGTCGAACAGGGTGATTTCGGCCAGGTCGGGCAGCAGGGCGCGCAGGAAGGTGAGCACCTCGAAGTTGATCACGCCGCAGCCGATCAGGGTGGCGCCGGTCTGCGGCTCCTGCGGGGCGAGCGTCGCGGCCGCGAGGGCGGCGCTGGCCGCGGTGCGCCGGGCGGAGATCACCGAGCCCTCCAGCAGTACCTCGGGGTGGCCGGTGCGCATCGAGTTGAGGATGATCGCGGCCGAGGCGCGCTCCAGTCCGGAGGCCAGGTTGCCCGGGAAGGACGAGATCCACTTGATGCCGGCGACCGGCTCCCGGTCGTCGGCGTCCCCGGTGTTCCCGAGGTAGCCGGGCAGGGCGATGATCCGGTTGCGGGCCTCCTCGGGGAAGCGCAGGAAGAGCGAGTGGGGGAGCGCGGTCCGGCCGGCGGAGTGCAGCCGGTACGCCCGGCTCACCGCCTCGACCACCTGGTGCTCCGCACCGTCCAGGACCTGCCGGACCTCGCGGGCTGTCAGGATCAGCATGGTGTCACCTCGGCCATCGGACCGTTCTCCCTCCACAGGTGGGTGACGTCGCCGAAGTGCGACGTCACCCAGTCGTCGTCGTAGATCGTGTCGAGGTAGCGCTCACCCCGGTCGGGGAGGATCACCGCGCAGGTCGCGCCGGGCGGGATCCGGTCGCCCATCTGCCGGACCGCGGCGAGCACCGCGCCCGACGAGCCGCCGGCGAGGATGGCCTCGCGGTGCGCCAGGCGCCGGCAGTTGACCACGCAGTCCAGATCGCTGACGTGCACCACCTCGTCCGCCAGGCCGTCCTGGTGGAGTGCCGGCCGGACGGCGGCGCCGTGGCCGGGGATGAGCCGGGGCGCGGGCCGGCGTCCGAAGATGACGCTGCCTTCGGCGTCGACGGCCACGATGGTCACCGGGAGCTGCTGCTCCCGCGCGTACTCGGCGCAGCCGCGCAGGGTTCCGCAGGAACTGGTCGCGCAGAACAGGTAGTCCGGGCCGCCGGGCAGGGCCTCCCGGATCTCCCGCATGGTCGCGTGGTGCGAGCGCGGGTTGAGCGGGTTCGAGTACTGGTCCGGCCAGTAGGCGTGTTCGGTCCTGGCGAGGATCTCGCGCACCCGCCGGATCCGCACCGGCAGGTATTCGCCGGTGGCCGGGTCGGTCCGGGTGACCACCTCGACCTCGGCGCCCAGCGCCCGCATGATCGCGATGTTCTGCCGGTTGGCGCGGGGGTCCACCACGCAGATGAGGCGGATCCCGAAGTACCCGCAGACCTGGGCGAGTCCGATGCCCAGGTTGCCGGAGCTGGACTCGACGACGACCGACAGCCCGGGGATCAGCCGGCCCGAGCGGATGCCCTCGCTCAACAGCTCCAGTGCGGAGCGGTCCTTGATGGAGCCGCCCGGGTTGTGCGCCTCCAGCTTGGCGAAGAGGCGGAAGTGGCTGGTCGGGTCGATTCTGGTCAGCTCGACCAGCGGCGTTCGGCCCACGGTCCGGAGTACACCGGCCGGCACGGTGTCAGACATGCGCACGGGCCCCGTCGATGGTGTCGCCGTCGGTGCGGCGGCGCGGGCTCGTCGGCCGCGTCCCGGTCCACGCGGGCCCGGTGTGCGGCTCCACATCGTCGACGACGATCCGGGACGTGCAGGTTTCGGTGGCTTCCTCGGCCACAACTACCCTCCTAGCCTTGAGGTTTGACACTGCGACGGGGCGAGCCTGCCGGGCTGTGGGGAACGGCGGCAAGAGACAAACGGGCAGCGGGACGAGCATGCGCGCGGTGCCGCTGTGTCCCCGGGCCGCGAAGCCCGCAGCGCACGGCGGACCGGCCGGTCACCCCGGCGGCGGCGCACCCGCGCCGAACGGCCGCGGGACGGCGTACGCAGGACGACGTACGCAGGACGGCGTACGCGACGCGGCATCCACGCGCTGCGGCATCCACGCGCCGCGGGTCACGCGTCACGCGCTCGGAGCGGACTCGGTGGCGGTGGCGTCGGTGATGCCGGCGGCGTCCTCGGCCCCGGCCGCGGTGGCGCCGTCGGCGGCGGCCGGCTGCCCGGGGGCGACGCCGGCCAGGGACGGTGCGGAGCGCACGGAGGGGCTGAGGGTGGCGGTCGCGCCGAGGAGGACCATCCAGGCGGCCAGGACCACCACGGTGGAGTGCGCCCCGAACCGGGCGAGCAACTCGCCGCCGATCAGCGAACCCAGCGGGACGGCACCGAAGGCGATCAGGCCGACCGCGCCGATCACCCGGCCCTGGATGGCGTCCGGGGTGACGGCGAGCTGGTAGGCGGAGGTCACCACGTTCCACACCGGCCCGACGAAGCACATCAGGGCGTACACCGCGCCGATCAGGTACGGGCCGTGGACCACCAGGAGCACCGGGACCAGCAGCGCCCAGGCCCAGTTGGCGCCGATCACCACGGTCCGCATCGACAGCCGCCGTTCCAGCTCGGGCGCCAGCAGCGAGCCCAGCACCCCGCCGACCGCTCCCAGGCCGAACATCACGCCGATCTGTGCCGGTGAGCCGCCCTGGTCGCGCGCCATCAGGATGACCGTCAGGAACACCGCCTGGAACAGCAGGTTGCTGCCCGCGATCAGGAAGGTCGTGGTGCGGATGAACGGCTGGCGCCACAACCAGCGGACGCCTTCGGTGAGTTCGCGGTGCAGCGGGCCGCTGCGGGGGCGCCGTTCGGCCTGGAACTCGGTGCGGATCAGCAGCAGGGAGACCAGCGACCACAGGTAGCTGACGGCGTCGAAGAGGAACGGCAGTGCGCGGCCGAAGCCGAACAGGGCGCCGCCCAGCGGTTTGCCGAGCATCGTGGCGCCGCGGGCCCGCGCCTCGTTGCGGGAGAGCGCGGCGGCGAGCTGGGACGGGTGCACCACGTTGGGGACGGCCGCCGAGGCGGCGATCTGGAAGCACACCGTCAGCGTGCCCTCGGTGAAGCCCACCGCGAGGATGTGCGGCAGCGACAGCCGGTCCAGCAGCAGGGCCGCCGCGACGCTGCCGATGGCCAGGATGCGCAGCACGTCGCACCAGATCATCGTCCGTCGGCGGTTCCAGCGGTCGACCAGGGCTCCCGCCGGGAGCTGGAACAGGAGTTGCGGCACCAGTGCGACGAAGCCGGCGGCTCCCGCGTCGGCCGGGGACCCGGTCAGCGCGAGGACCAGCAGCGGGTACGCCACACTGGAGGCGTTGGATCCGAGCCCGGAGACCGCCGCTCCCTGCCAGAGCAGCAGGAAGTCCCGGTTGCGCAGCAGCGGCGGGACGTTCCGGGGGACTTCCTCGCGCACGGTGTCGGTCATGGTCCGATGCTGGGAGGCCGGCCGCCCCGGGCCCAGAGAAGGACCGGCAGTCACGCGCGCAGTTCGCCGCCGGAACCTCGGCCGTGCTGACCCTGCCGCCCCTTTCCCGCAGTCGGCAGGCTGACGCCGGGCCGGTGGAGCGTCACCGGACCGCTGACCCGGTCGCACGCACAGGAAGGCGAAGGATGAGCACGAGCCCGAGCTCCCGCACGGAGCTGCTGCAGCGGCGCCTCAGCGGCTTGACGAAGAAGCGGCAGGAGGGGATCGCCCCCGTGCCGCGGGACGGCGCGCTCCCGCTGTCGTTCGCGCAGCGCCGGATGTGGGTGCTCGACCGGCTCCGGCCGGGCGGCGTCGAGTACCTGATGCCGCTGCTGCTGCGCCTGCCGGGACCGGTGGATCCGGTGGCGCTGCGGCGCGCGCTGGACGCGCTGGTCGCCCGGCACGAGGTGCTGCGCACCCGCTACCCGGCCGTGGACGACGAGCCGGTGCTGGTGATCGACGCACCGGGGCCGATCGCCCTGACCACCGTCGACCTGGCGTCCGACGGGCCGGAGCAGGCCGAGCGCCGGCTCGCCGAGCTGGTGGCCGAGGACGGCCGGCAGCCGTTCGACCTGGCCGCCGGGCACCCCGTCCGGGCGCTGCTCGCCAAGCTCCCCGGCGACGCGTACGCGCTGCTGCTGACGATCCATCACATCGCCTCGGACGGCTGGTCGGAGGACGTCCTGCTCGGCGAACTCGGGCGGTTCTACGAGGCGTTCGCGGCCGGCCTGGCGGACCCGCTCGGCCCGCCCGCCGTGCAGTACGCGGACTTCGCCGCCTGGCAGCGCGAGCAGCTGTCCGGCGACCGGCTGGCCTCCCAACTCGCCTACTGGCGCGACACCCTGGCCGACCTCACCCCGCTCGCGCTGCCCACCGACCGGCCCCGAGGTCCGGTCCGGGATGCCGCCGGCGCCGTCGCGATGTTCACCGTCCCGGCCGAACTCGTCGCGCCGCTGGAGGAGTTGGGCCGCAGCCGGGGCGCCACCCCGTTCATGGTCTTCCTGGCGGCCTTCCAGCTCCTGCTGGGCCGCAGTTGCGGGCAGACCGACGTGGTGGTCGGCACCCCCGTCGCGGGCCGCGAGCAGGCCGACGTCCAGGCCATGGTGGGCCTGTTCGCCAACACCGTCGCCCTGCGCGCCGACCTCGCCGGCGACCCGTCGTTCCTGGAACTGCTCGGCCGCGTGCGGGAGTCCGCGCTCGGCGCGTTCACCCACCAGGAGACCCCGTTCGAGCGGCTGGTCGACGAGCTGGCGCCCGAACGCGACCCCTCCCGCAACCCGATCTTCCAGGTGGTCTTCCAGCTCGCCGCGCACACCCCGGCCGAGCCGGGTGCGCTGCGCGCCGAGCTGCAGGCGGTGGACTGGCACCCTGCCAAGTTCGACCTCTCGCTCGCGCTCACCACCACCGCCGACGGCTCCATCAGCGGCGAACTGGAGTACGCCACCGCACTGTTCGACCCGGAGACGATCGAGCGGACCGTCGCGCACTACCTGCGGCTGCTGGCCGGGATCGCCGCCGACCCCGGCCGACCGGTCAACCGGCTCGACCTGCTGCCCGACGCCGAGCGCGAACTCCTCGCGTCCTGGAGCGGAGCCGGCCGCAGCTACCCCGCCGACGAGACCCTGCCCGAGGTCTTCCGGCAGTGGGTGGAGCGCACCCCCGACGCCCCCGCCGCGACCTGCGACGGCGTCTCGCTGACGTACGCGGAACTGAACGCCCGGGCCAACCGGCTGGCCCACCGGCTGCGTGCGCTCGGCGCCGGCCCGGAGAGCCTGGTCGGCGTGCGCTGCGAGCGCGGGCTCGACCTGGTGGTGGCGCTGCTCGGTGTGCTCAAGTCCGGTGCGGGCTACCTCCCGCTGGACCCGGGCCAGCCGGCCGACCGGCTCGCCTACATCCTCGCCGATGCCGGGGCGACCGTCCTGGTCGCCGACCGGAGCACCGGCGAGGAGAGCGTCACCACCGTGCTGCTCGACGAGGCCGACCGAGCCGACCGAGCCGGCCAGCAGGACGGCCAGGCCGACGCGGCCGACCGGGACTGGCCCGACACCGACCCCGCCCCGCTGGCGACGTCCGGCAACACCGCCTACGTCATCCACACCTCCGGCTCCACCGGCGCCCCCAAGGGCGTCCCCGTCACGCACGCCAACGTGCTGCGCCTGCTGCGCTCCTGCCAGGAGGACTTCGGCTTCGGCCCGGACGACGTGTGGACGCTGTTCCACTCCTACGCCTTCGACTTCTCGGTCTGGGAGCTGTGGGGCGCGCTGCTGAACGGCGGCCGGGTCGTGGTGGTGCCGTTCGCCGTCTCGCGCTCCCCGCAGGACTTCCTCGACCTGCTGGTCGCCGAGCGCGTCACCGTGCTCAACCAGACCCCCTCGGCCTTCCGCGGCCTGCAGGAGGCCGTCGCGCTGGCCGACCTGCGCCCCGAGGCCCTGTCGCTGCGGACCGTGGTCTTCGGCGGCGAAGCGCTGGACGTGGCCGAACTGGGGCCCTGGTTCGAGCGGTTCGGCGACCGGCGGCCCGTCCTGGTCAACATGTACGGCATCACCGAGACCACCGTCCACGTCACCCACCGCCCGGTGCGGGCCGAGGAGACCGCCGGTGCCCGGCGCAGCCCGATCGGCCGCCCGCTCGGCGACCTGCGGCTCCACCTCCTCGACGCGGACCTCAACCCGGTGCCGATCGGCGTCCCGGGCCAGCTCCACGTCTCCGGGCCCGGCCTGGCCCGCGGCTACCTGAACCGCCCGGGGCTGACCGCCGAACGCTTCCTGCCCGACCCGTACGCCGGCACACCGGGCGCGAGGATGTACCGCACCGGGGACCTCGCCCGCTACGGCGCCGACGGCGAACTGGAGTTCCTCGGCCGGGCCGACAGCCAGGTGAAGATCCGCGGCCACCGGATCGAGCCCGGCGAGATCGAGGCGGCCATCGGCGCCCTCCCCGACGTGGACAAGAGCCTGGTGATCGCGCACCGAGGCGCCGAGGAGCGGGAGGCCCGGCTGGTCGCGTACGTCGCGCCCCGGGCGGGCCGCACCCTCGACGTGGCGGAGCTGCGCGCGGCCCTCGGCCGGACGCTGCCCGGCTACATGGTGCCGGCGGTCTTCGTCCCGCTGGCGGCCTTCCCGATGACGGCCAACGGCAAGATCGACCGCCGCGCCCTGCCCGCCCCCGAGGCCCACCGCGTGCTCGGCGGCGCCGAGCACGTCGCCCCGCGCACCGGCACCGAGCGGGTCGTCGCCGAGACCTGGGCCGAGGTCCTGCGCCTGCCCCGGGTCGGCGCCCTCGACAACTTCTTCCACCTGGGCGGCGACTCGATCCGGGCGATCAAGGTCGTCGGCGCGCTGCGGCGGCGCGGGATCGACCTGACGGTGCAGAACCTGCTGGTGCACCAGAGCGTCGAGGGCCTGGCCCGGTTCGCCGACCAGGCCGCGCCCGGCGGACCGGCCGGCGTGGAGGAGCAGCGGGTGGCGCCGTTCGAGCTGCTCGCGGCAGCCGACCGCGCCGCCCTGCCGCCCGGCCTGGTGGACGCCTACCCGCTCGCCATGGTGCAGGCCGCGATGGTCTACCAGATGCTCGCGGACCGGGACGAGAGCCCGTACCACAACATCACGCTGTTCCCGTTCGTCGACGACGCGCCGTTCTCGCTGCGCGCGATGCGGGAGGCCGCGGCCCGGCTCGCCCGGCGGCACGAGATCGTGCGCACCAGCTTCGACCTCACCGGGTACTCCGAGCCGCTCCAGCTCGTCCACGCCGACGGGACGGTGGAGGTCGGCCACGACGACCTGCGCGGGCTCGACGAGGAGCGGATCCAGGCCGAGCTCACGGAGTTCACCACCCGGACCCGCCGCACGCCCTTCGACATCGGCCGGGCGCCGATGCTGCGCTTCCACGTCCACCAGACCGCCGACGACCGCTGGACGTTCTCCTTCATCGAGTGCCACGCGATCCTCGACGGCTGGAGCCACCACTCACTGATCGACGAGGTGATGCGCGACTACCGGGCGATCCGCGACGGTCGGGCCCCGGCCGACACCGGGCAGCGGCACACCGTCCGCTACGCCGACCACATCGCGCTGGAGCGGCGCTCCCTCGCCGGCGCCGAGGACCGCGCGTTCTGGCAGCAGCGGGTCGGCGACTTCGAGCGCGTCGTCCTGCCGCCGTCCTGGGCCGCCGACCCGGCGGCCGGCGAGCGGCCGTACCAGGTCACCGTTCCGTTCCACGACCTGGAGCCGGGCCTGCGCGCGCTGGCCGCGGCCGGCGGGGTGCCGCTCAAGAGCGTGCTGTTCGCCGCGCACCTGAAGGCGATGGCCGTGATCAGCGGCAGCCGCCGCTTCCACAGCGGACTGGTCTTCAACGGGCGCCTGGAGACGGAGGGCGGCGAGCTGGTGCGCGGCATGCACCTCAACACCGTGCCGCTCGGCGTCGAACTGACCGGCGGCACGTGGCGCGAGCTGGTGGGGCAGGTCTTCGCCGCCGAGGTGGACGCCTGGCCGCACCGCCGCTTCCCGCTGCCGGAGATGCAGCGCGCCTGGGGCGACGGCAGCCCGCTGGTCGAGGTGTCCTTCACCTACCTGGACTTCCACGTCCTGGACGACCGGCAGATCGATTCCGGCAAGGTCGTCGACGTCAGCCCGAACGAGTTCGCGCTGGACGCCTCGACCTTCCCCGGCGTGTTCGTCCTCTACGGCCGCCCGGAGCGGATCAGCCGGGCCAACGGGGAGCGGCTGGCCGGGCTGTACCGGCGGATCCTGGAGGCGATGGCCGCCGACCCGCTGGGCGACTCCGGCGCCGACGCCCTCGCCGCCGAGGAGCGCGAACTGCTCGACCGGTTCGCGACCGGCCCCCGGACGGCCGCCCCGGACGCCTGCGTGCACGAGCTGTTCGAGCAGCAGGCCGCCCGCACCCCGGACGCGGCCGCGCTGCACTGCGCCGACGGCAGCACCGTCGACTACGCCTCACTCAACGCCCGCGCCAACCGGATCGCCCGGCGGCTGCGCGGGCTCGGCGTCGGCCCCGAGTCGAAGGTCGGGGTGCTGCTGCGCCGGGGCCCGGACCTGGTCGCGGCACTGCTCGCGGTCCTCAAGTCCGGTGCCGCCTACCTGCCGCTCGACCCCGCCCACCCGGCCCGGCGGCTGGCCGGCGTGCTCACCGAGACCGGCGCCGCGGCCGTCCTCACCCAGGCGGAGCTGGCCCCGCTGGTCGCGGGCCTGCCCGCCGAGGCCGTGCTGCTCGACCGCGACACGGAGACCGACGCGCAGGACGGGGACGACCTCGGCCCGATCGCCACGCCCGCCAACCTGGCGTACATCGTCTACACCTCCGGTTCCACCGGCACCCCCAAGGGGGTGATGATCGAGCACCGGTCCCTGGTCAACTACGCGACCTGGGCGGGCGCCGAGTTCCCGGACGTGCACGGCACCGGCTCGCCGCTGTACTCCGCGATGGCCTTCGACCTGCCGGTCACCTCGCTCTTCCCCGCGCTGCTCTCCGGGCGGCCGGTCACCCTCACCGAGGACGACGGCACCCCCGGCCTGGACGGCCTGGTCGCCGTCCTGGAGCGCGGCGGATTCGGCCTGGTCAAGCTGACCCCCACCCACCTGGCGCTGCTCAACCAGACCCTGCCGCCCGCCGCGCTCGCCTCCGCCACCGACCGGTTGGTGGTCGGCGGCGAGGAGCTCACCCGCGAGGCGCTCAGCGCCTGGACCGAACACGCCCCGGACACGGCGGTGGTCAACCACTACGGCCCGACCGAGGCGACCGTCGGCTGCTGCATCCTGAAGTCCCGCGCCGACAGCCTGCCCGAAGGTCCGGTGCCGATCGGCCGGCCGGTGGCCAACACGGTGATGCGGATCCTCGACCGCGACCAGCGGCTCGTCCCGGTCGGCGTCATGGGCGAGCTGTACATCGGCGGCGCCCAGCTGGCCCGCGGCTACGCCGAGCGGCCCGCGCTGACCGCCGAGCGCTTCGTCCCGGACCCGTACGCGGCCGCGCCCGGCGCCCGGCTCTACCGCACCGGGGACCTGGCCCGCTACCGGGAGGACGGCCTGCTGGAGTTCGGCGGCCGGGCGGACAACCAGGTGAAGATCCGCGGCTACCGGGTCGAGCCCGGCGAGGTGGAGGGCATGCTCCGTCGCCACGGGGCGGTCCGGGAGGTCGCCGTCCGGGTGCGCACCGCGGCCGGCGGCGACCGCAGCATGGTCGCGTACGTCGTGCCGCGCGAGGGCGCGGACATCCAGCCCGTGGAGCTGCGGGACTGGCTGCTCGGGCACCTGCCCGAGTACCTCGTCCCGTCCGCCTTCGTCCTGCTGGACGCCCTGCCGCTGACCCGCAGCGGCAAGGTCGACCCGCACGCCCTGCCCGAGCCCGAGGCCGACAGCCTCCCCGCCACGCCGTACCTGGCGCCGCGCACCGCGATCGAGGGCATCCTGGCGACGGCGCTCGCCGAGGTGCTGGGCCTGCCCCGGATCGGCATGGACGACTCCTTCACCGACCTCGGCCTGCACTCGCTGATCGCGATGCGGGTGATCGTCAAGCTCCGGGAGGAGCACGGGACGGCGGTCGCCTTCCGTGACTTCTACCAGCACCGTACGGTCGCCGAGCTGGCCCGGGCGATCGACCCCGCGGTCGCCGCCGACCTCGCGCCCGCGCTCGTCGCCGACCCGGCGAACGCCGCGGACGACCTCGCGGACTCCGTGCTGTGGCTGCGGCGCGAGGGCGGGCGGGCACCGCTGTTCTGCGTCTACCCGGGCGGCGCCCAGTGGTACGTCCACCTGGCCGAACACCTCGCCGAGGACCGCCGGGTGGTCGGCCTGGAGTGGCCCGGTCTGCACCGCGACGTCGCCTCCCCGCAGAGCATCGGCCGCGTCGCCGAGCAGTTCCTCGCCCGGATCCGGGCCATCCGGCCCACCGGCCCGTATCACCTGCTCGGCTGGTGCGGGGCCGGACCGGTCACCAGCGAGCTGGCGCACCGGCTGCACCAGGACGGCGAACAGGTCACCTTCGCCCTGCTCGACCCCGCCCTGGACAGCCACACCCGCCGGAACCTGTGGGACGAGGCGGCGATGCTCGCCCGCGGCGAGAGCCTGCTCGGCGAGCTCGACCTGGCGGAGGGGGAGGAGGAGATCGAACTCCTGCAGGCGGAGTTCCTCAAGGTGCTCGACCACGTCATCGACGAGGGCCCCAAGTTGGCGCCCCGGCCCGGTGACACCTTCTGGGCCGGCCGGCTGAAGGTCTGGCGCGAGCTGGCCCAGGCCACCCTCGGCTACCGGCACCGGCCCTACCCGGGGCGGATGCACCTGCTGATCGGCGACGAACTCGCCGGCGGCGCGCACGACGTGGCCTCCGGTCAGTCCTTCCGGGACTACGTGACGCGCTGGACCGAGCTGACCCCCGGGGGCCTGGAGGTCCACCGGGTCGGCGGCGACCACCTCGGCGTGCTGCAGCCGCCGCACGTCGCCGGGCTCGCCGGGGTGCTCGACGGGCTGATGGCGGAACAGGACTGACGGTCGGCGGCAGTCGAGGCCGGCCCCCCGCGGCGCAACCGCGGGGGGCCGGCCTCTGCGTGTCGGTTCAGGTGTCCCGGCCCCTGCGTTCCGGCCTCTGCGTCCCCGCCGCTGCGGGCCCGCGCCCGCCGGACACGCCGAAGGGGCCGCCTCCCGGTGGTTTCCGGGAGGCGGCTCCTTCGGCCGGGCTCACTCGTCGCCGGCCCCCGCGGGGCCGCCGCCGACGCACCACTCCAGCACCGCGCGGGCACTGTGGTACTTGTTCTCGGCCTGCTCGAAGGCGATCGAGTCGGGCCCGTCGAGCACCTCGGCGGTCACCTCGTCGCCGCGGTGCGCGGGCAGGTCGTGCATGAACAGCGCGCCGGGGACGGCGTCCATGACGGCCTTGTCGACCCGGAACGGCTCGAAGAGGCGCCGCCAGTCGGGGTCGGGCTTGGTCGTACCGGTGGTCTGCCAGCGGGTGGTATAGACCACGTCGACCTCGGGCAGGTCGGCCATGTCGTGCCGCTGCTCCACCAGCGCGCCGCTGCCCGCCGCGTACTCGGCGGCCCGGTCGAGGTAGCGCTGCTCGACGCCGTAGCCGGCCGGCGTGCGCAGGTGCAGCGCCGTCCCGGGGTAGCGGGAGAGAGCCAGCGTCAGCGCCGAGGCGGTGTTGTTGCCCTCGCCGACGTAGAGCACCCGCAGGCCCTCGATCCGCCCGAACCGGCCGAGCAGCGTGGTGAGGTCGGTCAGCGCCTGGGTGGGGTGCTCGACGGCGCTCATCGCGTTGACGACGGCCATCCGCTGCTGGGCGGCGAACGCCCGCAGCTCGGCCTCGGTGCCCACGGTCCTGGCCACCAGGACGTCGAGCATCCGGGACAGCACGGCGGCGGTGTCCTCGACCGTCTCCCCGGTGTTCTCCTGCAGGTCGCCGGGGCCGTAGGTGATCAGCCGGCCGCCCAGGCGCAGCGTTCCGGCGGAGAAGGCGGTGCGGGTGCGGGTGGAGGTCTTGCGGAACAGGACGCCCACCACCGCGTCCTGCAGCGGACGGGCGTCCTCGCAGCGGCCGGCCGCGAAGTCGGCGCCGCGCTGCACGATGCGGTGCATGGACTCGAAGTCGAGGTCGTCGATCGAGATCAGGTGGCGGCGTATCGGTCGGGACATTGCGCGCTCCTCACGTGATGGTGTGTCAGATCGCCTGCAGGCCCTGCCGCAGCACGTCGAGGCCCCGGTCGAGCAGTGCGAGGTCGACGGTCAGCGGCGGCAGCAGCTTGACCACTTCATCATCACGGCCGCAGAGTTCGACGATCAGCCCCCGCTCGAAGGCGTACCGCTGCAGCCGGTCGGCGCGCAGGGCGCCGCCGGAGGCGCCGAGGTCGATGCCGAGCGCCATCCCGCGTCCGCGCATCACCAGGTCCTGCCCCAGCGCGGCCAGTTCGCCGCGGAAGCCCTCCAGGCGGGCGGTCGCGGCGGCGAGGTGGGTGTGGAAGGAGTCCTGGCGCCACAGCTCGCAGGCCGCGGTGGCGGCGACGAAGGCCAGCTGGTTGCCGCGGAACGTCCCGGTGTGCTCGCCCGGCTCCCAGGCGTCCAACTCCCGCTTGAAGAGCACCATCGACAGCGGGAGCCCGTAGCCGCTGAGCGACTTGGACAGCGTCACCACGTCCGGGGTGATCCCGGCGTGCTCGAAGCAGAAGAACCGGCCGGAGCGGCCGCAGCCCGCCTGGATCTCGTCGAGGATCAGCAGGATCCCGTGCCGCTCGGTGAGTTCCCGCAGGGCGCGCAGCCACTCGGCGCTCGCCGGGTAGACCCCGCCCTCCATCTGCATCGGCTCCAGGATGACCGCGGCGGGCAGGTCGACGCCCGAGGAGGGGTCGGCGAGCAGCCGCTCCAGGTAGCCGATCGAGTCGAACGCGCCCTGCGGGCCGTCCTCGTAGGGGATGAACGTGACGTCCTGGCCGCTGACCCCGCCCGCCCGGCGGGCCCGGCGGCTGCCGGTCACCGCGAGCGAGCCGCGCGACATGCCGTGGTACGCGCCGGTGAACGCGACCAGGCCGCTGCGGCCGGTCTGCTTGCGGGCCAGCTTGAGCGCGGCCTCGACGGCGTCGGTGCCGGTCGGGCCGGTGAACTGCGCCTTGTAGTCCAGCCCGCGGGGGCGCAGCACGGTGTCGGCGAAGGCGGTCAGGAACTCCCGCTTGGCCACGGTGTACATGTCCAGGCCGTGCGCGATGCCGTCGGCGGCGAGGTACTCGGCCACCCGGGCCTTGATGAAGTCGTTGTTGTGCCCGTAGTTGAGCGTCCCGGCGCCGCAGAAGAAGTCGATGAACGTCCGGCCGTCCTCGGCGTGCAGTTCGACGCCCTTGGCCCGCTCGAAGACCGCGGGGAACTTGCGGCAGTACAGCCGGACCTCGGACTCCAGCTCCTCGAAGGTCTTGAACTCGTGCTCCGGCAGGGGATCCTGGCCGGTGGTCGGGGTGTCCTCGGCGATGTCCATCGGGTCCTCTCGGGAGGGATCGAACCCGCGGCGGGCCGCTCGGGGCGGCGCCCGCGGGTGGAGGGAGGGTTCGCCGTGTCCGCCTGGTGGACACGGGCAGGAGCAGCGTGCCGCCGGACCGCGGCACGGTGCCAGGGAACGAGTGGCAGCCTCGGCGCCGGGGCGCTGCGCGTTTGTCCCGGCCGGCGGCCGTGCCCGGCCGCGAAGGGTCCCCGGCCGGCGGTCAGATCAGCCCGGTCCGTACGGCGTGCGCCACCGCGTGGGCCCTGTTGTGCACCTGGAGCTGGCCCATCAGTTCGTAGATCACGTTCTTGACGGTGTGCTTGGAGCAGCTCAGCGTCCGGGCGATGGCCTCGTTTCCGTGGCCGTCCGCCATCAGCCGCAGTACCTCGATCTGTCGGTCCGTCAACGGCGAGCTGCCCGAACGCCGTTGTCGGCCGGTCGGCTCCGAGGAGCCGTTGAGCAGGCAGGCGAGCACCGGGTGGGACAGCCGGCCCTCGCCGCGGTGCGCCGAGTGGACGGCCGCGGCCAGCCGCGCCGGCGTCGCCTCGGCCGACAGCAGCACGGCCCGGGCGCCCGCCTTCAGGGCCCGCAGCACACCGTGCCGGGACAGCACGTCGGCCACCACCACCAACAGCCGCTCGCCGCTGCCCGGCAGGGCGGGCCGGCAGGCCTCGATGGCGCCCTCCACCGTGTCGCCGACGGCCACCAGCACGTCCCGCGACTGCGGATCCGGCACGTGGACCGGCCGGAGCCCCGCCACCACCAGCTTGGCCTCCACGCCCGCGCGCGCCTGCGCGTCGCTCGACCGCACCCGCACCCTGGGCCCCGCGGTGGGGCGGATGGCCGTCGCCACGGCCGCAGCGGGTGCCGTGCTCCTCGCGGCCGGGGCCGCCGTCGTCGCGATCACAGCAGACCCGCCCGCAGGGCGAAGGCCACCGCGTGCGCGCGGTTGCGGAGCCGGAACCGCCGGGTGACGTCGTGCACCACGGTGGTCACGGTGCGGGAGGAGTAGCACAGTTCACGCGCGATCTCCTCGGTCTCCCGGCCGTCGGCGACCAGCCGCAGGACGGCCTGTTCCCGCTCCGACAGCTCCCAGCCCGCCGGGGCCGCCACCGCGCCCGCACGGCGGGTGCCGTCCCCGCCGTCGAGGAGTCCGTCCAGCAGGTCCGGCGGCAGGGTGCAGTCGCCCGCGGCGGCCGCCACGACCGTCCAGGCCAGCCGCTCGGCGGTGGCCTCGGAGCGGCGCAGGAGTCCCCGGGTGCCGGCCGCGAAGGCCTGGGCGGCGTCGCCGGCCGCCAGCTCCGTGGCGACCAGCACGATCTCCCGGCGCTGGTCCGCCTCGCGGGCGGAGCGCACCGTCTCCATCACCTCGGGGGTCACCCGGTCCACCATGATGACCGCGACCTGCGCCCGTTCCCCGGGCAGTGCCACGGCGATGTCACCGTGGCACTGCAGGCTGGTCCGCGCACCGGCCTCCAGCACCGGGTCCTGTGCGACGACGCTGACTCTCACCGGTTCGCCCATCGGCTCCTCCTGGGGTGTGTGCCCGTGCCCGACAGGTAGAGAGCATCGACCGGTGGGCGCCGCGCGGCATCGGGTGACGGCCCCCAGATTTCCCGAGCGGCCCGCGCGCCGGACCGGCGCCGGACGACTCCGACCTGCGCGGGGCTCCGCGCCACGTCCCACGCCGCCCGGCCCGGCGGCGCCCGGACCGCGGATCGTCCGCCGTCGGACGGTCGTGGCGCGAACCGCCGGGCCGTGGCCAGGCCGGACGGAGAAACATGGGGGCGATGCCCCCATGAAGGGCCGGGACGGTCCGGGCCGCCGGTGGTGGGGCCGACGCGGCCGGAGCGGTGGCGTCCGCCCACCGGTGCCCGGCTGTCCGGGGGGGCGACCATGGGTTGACCGCGTCGCCCGCCCCCCCCCGGTCACACAAGCAGAGGCAAGCCGCCT
>NZ_JBEOUW010000049.1:0-69171 GCF_040303045.1 Kitasatospora sp. NPDC096140
CCACCCTCGGTGTGGCCGTACATCCGCAGCCCGCCCACGCGGCCCAGTAGGCCCACAAGCCGCGCGCCGAAACGTTTCTCCTGGCCCCGCCCCCGCCCCTCCACTCCTCCTCCAACCCCAACCCCCAACCCTTTTCCCTTCCCCCACTTCGGGGTTGGGAGGAGGAGAGCCGGGGTCACACGGGCGGGGCCCGCGGTGTGCCCGGGGACTGCTCGGGGCGGGTGAGCGCGGCCGGGTCGGTCGCGCCGAGGGCGCGCGGCTTGTGGGCCTTCTGGGCCGCGTGGGCGGGCTGCGGATGGACGGCCACACCGAGGGTGGCCGGCGAATCGCCGGTCACGGCGATGTCACCCGCCCGGTCGGTCCGCAGCACGGTCGCGCCGAGCGCACGCAGCCGGTCGACCGTCTTCGGCGACGGGTGCCCGTACGCGTTGCCCTCCCCGCAGGAGATGAGCGCCAGTCGGGGCCGCAGGGCGCCGGCCAGGCCCCAGTCCTGGTGGGCCGAGCCGTGGTGCGCGACCTTCAGGACGTCGACCCGCCCCAGGCGGCCCGACAGAGCCGACTGGGCCGGCGGTTCGAGATCTCCGAGCAGTGCCATCCGTAGTCCTCCTGTCAGTGTCACCATCAGTGCGACGCTCGCGTTGTTCGCGCCGGGCGCCTCGACGCCCGCCCCGGGATCGGGCCAGACCACGTCCCAGGCCAACTCCGCTCCCATCGACCGCCGTTCACCACGGCCGGCCCTCAGCAACGGAACACCGGCCCCGGCGGCCCAACCCGCGACCCGGGCCGCCTCACCGGGCGGCTCGTCCAGCGTCGTGCCCTCGACCGCGCCGACCCTGCGGCCCCTCAACACCCCCGGCACGCCCTCGACATGGTCCGCGTGGAAGTGCGTCAGCAGCAGGAGCGGCACTGTCGTGATGCCGAGGTCGCGCAGGCACCTGTCGGCGGCGTTCGGATCCGGCCCGGCGTCGATCACCACCGCGCTGTCCCGCCCACCGGCCGCCAGGACCAACATGTCGCCCTGGCCGACGTCGCACATCGCCAGACGCCACCCCGGAGGTGGCCAGCCGGTGGCGACCCGGGCGAGTTGCGGCGGGCGCAGCAGGACGGCCACCAGGACCACCAGCAGTGCCCCCGTCACCAGCACCCGCACCCCGCGGCGTCGGGCGGGCGCCCGAATGCCCGGCTCCGCCCGCCGGGGCAGCAGGAGTGGCGTCGCCCAGCAGAGCGCCAGGACGGCCAGCGCGACCGTCACCGTTCCGAACCAGCCTCCCGGCCAGGCGAGTTGGCCGCCCGAAGGCTCGGCTCCGCGTCGCGCGACCAGGGCGAGCCAGCCGGCCGGAACCCCCGCCGGTACCGCGAGCAGGCGGGCCAGGCCTGGGAGGAACGGCTGCAGGACGAGCACCCCGAAGCCGAGCAGCGTCGCCGGGGCCACCGCCGGCTCGGCGAGCAGGTTGCACGGGATGCCGACCAGGCTGATGTGCCCGGACAGCAGCACCGTCACCGGCGCGCACAGCGCCTGCGCGGCCGCCGTCGCCGCGACCGCGCCCGCCAGGTGGTGCGGCCAGCGCCGGGCCCGCAGGGCCTCGGCCCAGTGCGGACCGAGGACGAGCAGCCCGGCCGTGGCGAGCACCGAGAGCAGGAAACCGAACGAGCGCGACAGGAACGGGTCCAGCAGGACCAGCACCAGGACGGCTCCGGCGAGCGCGGGCACCGCCTGGCGGGGACGGCCGGTGGCCAGGGCCAGCATGCCGATCAGCCCAGTTCCGGCCGCCCTCAGCACGCTGGGTTCGGGGCGGCAGACCGTGACGAAGGCCAGCGTCAGCCCGGTGCCGAGCAGGGCGCCGGTGCGCAGCGACAGCCCCAGTATCGCGGCGAGCCCGTGCCGTTCCGGGGTGCCGGCCCGGCCGGGTGCGCCCAGCAGCGCGCCGAGGACGATCGCCAGGTTGGCCCCGCTGACCGCCACCAGGTGGACCAGGTCGGTGGCCCGGAAGGCCTCTTCGAGGTCGTCGGGCAGGCGTGAGGTGTCGCCGACGACCAGGCCGGGGAGCAGCCCGCGCGCGTCCGGCGGGAGCTTGTCGGTGGCCGTGCGCAGGCCCTCCCGCAGCCGTCCGGCGATCCGCTGCGGCAGGCTCGGCGGTGCCAGCTGCCGCAGGGGGCCGTGGACGACCAGCAGCGCCGCGGACTCGGTGCCGTGGCCCTCCCCCGCCGGCTGCACCTCGGCTTCCACGGCGAGTCGTTCGGACGGGAGCACCCGCTGCCAGGGCTCGCCGGCCGCGCCCCGGACCATGACGGTCACGGGTGTCCGTGTCCGGGTGGTCGGCCCGTCGGGGAGCAGGACGACCCGGTCGACCACCGCGTTCACGGTGAGGAGCGTCTGCCCGCCGGTGGTTCCGCCCCGGGAGGTGTGGACCTCGGGGTCTCCCGCGATGGTCAGCTCCGCCTCGACCGCCCGGGCGGGCACGACCGGCGCACCTGGGGCAGCTGAAGCACCCGGCGCTGCGCGCTCGGCCGCGTGGGCGAGTTCGGGCAGCGGCCCCCGGTGCAGGTCGAGAGTGTGCAGCGGGGTCGCGACCGCAGCCGCCGCACCGGTGAGCAGGACGGCGGCCAGGGTCACCGCGGCCCCGCGCCTGCGCAGGGCGCCCGGCCGGGCGAGCAGCGGGACGGCCACGAGCGCGGCGACGCCCGCCGCCGCGAACACCGGGACCTCGTGCCCCGGCTCCAGGCCCAGGAGCGCCGCAGTGACCGCCCAGGCCGAGACGGCGGGCAGCAGCAGCCGGAAGTCGGCGCCCGTGGAACGGGCGTGCGGGATCGATGCGGTGGCCGCGGACACGGCAGGGCCTCCCTTCGCAGTGAGGGGGACGGGCAGGGGCGTCAGAGGGTGAGCAGCGGACGGAGTTCCGCGTACGTACGGACGCCGATGCCGCTGACCTGCCGGAGCTGGTCGAGGGAGCGGAAGGAGCCGTGCGAGGCGCGGTAGGCGAGGATGCGCTGGGCAAGGGTGGGACCGACGCCGGGGAGGGTGTCGAGCTGTTCGAGGGTGGCGCGGTTGAGACTGACCGGTGGTCGGGGTGCTGCGGGGCCCGGCGGCCCGGTTCCGCTGCCGGGCCCGGAACCGACGGCCGGGGCAGGGGCCTGGCCGGCCTGCTCGCCGACCAGCAACTGCTCACCGTCCGTCAGGACCCTGGCCAGGTTGAGGTTCCGGGTGTCCGTCTCCGGTAGCACTCCGCCGGCGGCCCGCAGGGCGTCGGCCACCCGTGAGCCGCCGGGCAGGGTGTGCAGGCCGGGGACGTGGACCCGCCCGCCGACATCGATGACGACGCCCGCACCGGCAGCGCCACCGGACACGGCGCCACCGGACACCGCGGCGCCGGGCGCGGCCTCGCCTGGCACGGCGGTGCCGGCCCCGGCCGCACCCGCCCCTGACGCCGCATCGACGGGGGTCTGCCCGTCCGTCCCCGGCAGCGCTGAGGCGGCCGCCAACGCGGGAACGGCGACCGTCTCCGGCCTGGCCAGCCAGAAGTGCTGGACGGCGTAGCCGACCGCGAACAGCAGCAGGATCACCAGCCCGGCCACCGCGCGCCGGTCGAGCGCCACCGCCGAACCGAACGAGGCGGACCGCAGGCGCACCCCGACGCCGGGAGGGTCCCCGGGAGCACCCGGCGGATCCGCGAAGGCAGCCGCAGTGGTGCCGCCGTCGGCACCCGGTGGCGACGGCGCCCCACCTGTCGGCGGCCCCGTGGCCCGTCGCTCGCCCGTCGCGGACGAGGCCGATCCCGGCGCCCGCCCCGGGGAACCGCCTCCGCCTCCGCCCGCCCCGACGCCCCGGACACCCATCGGCCCGTCGGCGGGCTCGTAGGGCGGCTCACGGGGTGGCTCGTCGAGTGTCGGCAGCAGCGCCGCCATCCGCAGCCGCACCGTCTCGTTGATCGCTTGGCGCTTCGCCGCGCCCAGGCCCATGGTCGTCATGCCGAGGACGGTAGGAGGCCTGCGGCGGACGCGCGGAAACTACCGCAACCCTGTGGATAACCCGGGGGGTGTGGACAGGAGTTGTCACTCACACGAGTGGGCATGGCCTTCGCGAGTTGACCGAAGGGGGCTCGGCGCACCGGTCCGACCGCGGCGGTCCACCGTTGCCGACCGATCAGGCGCAGCCCCTGCCGGTCGGTCGCGTCCTGCCCGTCGGCCGCGTCCTGCCGGTCGGCCGCGTCCTGCCCGTCGGCCGGCATTCTGCCCACGGGCCGACAGCACGCCGGGTGGGCCAACAGCCCGACCGTCAGCGCGGCGCGACCACCACCGCGAGCAGCCCCGGCCCGACGTGCGCACCGATCACCGCCCCCACCTCGCCGACGTACAGCTCCCGCAGCCCCGGCACCCGCGCCCGGAGCCGCTCCGCGAGCGGCTCGGCCCGGTCCTCGGCGGCCAGGTGGTGCACGGTGATGTCGACCTCCCGCTCCCCCGACCGCTCGACCGCGATCTCCTCCAGTCGCGCGATCGCCCGCGACGCCGTCCGCACCTTCTCCAGCGGCTCGATCCGCCCCCCGTCCAGGTGCAGCAGCGGCTTGACCGCCAGCGCCGAGCCGAGGAGTGCCCGCGCCGCCCCGATCCGCCCGCCCCTGCGCAGGTGCTCCAGGGTGTCGACGTAGAAGAACCCGCTGGTCCCGGCCGTCCGACGACCCGCGGCCTCGGCAGCCTCGGCCAGGCCCTGCCCGGCCGCGATCGCCTCGGCCGCCGCCAGCACGCCGTATCCGAGCGCCATCCCGACCAGTCGGCTGTCCACCACGCGCACCGGTACGGGCGCCTCGGCGGCGGCCAGCCGGGCGGCCTCGACGGTGCCGGACAGCTCGCCCGAGATGTGGACCGAGACGATGCCCTTCGCCCCGGCTTCGGCGGCCGCCCGGTAGGTGGCCGCGAAGGTCTCCGGGTTCGGCCGGGAGGTGGTCACCCGCTGCTTGCCGCGCAGCGCCTCGGCGACGTCCTTCGGGGAGATCTCGACGCCCTCGCTCAGGACCGAGTCACCGACCGCGACGCTCAGCGGGACCACCGTGATCCCGTGCCGGTCGAGGGCCTCCTGCGGCAGATAGGCCGTGGAATCGGTGACAAGCGCGAGGTCGGAGGGCATGAGCCGGAGGTTACTCCCCGTTCGTGCGCGAGGACAGCGCCCGGCGGCGGACGGCCGGGCCAGGCCAATAGGAGCCCGCCGGAGCGCGGCGCGAACCCGCCGGCGACCTGTCCCGCTCCGCCCGCGACCCACCCCCCGGACCACCCGCGGACCACCCCCGGACGGTCCGCTGTGCCGAGCCCGGTCGAGCGCCGGGGAGTCAGCCCGCCGAGGACCCCGCCGACGGCTTCCGCAGCCGCTGCGCCAGCTTGGCCAGCGGATCGGCGAGCCCCAGCAGCTCCTCCGCGCTCGGACGCCCCTTCCCGTCCGTCAGCCCGGCCCGAGCCGCGCCCCCGGCAGCAGCCCCGCCGGACCCCGCGGCCGCACCCGCACCGGCACCGGCACCGGCACCCGCACCGGACCCCGCACCCGCACCCGCGGAACCGGGCCCCGAGCCGTCCCAGTGCCGCAGCGCCCCCGCCTCGCTCTCGCACTCCTGGCTGAGCCGGCTCAACTCGTCGTCGGCGAACCGGTGCATCCGGTCCTGCGCGGCCCAGCGCATGGTCTCCGCGGACCGCGTGATCCGCTCCGCCCGCTCGCGCAACTCGGGCAGCTTGGCCGCGATCCGCGCGGTGTCCGGCTCGCGTTCGAGCATCCGCAGCTCTCCGTCGAGCTCCGCCGCGTGGGCGTCGAGCCGGGTCAGCAGGGCGAGCGACTCGCCGAGCTGCCCGTCCTGCGCGAGCCCTCCTTCCAACACCTGCCGGGTGCCGTCGAGCGAGGTCCGCAGGCCGAGCCGGACGGAGGCGATCTGCGCGGGCGGGCCGACCTTGGTGTACGTCTTCGCCTTGAGGGTGACGGTCTCCACGGCGCGCCGGGCGTTGGCTTCGTGCTTCTCGATCTTCGCGCCGACGGCCTTGGCCGCCTTGACCGTGCCCACCACCGCCAGGACGGCCGCCGCGATCCCGAACAGCAGGACCAGGCCGATCATCACGCCGAACACGTCCATCGCCGCGCCACCTTCCGCCACCCGTTTCGGCCCCCACCGGGCCCAACGCGGGCCGTACTGCCGAGGGTTCCACGGTATCCCCCGAACGCCCTGCGGGGCGGCTCGAACGGGCCCCACGGCCCCGGATCAGGGACAGATCCGGGATCTCCCCGAGGGACCCGGGGCCGCTCACCCGGGATGTACCGGATCCCGCGCAACCGCCGACCGCCCGAGCCGGACGCCCACCCCGAGCCCGCCCGCACAACACCGGGCCCCTGCCCGCACAACACCGGCCGCCCGCCCGCACAACACCAACCGCCCGCCACGCGACACCGACCGACCGCCCAACACGACACCGGGCGGGCGCCCCGAAGGACGCCCGCCCGATCAGCCCCAGGCCGGGATCACCCGGTGACGATGTTCACCAGCTTCGGAGCACGCGCGATCACCTTGCGCACCTCGGCGCCGCCGATGGCCGCGACCACCGCCGGGTCCGCCAGCGCCAGCGCCTCCAGCTCGGCGTCCGAGATGCTCGGCGCGACCTCCAGGCGGGCCTTCACCTTGCCCTTGATCTGCACCACGCAGGTCACCGACTCGTCGACCACGTACGCCGGGTCGGCGACCGGGTAGTCGGTGTGCGCCAGCGACTCGCCGTGGCCCAGGCGGCGCCACAGCTCCTCGGCGACGTGCGGGGCCAGCGGCGCGACCATCAGCACCAGCTGCTCGGCCACCGGGCGCGGCGTCGAGCCGCGCTTGACCAGGTAGTTGTTCAGCTCGATCGCCTTGGCGACGGCCGTGTTGAAGCGCAGCCCGGCCATGTCGGCGCGGATGCCGTCGATGGCCTTGTGCAGGGCGCGCAGCGTGGCCTCGTCCGGCGTCTCGTCGGTGACGACCAGCTCGCCGGTGGTCTCCGAGACGATGTTGCGCCACAGCCGCTGCAGGAAGCGGTACGAACCGACGACGGCGCGGGTGTCCCACGGGCGGGAGACGTCCAGCGGGCCCATCGACATCTCGTACAGGCGCAGCGTGTCGGCGCCGTACTCGTCGGCGATGTCGTCGGGCGCGACGGCGTTCTTCAGGGACTTGCCCATCTTCCCGGCCTCGCGCTTGACCGGCTCGCCCTGCCAGGAGTACTGGCCGTCGCGCTCCTCGACCTCGGCGGCGGGCACCGGGAAGCCGCGCTCGTCGCGGTAGACGTCGGCGGTGATCATGCCCTGGTTGAACAGCTTGTGGAACGGCTCGACGGACGAGACGTGGCCCAGGTCGTGCAGCACCTTGTGCCAGAAGCGCGCGTACAGCAGGTGCAGCACGGCGTGTTCGGCACCGCCGACGTACAGGTCGGCGCCGCCGGCCGGCTTGGTCGCCGTCGGGCCCAGCCAGTACTGCTCGTTGGCCGGGTCGACGACCGCCGAGGAGTTGGACGGGTCGACGTAGCGCAGCTCGTACCAGCACGAACCCGCCCAGTTGGGCATGGTGTTGGTCTCGCGGCGGTACTTCTTCGGCCCGTCGCCCAGGTCCAGCTCGACGTTGACCCAGGCCTCGTTGCGGGACAGCGGGGTCTCGGGCGAGGAGTTGGAGTCGTACGCGTCGTAGGTGCGCGGCGAGTAGTCGTCGACCTCGGGGACCTCGACCGGCAGCATCGACTCGGGCAGCGCGTGCATGACGCCGTCCTCGTCGTAGACGATCGGGAAGGGCTCGCCCCAGTACCGCTGGCGGCTGAACAGCCAGTCGCGCAGGCGGTAGTTGACGGTGCCTTCGCCGATGCCGCGCTCGGCCAGCCAGGCGGTGACGTGCGCCTTGGCGTCGACGACGCTCTGTCCGTTCAGCGACAGGTCGCCCTGCTCCCGGGCGGAGTTGACGATGACGGAGTCGTAGGTGTCGAAGGCGTCGTCCCACTGCGACGGGTCCTCGCCGCGGCCGTCCGTCGGCTCGACGACGCAGCGCATCGGCAGGGCGAAGGCGCGGGCGAACGCGAAGTCGCGGTGGTCGTGGGCGGGGACGGCCATGATGGCGCCGGTGCCGTAGCCCATCAGCACGTAGTCGGCGATGAAGACGGGGACGGACTCCCCGCTGACCGGGTTGGTCGCGTAGGCGCCGGTGAAGACGCCGGTCTTGACCTTGGCGTCGACCTGGCGCTCGACGTCCGACTTGGCGGCGGCGGCGGCCCGGTAGGCGGCGACGGCCTCGGCGGGGGTGTCGGCGCCGCCGGTCCACTCGGCGGGCACGTCCTGCGGCCACGCGGCGGGGACGATGGAGTCGACCAGGCCGTGCTCGGGCGCCAGGACCATGTAGGTGGCGCCGAACAGGGTGTCGGGGCGGGTGGTGAAGACGGTGATCCGCTCGTCGGCGCCGACGGCGAAGTCGACCCGGGCGCCCTCGGAGCGTCCGATCCAGTTGCGCTGCTGCAGCTTGATGGCCTCGGGCCAGTCCAGCAGGTCCAGGTCCTCGATCAGCCGGTCGGAGTACGCGGTGATGCGCATCATCCACTGGCGCAGGTTGGACTTGAACACCGGGAAGTTGCCGCGCTCGGAGCGGCCGTCCGCGGTGACCTCCTCGTTGGCCAGCACGGTGCCCAGGCCGGGGCACCAGTTGACCGGCACCTCCTTGGAGTAGGCCAGGCGGAACTCGCCCAGGACCTCGTCGCGCTCGGCGGCGGACAGTGCGGCCCAGGGGCGCCCGTCCGGGGTCCGGCGGTCACCGGACTCGAACTGCGCGACCAGTTCGGTGATCGGACGGGCCTTGCGGGCGGTCTCGTCGTACCAGGAGTTGAAGATCTGCAGGAAGATCCACTGGGTCCAGCGGTAGTAGTCCGGGTCGATCGTGGAGATCGAGCGGCGCGGGTCGTGGCCCAGGCCCAGCCGGCGCAGCTGCTGGCGCATGTTGGCGATGTTGGCCTCGGTGGAGACCCGCGGGTGGGTGCCGGTCTGCACCGCGTACTGCTCGGCGGGCAGGCCGAAGGCGTCGTAGCCCAGCGTGTGCAGCACGTTGTGGCCGGTCATCCGCTGGTAGCGGGCGAAGACGTCGGTGGCGATGTAGCCCAGCGGGTGGCCGACGTGCAGGCCCGCGCCCGAGGGGTACGGGAACATGTCCATGATGAAGCTGTGCGGCTTCGCGGCGACGTCACCGGCCGACGGGTCGGCCAGCGCACCGGTGGGGTTGGGGGCGTGGAAGGTGCCCTCCTTCTCCCAGATGTCCTGCCAGCGGGACTCGATCTCGGCCGCCAGCGCGGCGCTGTACCGGAACGGCTCGGTCGCGGTCTCGGCCGCGCCGGACGCAGGGGTCGTCTCGCTCATGGTCCTTCAAGCTCCATCGATGTCGGTTGGCGAACCGGGCAGGCGGCCGGCCCGTGGCCCCGCCCGGGACGGGGTCGGGGGCGGAAAACAAAAAATCCCCTCGCAGGAGGGGACGCCACGCCGACTCCGGCACCGCCCGAGGGCGCAGCCGGTCCTGGTCAGCGCGGCCGGCTAAGGAGCAGGCGCACGGTTCGCATGGGCTCAGGGTACCGCAAGCGACTCTGCGCGCTCCCGGGTATACCGCCGGGCCTGCCGCACCGGCACCGCGGCCGGGCCTGCCGCACCGGCACCGCGGCCGGGTCGACGCACCGGCACCTCGGCCGGGTCCACGCACCGGCCCGCCGACAGCCTCAGCGCGTCGGCGCGCGCCCCGCCGCGTCGAAGTCCCGCAGCGCCTTCGCCAGCCGCTCGGACTGCATCCCGGCCGCGAGCGAGCGCGCCAGCGCCGCCGTGCGGGCCGCCTCCCGCTGGTCGCCGAGCCGCCGGTGGGTCTCGGCGAGGCTCACCATCAGCAGGGCCTTGGAGCGGGCCCGGCCGGGTCCGAGTCCGGCCACGGCCTCGGCGAGCAGGGCCTTGGCGAGCCGGTTCCGGCCGAGCGCCAGCCGCCCCTCCCCCACCATCCCGGCGAGGGAGGCGCGGGCCTCCTCGGTGCCGGGCACGCCGTCCAGTTCGGCGAAGGCCCGGGCGGCGGCGGCCTCGGCCCGCTCCGGCTCGTTCCGGCGGCCGTACGCGCGGGCGAGCCGGCCGAGCTGGCGGGCCCGGCCGGTGGGGCCGAGTGCGGCGCCGTGGGTCTCCAGGGCGCTTTCGAGCGCGGAGACGGCGTCCAGGCCGCGCCCGCCCGGGCCCTGGGTGGCGAGCACCAGCAGCGCGCCGAGGACGGCGACGCCGAGCCGGGGGTCGCCGCTGACGTGGGCGGCGCGCAGCGCGGCGACGAAGGCGCGTTGGGCGGCCGCGTCGTGGCCGAGGTCGTACGCCGCCCAGCCGGCCAGGCGGGCGAGGCGGCTGGCCGTGCCGTAGAGCTCGCGGCCCAGCCGCTCGTCGTAGGAGCCCAGTTCCAGCAGCTTGGCGAGCATGGCGAGTTCGGCCCGTGCGGGGCCGAGGACGAGGCCGCCGCCGCAGGAGCGTTCGAGTCGCTGCTTGCTGCGGTAGGAGAGGCCGAGTTCGCCGACCAGTGCGGCCTCGACGCGCAGGGCGCCTTCGCCGCCGCCGACGGGTGGGGGCGGTGAGGCGAGCCGGGCGGCGGCCTGGTCGAGGTCGGCGTTGCGGAAGAGGTCGGTGAGGCGGACGGGTCCGGCGTCGGTGGCCGCCTCGCGCAGCGCGGTCTGGGCGGTGTCGGCGGTCCACGGGTCGGTGAGCAGCCGGGGCGAGAGGATCTTGGCGCCGCGGTGGCCGCCCATCCGGCCCCAGAGCTGCTCGTAGGTGACGGCGATGCCGAGGGTGCGGCTGAGCACCTCGCACACCGCCTGGTCGTGCGGGCTGCGCGGGACCATGCCGCGGTCGCGCCACTTGTACGGGGCGGTGGAGCTGATGGCCAGGCCCGGCGGCAGCGCGAGGCTCACCTCGCGGGCGAGCCGTTCCGGACTCCAGCCGAGCTGGTGGAGTATCCGGGCCAGTTCCTCGTTCCGCCTTCGCTCCAGATCGGCCATGACACGACGGTAGCGGGACTCCGGGCCCTCCCGCCGGTGGGCGGGCGAAACGGCGGAGAGCCGCCTCCCGGAACGGGAGGCGGCTCTCGACCACTGTGGAGCTATGGGGAATTGAACCCCAGACCTCTTGCATGCCATGCAAGCGCTCTACCAACTGAGCTATAGCCCCTTGACCTGCGATGTCACCGGGGCTTTCGGCCGTTTCCGTCCGGTTTCCCTCGGCGACATCGACTACTTTACACGGTCCGGGGCGTGCTCCTGAAATCCGTTTCCCGAGGTCCCCGGCCGGGGCACCGGGGAGCCGTCCCCGGAGCCCTCCGGACGGCCCCTCCCCGCCGGGCCGGGCCCCACTGTGAAGCCCGGCCACATCTGCCGGGCCGGACCCCACCCGCAGACCCGGCCCGGCCCCGCCCACACCCCCGGCCTACCGCGCCGGCCGTCGGCTGCGGGCGGCGAAGCCGGCGGCGGCCGCCACCGCGACGGCGTTGACCAGCAGCGTGGTCCGCAACGCGTGGCCGGACTCGACGGCCGGCGCCGGCAGGTCGACCTGCCCGAGGAACACCGAGCCGAGCACCGCGACCCCGACCACCTGCCCGAGCTGGATGACCGTCACCATGACCCCGCTGGCGTCGGCCGCGTCCTCGGGCGCCACCCCCGCGAGGGCCCGGGCGAACAGCGGTGCGTACGCGCAGCCGGCGACCAGTCCGAGCGCGGCCATCTCCAGCAGCGCGCCGGTCCCGATCCCGGCGCCGCCGCCGAGCAGCACGCCCAGCAGCAGGTAGCCGCCGCCGAGGCCGACCCCGGCGACCGTCGGCAGGGCCGCGTGCAGCCGCCCGGGCAGCCGGTGCCAGTGCATGCTGGACAGGCCGAAGCCGATCGCGACGGGCGCCGAGCAGAGACCGGCCTTCAGGGCGGTGTGGCCGAGCGCGGCCTGCTGGTGCAGGGCGAAGGAGAACATGAAGCCGGCGAAGGCCGCCATGATCGAGAACAGTCCGGCCGCCGCCGGGCGCAGCCCCGGGGCGCGCAGCACCCGCCCGTGGATCAGCGGCTGCCCGCCGCTGCGGGCGATCCGGCGCTCGACCACCACGAACAGGCCGAACAGCAGCACGCCGGCCGCGATCATCGCCCAGCCCCAGGCGGGCCAGCCGAGCTCGTGGCCGAGGACGAGCGGCACCACCAGCAGGCCGAGGGCCGCGCCGAGCACCACCAGGCCGGGGACGTCGAAGCCGCGCGAGGCGTCGCCGGGCAGCCGGGGCAGCAGCCGGGCGCCGGCGGCCAGCAGCAGTACGCCGATGGGCACGTTGACCAGGAACACCGGCCGCCAGCCGCTGCCGAACAGGTCCGCACTGACCAGGACGCCACCGAGCACCTGGCCGAGCGCCATGCCGCCGGCCAGCACCGCCGAGTAGAGGCCGAGCGCCCGGGTGCGGGCGGCGCCGGTGAAGGTGCGCTGCAGCAGGCTCATCACCTGGGGCACCATCAGCGCCGAGCCGGCGCCCTGGAGCAGCCGGAAGGCGATCAGCCAGCCGGTGGTCGGGGCGAGGCCGCAGGCCAGCGAGGTGGCGGTGAAGGCGGCCAGGCCGAGCTGGAAGAGCCGGCTGTAGCCGTACCGGGCGCCCAGCCGGGCCCCGGTGATGAGCAGCACGGCGTAGGCGATGGTGTAGCCGGCGATCACCAGCTGCAGGGCGGCGCCGGAGGCGCCGAGGTCGGTCCGGATGGTGGGTACCGCGACGTTGACGATGGAGACGTCGAGCACGGCCATGAACTGCCCGCACAGGACGAGCGCGAGGAGCAGCCCGGGGCGTACGGCCGGGGCCCCGGTGGTACTTCCGGCCACGCCGGGCCGGATCTGAAGGTCCGTCATGGTCATCAGCCTGCGGCGGTACCGGTACTGGTGGTTAGAGCCTGCTGATCCTGGTACTGGCAGCACCTGTATCGCCCGGCGGGCCTGCGGCACGATGGTGGCCATGACCGTCCTGGAGGAACTGCCGACCGCCGCGGGCGGGCGGGACCGCCGCCGTACCGAGCTGGCCCGCTTCCTGAAGGCCTGCCGCGCGCGGGTCACCCCCGAGGAGGTCGGGCTGCCGCCCGGTCTGCGCCGCCGCACGCCGGGGCTGCGCCGCGAGGAGGTCGCGCAGCTCGCCGGGGTGGGCGTCACCTGGTACACGTGGCTGGAGCAGGGGCGGCCGATCAACGCGAGCGAGCAGGTGCTGTTGGCGGTGGCCCGGGCGCTGCGGCTGGACGGCACCGAGCGCGAGCACCTGTTCCGGCTCGCCGGGGTGTCGCCGTCGCCGCACGCGCAGGCGGCCGCACCGGAGTTGAGCCCGTCGATCCAGGTGATCCTGGACTCGCTCGCCCCGCTGCCGGCGGCGGTCTCCAACACCCGTTTCGACGTGCTGAGCTACAACCGGCCGTACCGCTCGCTGTTCGGTGCCGAGCAGATCCGCCCGTCCCGCGGGGTCGTCTTCAACAGTCTCTGGTGCATGCTGACCGCCCCGCTGTGCTGCAACCCGTGCGACAACCGTGACGAGGCGCTGCCGCGGATGGTGGCGGTGCTGCGCTCGGCCTACGGCAAGCACGTGGGCGAGCCGGCCTGGGAGGAGCACGTGCGGCGGCTGTCGGCGGGCAGCGAGCTGTTCCGGGAGCTGTGGGACCGCCAGGAGGTCGCGCCGCCGGAGACGTGGCTGCGGCGGTTCCGCCACCCGCGGCTCGGGGTGCTGCGGCTGAACGCCACGTATCTGACGATGCCGGGCGTGCCGGAGTGCTACATCGTGGTGTACGTGCCGGTGGATCCGCAGGACCAGGAGCGGGTGGAGCAGCTCGACTCGCTGCCGCCGGGCGGCTGGAGGCACAGCTGCGAGCCGTGAGGGGCGCCGGCTCCCGCGGCGGTGCCGGGGCCGGCCACGACGCTGCGCCGACGTCGACGTCGGAGGGCCCGAACGCCGGAGGGCCGGAACGCCGGAGCCCCCGAACGCCGGAAGGCCGCCACCCGTTGGGTGACGGCCTTCCGAACTGCTGTGGAGCTATGGGGAATTGAACCCCAGACCTCTTGCATGCCATGCAAGCGCTCTACCAACTGAGCTATAGCCCCGCGACACGGGCGACCCTGGCTGACCACGACCGCCGATGCGGAGTGGAGCTATGGGGAATTGAACCCCAGACCTCTTGCATGCCATGCAAGCGCTCTACCAACTGAGCTATAGCCCCGCACTCACCGGATCCTCCGCTTCCCTTCCGGGCCGCGTTCTCTTCCGTGCGAACGAGGAAGACTCTAGCTGGTCAGGGCCGGAACTGCGAAATCCGATCCTTCGAGGCCCCTTCGGGCCCGCACCGCACCCCCGTGCCGAACGCCCCCGCACCCACGCGCCGGACGACCGCGCGCCCCGGCGCGGACGCCCCCGCGCGCCTGCCGGGCACCCCGCGCGCCCCGCACTCCCCCCGCCGAACGACCCCGCCGAACGTCCGGCCGGACGGCCCCGCCGGACGTCCGCAGGGGACGCCCGTGCCGGGACCGCTCAGGTGTCGTCGCCGATGACCGGCTGCGGGAGCGTGCCCGCGTTGTGCTCCAGCAGGCGCCAGCCGCGCGTCCCCTGGCCGAGCACCGACCAGCAGCAGTTGGACAGTCCGCCGAAGCGCTCCCACTGGGCCGGCTCCAGGTCCAGCAGCCGCCCGAGCATGGTGCGGATCGTCCCGCCGTGGCTGACCACCACCAGGGTGCCGTCCTCCGGCAGCTTGGCGGCGGCCTCCAGCACCACCGGCACCGAGCGGTCGGCGACCTCGGTGGCCAGCTCGCCGCCACCGCCGCGCCGCACCGGCTCGCCGGCCGACCAGGCCTCGTACTCCTCCGGGAAGCGCTCGCGGATCTCGGCGTTGGTCAGGCCCTGCCAGGAGCCCGCGTAGGTCTCCCGCAGGCCCTCGTGGTGGGTCACGTCGAGCCCGGTGACCTTGGCGAGCTCCTCGGCGGTGCGCCGGGCGCGTTCGAGGTCCGAGGAGATCAGCAGGTCCGGGCGGAGCCCGGAGAGCAGCCGGGCCGCCCGCTGCGCCTGCAGCACGCCCTGGCCCGTCAGCTCGATGTCCGTGCTGCCCTGGAAGCGCGATTCGAGGTTCCAGGACGTCTGGCCGTGCCGCCAGAAGACGATGCGCGGGCCTCGCGCGCCGCGGCTCAGTGCAGGTCCTCGGGCTTGCCGAAGTCGTCGGCCGGGGCGACGGCGTTGCCGGCCTCGTCGGTGTGGGCGTCGGGGCGGTTGCGCGAGGCCAGGGCGTCCTCGGGCAGCGGCAGCTCGGGGCAGTCCTTCCAGAGCCGGTCCAGCGAGTAGAAGGAGCGCTCCTCGGAGTGCTGGACGTGCACGACGATGTCCAGGTAGTCGAGCAGGATCCAGCGGCCCTCGCGCTCGCCCTCGCGGCGCACCGGCTTGATGTCCAGCTGCTCGCGCAGCTGGTCCTCGATCTCCTCGGCGATCGCGCGGACCTGGCGGTCGTTGTTCGCGGAGGCGATCAGGAAGGCGTCGGTGATCGACAGCACCTCGCTGACGTCGAAGGCGATGATGTTGTGCGCAAGCTTGTCGGCCGCCGCCTGCGCGGCGACGGTGATGAGCTGCTGGCTGTGGTCGGTGACGGTCACGGTGTTCTTCCGGCTCGGCGGCTTGGGGCGGCGCCCCGGCGCTCGGCCGGGGTCGCCTTCCAGGATCTCACGCCGCCCGGGCGGGCCCGGAACCGTTTTCCGCGCCCGCCCGCGCCGCCGTGCGACCGCGCACCCCGCCGCGGCGCGCCCGCCACGGCGGGTCGTCCCGTCCCGGGCCGGGCCGACGGCCGGCCCGGCCGTCGGCCTACTGGGGCTTCGGCGGCTGGTAGTCCTTGCCGAGCACGACCAGCAGGTCCGCGTTCTGGGTGTCCCCGGTCACCTTCTTCACCGCGCTGTCCGGCAGGCCGAGGCTGGTCGCCAGCGACTTCGCCGCGGCCTGCCGGGCGTCGTCGGTGTAGCGGATCTCACTGGTGGCCTGTGCGGCGGCCTTGGCCCCGCCGGGGATGAACGTCAGGCCCGAGTTGACGATCTGGACCTGCGCGGCGGCGGCCGCGGCGTCGCTGCCGCTGGCGTCCTGCAGCGCGACCCGGGCCGGGGCGTCTCCGGCGGCCGCGGACTTCACGGTGCCGCCGAGCACGTCCTTGACCTGCTTGCCCGCGGTCGCCTCGTCCAGGCTGCCGTCCGGCTTGACGGTCAGCGCGGTGGTGCCGACGTGGCCGTCCTTCGCCTGCTGGGCGAGCTGGGCGAGCACCCCGGCGAGGGCGTCCTCGGGCAGCGAGGGGTCGAGCACCGCGTTCATCCGGTGCACGTCGTCCTTGGCGTCCTTGAGCTCGGTCGGCATGGTGCGCACCACCGCCTCCATGACCTGCCCGAACCGGGCGAGCTGGACGTCCCGGCTCTCGCCGGGGTTCTGCAGCGTGGCGTACGCGACCGCGGCCTTCCCGTTGAGCATGGTGTTCTTCCCGGCCGCGGACAGCAGCTTGCCGTCCGGCTTGCCGCCCTCGTGGGTCTCGGCGTTGGTGTCCACCCGGACGCCGCCGAGCTGGGAGACCAGCAGTTCCAGGTACGGGGTGTCCAGCCGCCAGGTGCCCGCCACCGGGGCGCCGAGCACGGTGGACAGGCCGTCGCGGGTCGCCGAGGCGCCGATGGTGTCCATGGCCTGGCCGACGGTGGTGACCGGCGGGTCGGCGGGGCCGGGCAGCCGCAGGTTGTCGGGCAGCAGCAGCACCGTGCCCTTCTTCCCGGAGACGTCGTCGACCAGCAGCGCGCTGGACACCTTGCCCTGCAGGTCACGCAGGTGGACGACGTTGACCTGGCGCCCGCCGGCCGCGGCGGCCGCGGTCGGCTTGTCGCCGGTGAACCACAGGTAGCCGCCGACGCCGCCCGCGGCGAGCGCCACCACCACACCGAGGCCGATCAGCCGGTTGCGCAGCTTGCGGCGGCGCTCGGCGCGCACCTCGCTGCGGGACTCGGCGAACTTCAGCCAGTCGATGACGTCCTCGGTCTCCTCCGCCTCCTCGTCGACGAAGGTGAACTCGCCCGTGGTGTAGCTGTCCTTGGGCGCCTTGCCGCCGGACTTGCCCCCGCGCACCCCGGCGACCTGCTCGGACAGCGCGGCGGGCTTGGCCGGCGCCGCCTCGGCGGCCGGCCTGGGCACCCGCGGGCGCGGCGGGGCGGGTGCGGCCGGTGCCGCGGCGGCGGCAGGCGCAGCGGGCGTGACGGGTGCGGCGGCCTCGGGCTGCGCCTGCGGCTCGGCGACGACCGGGCCGGCGGCCTGGTACGGCTGCTGGTACCCCTGCTCCCCCTGCTGCTGGTAGCCGTAGGGGTCGTGGGTGTACACCGGCTGCCCGTACTGGTCGTACTGCGGCTGCTGATCGTACGACTCGTAGGACTCGTACGGCTGCTGCTGCTGGTACCCCTGGGCTTGGCCCTGGCCCTGGTACGGCTGCTGGTAGCCCTCGTACCCCTGCTGCCCCTGGTGCCCCTGCTGCTGGTAGCCGTACGGGTCGTGGGTGTACACCGGCTGCCCGTACTGGTCGTACTGCGGCTGCTGCTCGTACGACTCGTACGGCTGCTGCTGGTACCCCTGGGCTTGGCCCTGGCCCTGGTACGGCTGCTGGTACTGCCCGCCGGACCAGTCCTCCGGCCGCTGCTGGCCGCCGCTGCGATCGGTCATGCGCCGCTCCTGGCTCAGGTCCCGCGCGGCGCGTACAGCGCCCGCTTGTCGATGTAGCGGACCACGCCGTCCGGGACGAGGTACCAGACCGGCTCGCCCTTGGCGACCCGGTTGCGGCAGTCCGTGGAGGAGATGGCCAGCGCCGGGACCTCCACCAGGGAGACCCCGCCCACCGGAAGCCCGGCGTCCGACAGAGTGTGCCCCGGGCGGGTGCATCCGATGAAGTGGGCCAGCGAGAAGAGTTCGTCGGAGTCGCGCCAGGACAGGATCTGGGCGAGCGCGTCGGCGCCGGTGATGAAGAAGAGGTCGGCGTCCGGGTGCAGGGCGTGCAGGTCGCGCAGGGTGTCGACGGTGTAGGTGGGGCCCTCGCGGTCGATGTCGATCCGGCTGACCGAGAACTGCGGGTTCTCCGCGGTGGCGATGACCGTCATCAGGTAGCGGTCCTCGGCCGGGGTGACGTGCCGGTCGCTCTTCTGCCACGGCTGCCCGGTCGGCACGAAGATCACTTCGTCCAGGTGGAACGCGCTCGCGACCTCACTGGCGGCGACGAGGTGGCCGTGGTGGATCGGGTCGAAGGTGCCGCCCATCACGCCGAGGCGCTTCTTCACCGGTTCCGGTCCGCCGGGATTCCCGGCCTGCTCTCCCATGCCGCCACACCTTACGCGACGCCCGTTACGGTGCGGGAACGCCCGGGTGGGGGTTGCCCGCAGACCCGGTGGGGGTTCCCCGCAGACGCGTCAGGGAGCGTCCGGCCGGTGGCCGGACGCTCCCCGGAGAGGTCCGCGGAGCGGGCTCAGCGGTCCCGGTTGAAGCGGGTGGTGATGAAGAGCAGGAGCAGCAGGATGAACAGCGCGGCGCCACCCGTCAGGAGCGGGTTCAGGCTGTCGTGGTTGCCCCCCTCGCCCTCGGCGAGCAGGTTCAGGACGGGGAGTGCGGCGGCAGTGCTCATGGTCGGCGGGACCTTCTCGGCTCGGTGAACGGACCTGGGGGTGGTTCCGGGCCGGTGGGGGCCCACCCGTCATCGTACGGGGGGTTACACGGCAACCGCTCGGCGGCCCACCGCCGCTGACCGGGCGTGAGCGCGCAGGGGCCGGGCCGGGGTCCGCGGGCCTGGTCGGGACCCGGAAGCCGGGTCCCAAGGGCCTGGTCCCGGCGGCCGGGCGAGGGCCTGACGCCGGGTCCCGGGGCTAGTTGCCGCGGAAGGCGCGGGCCATCAGCCAGACCAGCAGGCCGATCCCCACGAAGGACGCGATCACGATGATCCGCAGGAAGAGGCCCGGACCGGCCTCGTCGGAGATGGGCGTGGCCAGGCTGACAAGCGTGTCGGTGGACATCTGCGGGGCTCCTCGAACTGCTCGGTACCGCGGCCGGGTCCGGTCTCGGTGGTCCAGGGCATTCAGGGTAAACCGGCCTCACACCGGCGCCGCCCACCGGCCCCCGCGGCGCGGCCGGGGCCGCACGTACGCTGTCGCCCGGGGACGAGTACGCAACCACGGACGTTGCACAGACAGTCGTTTCAGGCGAAGACCAGCGGGGGGCCGGCCAGTGGGCCGCAGCCGCCGTCGACCAGGAGGGTACTCACACCATGACCGACACGACCGCGAAGACCCCGAGCCGCCGCCGCGAGCGTTTCCCCGGGATCTCCACCCGGGCCTGGGAGCACCCGGCGGACCGTTCGGCGCTGGTCGCCCTGCGGCGGCTGTCCGGCTTCGACGACGTCCTCAAGAAGCTCGCCGGCCTGGTCTCCGAGCGCGCGATCCGGCTGATGTTCCTGGCCACCGCGGTGAAGACCTCCGAGCGCCAGTTCCCCGAGCTGTACGACATGGTGCGCGACACCGCCTACGTGCTCGACCTGGAGCAGGTCCCCGACCTGTACGTGACCCAGGACCCGGCGGTCAACGCGTACACCATCGGCATCGACACTCCGATCATCGTGATCACCAGCGGCCTGGTCGAGCTGCTCGACGAGGAGGAGCTGCGCTCGGTCATCGGCCACGAGGTCGGCCACGCGATGTCCGGCCACGCCGTCTACCGGACGATGCTGATGATCCTCACCAACATCGCCACCCGGATCGCCTGGGTGCCGCTCGGCAACCTGGCGATCACGGCCGTCATCACCGCGCTCAAGGAGTGGTTCCGCAAGGCGGAGCTGTCCAGCGACCGGGCCGGCCTGCTCGCCGGGCAGGACCTCCAGGCGTCCATGCGGGCCCTGATGAAGCTGGCCGGCGGGCACAACCTGGCCGAGATGAACGTCGACGCCTTCCTGGAGCAGGCCGAGGAGTACGAGAAGGCCGGCGACCTGCGCGACGGCGTCCTCAAGCTGCTCCAGGTGCTGCCGCAGACCCACCCCTTCGCGGTGGTCCGGGTCGCCCAGCTGAAGAAGTGGGCGGAGAGCGACGAGTACCGCTCGATCATGACGGGCGCCTACCCGCGCCGCGCGGACGACCCCGACACCTCGGTCGGTGAGCAGTGGAAGGCGGCCGCCGACCACTACGCGACCTCGGTGAAGGAGAGCAAGGACCCGCTGATGGGCCTGATCCGGGACGTCGCCGGCGGCGCCGTGACCGTGGGCGGCAAGCTCCGCGACACCTTCACCGGCGCCGGCCGCGGCAGCTCGAACGGCGCCGAGGGCTCGAACGGCTCGAACGGCTCCGACGGCAGGACCGACCGCGACAACAGCTGAGCCCCGGCACCCGGGCCCCGCCCGCCGGCGAACGCCGATGGCCGCCGAGGAGCGCCGACGACGGCCGGTGACCCGCCCGGGTCACCGGCCGTCCGCGCGTCGCGGAGCCCTCAGCTCCCCGCCAGCACCCCGCACACCTGCCAGGCCGGCCGGGCGTGGTTGCCGGGGTCGACGGCCGCCGGCGGCGTGACCGCCGTGCCCTGCGCCGTGGCCAGGACCGGCTGCAGGTAGCCCGCCATCGAGGTGCCGCAGGGCGCCGGACCGGCCTGGAGCACCGAGTCCACCAGCCGCAGTTGCGCCGAGGCCAGGTCGACCCGGTCGAACTGGAAGGTGAGCTGCCGCCGCACCGTCTCCAGGGTGACCGGCGCTCCGGCCGGGGCCCCGGCCGGCTTCAGCGCGTAGACGAAGGTGTGGTCGGTGGTGATCTGCAGCGTCCCGCTGTCCGCCTCGTCGATCCGCATCGCACCGACCACCTTCACGGTGTCCGAGGCCAGCGCGACCTGCGCCGGGTCGAAGCGGACCATCCAGCCGGTCACCGCGTGGTGCCGGTCGTCCACCGGCTGCGCCACGCCCGTGTCGAACTCCGCCTGCTCGCCGGGCGTGACGAAGGCCCGCACGTCCGCGGTGGCGCCCTGGACGAGGGCGGCCGGGGCCAGCGAGGAGGCGACCAGGTAGCGCTGGACGGTGTCGAGCGCCTTGGTCACCTCGACCCGGCTGAAGTGCTCGGTGGCCGCCCCGGTCGGGGTGTTCAGCCCGACCGTGCCGTCCCCGTACCCGGGTGGCAGCACCGCGAAGGGGTTCGCCGGGTCGGCGACCGGGTGGACGGCCGAGGCCGGGCTCAATGCGACCAGGCTGACCGTCAGTTGGCTGCCCTCGGGCCGGGCCGGGATCCCCCTCGGCGAGCTGACCCCGAAGTACACCGCAGCCCCGAACGCGAGCAGGATGAGCAGCAGCAGGGCGAGCGCCTGGCGCGGCACGGTGCCCAGCGGGCCGAGCCGCACCCGCTGCCGGGTGGCCTTGCCGAAGGAGCCCGCCAGCCGCTCCCGGGCGGACAGCTCCTGGATCCGGGCAGCCCGGACGAACGATTCGTCGAAGACGACGGACCGGAATTCGTCCTCGTTGCCGGAGCCGCCCTCGGGCGTACCCTCAGGAGGTTCTCGCGGGTCACCCACAACACCAGGGTAGGCGGACACCGGCGCTGCCACGAGGGTCCCCGCGCAGATTCCCGGGGACGCTCCGTGACCACCCGCCCCGGGGCGTGCGCCCGTGCGGCGTCCGGCGGCTAGCCCGCCGGTGCGGTGACCACCAACGACGGCTCGGCGGGCGCGGGGCGCGGGTCCACCCCGGCGCTGCTGCTGCCCGACTCCGGTCTGCGGGGCGTGTCCGAGGAACCGCCCACGCCCTGGTAGATCGCCGCGACCGCGACCGCCACCAGGCTCACGCCCATGATCACGGCGAGCACCCAGGCCACCGGCCGGTGCCAGCGCTGCTGGGCCACGTACCGGCCGCGGGCGCGCACCGGGTCGTAGCCGCGCCGCCACCGGCGCCGGCTGCGCCGGTCGGTCGTCCGGCCCGGTCCCGACCAGGGGTCCGGGTAGTGGTGGTCCTCGTCGAGTCCGCTCGGGTACGGGCGCAGCTCCAACGGGAGCCCCTCCCCGGCCGAGACGTCGTAGCCCCAGCCCGGGCCCGCGGTGTCCGGCTCGAACCGGGCCTCGGCGGCGGCGAGTTGCCGCTCCTTGGCAGTCGGCTCGTGCACGGCGGCGGACCGGACGAAGGCCTCATCGAAGACCACGGTGGCGAACTCGTCGTCCGCACCACCGTGGTCGGCGCCGTCGGGGTACGGCAAGCCCCCCACATCCTCAGCCACGGATTCAGCGTATTACCGGCCGGGCGTTTTGTCTGTGGCTCCCGGCAGTTGGTCCGTCACACGTGTGACGGCCGGCTCGCGGGCCGCGGCTCAGCGGGCGTTCGGGTCCCCGCCGACGGTCTGCGTCGCCTCGCCCCGCACGTGCCCGTCACCGGTGACGATGTACTTGGTGCTGGTCAGCTCGGGCAGGCCCATCGGGCCGCGGGCGTGCAGCTTCTGGGTGGAGATGCCGATCTCCGCGCCGAAGCCGAACTCGCCGCCGTCGGTGAAACGGGTGGAGGCGTTGACGGCCACCGTGGTCGAGTCGACCAGCTGGGTGAAGCGCCGGGCGGCGGCCTGCGAGGTGGTGACGATCGCCTCGGTGTGGCCGGAGGACCAGCGGCGGATGTGCGCGACGGCGGCGTCCAGCGAGGGCACCACGGCCGCGGCCAGGTCGTACGAGAGGTACTCGGCGCCCCAGTCCTCGTCGGTCGCGGGCACCACGGTCGCCGGACCGCCCTCGGCGGCCTTGAGTACCGCCTCGTCGCCGTGCACGGTCACCCCGGCCTCGGCCAGGGCGGCCAGCGCGAGCGGCAGGAAGGCGTCCGCGACGTCCTGGTGGACCAGCAGCGTCTCGGCCGCGTTGCAGACGCTGACCCGCTGCGCCTTGGAGTTGAGCAGGATGCCGACGGCCATCGCCAGGTCGGTGTCGGCGTCCACGTACACGTGGCAGTTGCCGGTGCCGGTCTCGATCACCGGGACGGTCGAGCCCTCGACCACGGTGCGGATGAGCGAGGCGCCGCCGCGCGGGATCAGCACGTCGACGAGGCCGCGGGCGCGCATCAGCTCCTGCACGGAGTCGCGGCTCTCCCCCGGCACCAGCTGGACCGCGTCGGCGGGCAGCCCGGCCGCGGCGAGGGCGTCCCGCACCACGGCGACGAGCGCGGTGTTGGAGCGGTAGGCCGAGGCCGAGCCGCGCAGCAGCGCCGCGTTGCCCGACTTGAGGCAGAGTGCGGCGGCGTCGGCGGTGACGTTCGGGCGGGCCTCGTAGATGATGCCGACCACGCCGAGCGGCACCCGTACCTGCCGCACGTCCAGGCCGTTCGGCAGGGTGTAGCCGCGGACGACCTCGCCGACCGGGTCGGGCAGGCCGGCCACGTCGCGCACGTCAGAGGCGATCGCGGCGATCCGCTCCCCGGTGAGGGTCAGCCGGTCGATCACCGACTCGGCCGTTCCGGCCTCGCGGGCCCGGGCGACGTCCTCGGCGTTGGCCGCGACGATCTCCGCGCTGCGGGCCACCAGCGCGTCCGCGATCGCCAGCAGCGCGGCGTCCTTCGCCCTGCGCGGCAGCGGAGCGAGCGCGGCGGCCGCCTCCCGGGCTCGGCGCGCTACGGCGAGGACGGGGCTGTCGGCGGTGGCGAGGTCGCTGGTCATGCCGCCAAGGGTAGCGACTGCGCCCGCCCGGGCCTCCCGCGTTCCGCATGGCGAACAGCGGCCGCCCGGGACGGTCCGGTCAGTACGGGTGCACGCCGCCCAGGTGCGGCGGCGGATCGCCGAAGCCCTCCGCCACCCGCTTGTGGTACGTCGCCCGGTCGACCACCTCCAGCCCGACGATCTCCCACGGCGGCAGGTTCGCGGTGACCTTGTGCTCGCCCCAGAGCCGCAGCGCGATCGCCGCCGCGTCGTGCAGGTCCCGGGCCTGCTCCCAGTAGCGGATCTCGGCGTGGTCGGCCGCGTAGCGGGCGGTCAGGAAGAACGAGTGGTCGTGCGCCAGTCTCTCCAGTGAGGCGCGCAGCGAGGACAGCTGGGTGGCCTCCCCGGACACGCTCAGCACCACGTGCCACAGCCGCGCCTGCTCGGGCACGGTGGGCGGCTCCGCGGCGTCCGCGCGCTGGGTCCGCAGCCTGCGCATCCCGGCGGGCCCCTGGGGCGGCCGACCGGTCGGCTCGGCGGGGCCGTCCCCGCGTCCGCCGTCGATGCTGGTCAGCCGCCGGCCCGCCGTCCCTCCGGTCAGCGCTGCCTCGCGCCTGCGTTCCACCGGCGGCCTCCTGTTCGGCGATCTCGTGTCGTCCCCACCGCCCCGTCGGCCTCTCGGCCGACCGGTACGGCTGCGCCCCTCCTCGCCCGTGGCCGGGCCGCTCCCGGTACGGAGCGGCCCGCCGTCCGCACTGCGCCGATCGGCCGGCGGCCGGTGCCGGCCCGCCGAGCGGTCAGCCGCGCAGAACGACCAGGTCGTCGCGGTGGACGACCTCGCGCTCGTACGCGGCGCCGAACTCCTGGGCCAGGTCGCGGGTGGACCGGCCGAGCAGGCGGGGCAACTCCCTCGCATCAAAGTTGACCAGTCCGCGAGCCACGATGTGGCCGTTTTCGGCAAGAAGGTCCACCGGATCACCCGCGGCGAAGTCCCCGTCGACCTTGGTGACCCCGGCGGGCAGCAGCGAGGCGCCGCCGGAGACGACCGCCTCGACGGCGCCCGCGTCCAGGTGCAGGGTGCCGCGCGGGCTGCTCGCGTGGGCGAGCCAGAGCATCCGGTCGGAGGTGCGGGCGCCGGTGCGCAGGAAGAGCGTGCCGGTGGGTCGGCCGGCCAGCGCGTCGGCGGCCTGGCTGGCCGCGGTGAGCACCACCGGGATGCCCGCGCCGGTGGCGATCCGGGCCGCCTCGACCTTGGTGACCATGCCGCCGGTGCCGACCCCGGCCTTGCCCGCGCTGCCGATCTCGATGCCGTCGAGGTCGTGCGGGCCGCTCACCCGCGCGATCCGGCTGGTGCCGGGGCGGGAGGGGTCGCCGTCGTAGAGGCCGTCCACGTCGGAGAGCAGGACGAGCAGGTCGGCCCGGACGAGGTGGGCGACGAGCGCGGCGAGCCGGTCGTTGTCACCGAACTTGATTTCGGCGGTGGCGACGGTGTCGTTCTCGTTGACGATCGGCATCGCGCCCATCGCCAGCAGCTGGTCCAGGGTGCGGTAGGCGTTGCGGTAGTGGGCGCGGCGGCTGGCGTCCTCGGCGGTGAGCAGCACCTGGCCGACGCGGATGCCGTACCGGGCGAAGGAGGCGGTGTACCGGGCGACCAGCAGTCCCTGGCCGACGCTGGCGGCGGCCTGCTGGCGGGCCAGGTCCTTGGGTCGCTTGTCCAGGCCGAGCGGGGCGAGTCCGGCGGCGATGGCACCGGAGGAGACGAGCACGACCTCCGGGGCGTCGGGGCGGCTGCGCACCTTGGCGATCGCGTCGACCAGGGCGTCGACGCGGTCGGCGTCCAGGCCGCCGGCCGCCGTGGTGAGTGAGGAGGAGCCGACCTTGACCACGATCCGCCGTGCGGTCAGCACCTCCTCCCGCAGAGAGTCCTCGCTCATCTCGCTGTACGCCCTTCCGGTGTGGTGCGGGTACGGCGGGCCCGGGCCCGGCCGTCACTCCCGAAATCTACGCGATCCGCGCAGGTCTCCCGCAGGGAGTTTCACCGGCTGGACCCGGGCTGGTCACGGGCCTGCCACAGCCGGTCCGGCAATCCGGATGGCTGGTATGGTCCCTGACCGAAAGCCAGATCGGGGGACGGCTTCTTGCCCGCTGGACCCATTTCGTCTTCGACCCTTGCTGTCACGAGAGGGCGGCGCCGCACTGGGCAGGCCGGCAACGGTTCGCGGTCGCGCGCCCGGGAGAAAAGCGCATCATGCGTTCGTACACCACCAAGCTGACCGTCGCCGCCCTGGCGGCGGCCACCGCGCTGTCGCTCGCGGCCTGTGGCCCGGACAACGCCGACCCGGCCGCTCCGTCGGGCGGTTCCACCGGTGCCGCTCCGGCGCCGACTTCGGGCGCTCCGGGCGCCACCGGCGGTGCCGCGACCGGGGGTGCCGCGACCGGCGGCGCCACCGGCGGTTCGACCGCCGCCCCGACGGGCGGTGCCGCCGGCGCTGCCACGGGCGGCGCTGCCACCGGCGGTGCTGCCACCGGCGGTGCTGCCACGGGCGGAGCCGCGACCGGCGGGGCCGACGCGACCGGCGGCGGCGCCGGCGGCGGCCAGGGCCTGCCGCAGGCTCCCACCGCGGTGAAGTTCGGCCAGCCGGCCACCGTGGACTTCGCGGACAAGGACTTCAAGGCCGCCGCCAAGCTGGAGATCAACGTCACCGGCATCGTTCCGGGCTCCATCAAGGACTTCCAGGACGCCAAGGCCTCCACCGTCGGCCTGGAAGGCCGCTCGATCTTCTACGTCAGCTGGACGATGAAGAACCTCGGCGACTCCAAGCTGACCTTCGCCGCCCCGAACTCCAAGTTCCGGCTCTACGCCACGGACGGCAAGCCGGCCAACTTCGCCAACTCCGCCGGCACTCCGATCGCCAAGTGCAGCACCCCGAGCTTCTCGGGTGCCACGAAGGGCGTCGAGTTCAAGGGCTGCGACATCTTCAGCTTCCCGGCGGGTGCCACCCCCGCGCTGGTCGGCTACGGGGACGCGACCGACATCAACAAGATCCAGGCCTCCTGGGCGAAGTGACGCACCATCGGCCCTGAGCACGGGAACGGCCCCCGCCACCTCGACAGGTGGCGGGGGCCGTTCGCGTCAGCCGGTCCGAGCGGGCTCAGTCCTCGTCGTCGTCGCCCTCGATGGCGGCCTGGCGGCCGCTGGACAGCGCCTCGAATGCGAGGAACTCGGCCTCCGCCGCGTCCCGGCCCTTCTGCTTCTCGCGGCGGCGGTCGACCGCCGGGCGGGGCGACTCGAAGCGGTGGTCCTCACCGCGGCGGCCGAGCATCTCGGCACCGGCGGCCATGGTCGGCTCCCAGTCGAAGACGACGGCGTTCTCGTCCGGGCCGATGATGACGGTGTCGCCCTCGTGCGCCCCGGACTTCCACAGCTGGTCCTCGACACCGAGGCGGGCCAGCCGGTCGGCGAGGTAGCCGACGGCCTCGTCGTTGGAGAAGTCGGTCTGGCGGACCCAGCGCTCCGGCTTGACGCCGCGGATGCGGTAGGCGCCGTCCTCCTCGGTGATGGTGAAGCCCGCGTCGTCGACGGCCTTGGGCCGCAGCACGATCCGGGTGGACTCCTCGGCCGGCTTGGCGGCGCGCGCCTCGGCGACGATCCCGGCCACCGCGAAGCTCAGCTCGCGCAGGCCCTTGCGGGAGGCGGCGGAGACCTCGAACACCCGGTAGCCGCGCTCCTCCAGGGAGGCGCGGGTCAGGTCCGCGATGTCCTGGCCGTCCGGCACGTCCACCTTGTTGAGCGCGACCAGGCGCGGACGGTCCTCCAGGCCGCCGTACTCGGCGAGCTCGGCCTCGATGGTCTCCAGGTCGGTCAGCGGGTCGCGGCCGGGCTCCAGGGTGGCGCAGTCCAGCACGTGCACCAGCACCGAGCAGCGCTCGACGTGCCGCAGGAACTCCAGGCCCAGGCCGCGGCCCTGGCTGGCGCCCGGGATCAGGCCGGGCACGTCGGCGATGGTGTAGACAGTCTCGCCCGCGGTGACCACGCCCAGGTTGGGGATCAGGGTGGTGAACGGGTAGTCCGCGATCTTCGGCTTGGCGGCGGAGAGCACCGAGATCAGCGAGGACTTGCCGGCGCTCGGGTAGCCCACCAGGGCCACGTCGGCGACGGACTTGAGCTCCATGACGATGTCACGGGCCTCGCCGGGCTCGCCGAGCAGCGCGAAGCCGGGCGCCTTGCGGCGGGCCGAGGCCAGCGCGGCGTTGCCGAGGCCGCCGCGGCCGCCCTGGGCGGCGATGAAGCTGGTGCCGTGCCCGACCAGGTCGGCGAGCACCTCGCCCTTGCGGTCCAGCACCACGGTGCCGTCCGGCACGAGGAGGACGAGGTCCTGGCCGTCGGCGCCGGTGCGGTTGCCGCCGGCGCCCGGCTTGCCGTTGGTGGCCTTGCGCTTGGGCGAGTGGTGGTACTCCAGCAGGGTGGTGACCTGCGAGTCCACGGTGAGGATGACGCTGCCGCCCTCACCGCCGTTGCCGCCGTCCGGGCCGCCGAGCGGCTTGAACTTCTCGCGGTGCACGGAGGCGCAGCCGTGGCCCCCGTTACCCGCGGCGACGTGAAGTTCGACGCGGTCCACGAAGGTGGTCATGGGTGTGCCTCCAGTGCGCGAGAGTCTGCTTCTACCTGCGTAAAGCGTGAAGGGTGGACCGGAGAATTCCGGCCCACCCTTCACTGTGAGTCATACGACTCGGGAGTCCGCTGGGACTCAGGCCTCGACGGCCACGATGTTGACGACCTTGCGGCCGCGACGGTTGCCGAACTGCACGGCACCGGCGGTCAGCGCGAACAGGGTGTCGTCGCCACCGCGACCGACGCCCGCACCCGGGTGGAAGTGGGTGCCACGCTGGCGGACGAGGATCTCGCCGGCCGAGACGACCTGGCCGCCGAAGCGCTTCACGCCGAGGCGCTGGGCGTTCGAGTCACGGCCGTTACGGGTAGAGCTTGCGCCCTTCTTGTGTGCCATATCTCGCTATCCCCTTACTTGCTGACCGAGTCGATGCTGGTGATGCGCACCGCGGTGTGCTTCTGGCGGTGGCCCTGACGACGGCGGTAGCCGGTCTTGTTCTTGTAACGCAGGATGACGATCTTGTCACCCTTGGTCTGGTCGACCACCTCGGCGTGAGCCTTCACGCCGGCCAGGACCCACGGGTCGGAGGTGACGGCGTCACCGTCGACGACGAGGATGGTCGAGAGCTCGACCGAGTCACCCGGCTTGGCCTCGATACGGTCGATCTCCAGCACGTCGCCGACGGCGACCTTGTGCTGGCGGCCGCCTGCGCGAACGATCGCGTACATGCGGTACCTGCTTTCCTTGCTCGGTCGGAACCCCCGACGCCAGCCACCTGGGTACGGACACAGGAGCCTCTCCCCGGCTCTCCGCGCGGACGCGGCGACCTCGGGAAGGTGATGTGCTCGGGAGCATGGCGTAGACACGCCGATGGTCAAGAATACGGACCGGCCGCCCGGGGGGCAAACCGGCCCGTACGACCCGGGGCGGGATCGCTCCCGCCCCGGGCGTGGGCACTACTCGGCTGCCGTATCACCCTCGGCGGCCGCGGCCTTCTTGGCCGCCGCGCTCGTCCGCTTGGTCGCGGTCTTGCGGGCGGTGGTCTTCTTGGCCGCCGTGGTCGTCTTCTTGGCGGCGGTCTTCTTCGCGGCGGTCTTGCGGGCGGCCCGCTTCTTCGGTGCCGGCGCCTCCTCGGCGGCGGCCTCCTCGGTGGCGGCCTCCTCGGTGGCGGCCTCCGCGACCGGTGCCTCGGCGGCGGGAGCCTCGACGGCCTCCTCGGCCGGGGCCTCGACGACCGTGGCCTGCGCGACGACGACCGGCTCGGCGGCGGCTTCCGCCACGGCCGGGGATGCGGCCTCCAGGGCCGCCTCCAGCGCCGCCTCGGCCTTCGCCTGCAGCACCACGATCTCGGCGGTGTCCGGCGAGCCCGCCGGAGCCGTGGCCTTGCGCACCGCGCGGCGGCGCGGACGGCCCGCCGGAGCGGCCGGCGGGGCCTGCTCCACGACCGGCTCGACGACGGCCGGAGCCTCGACCTCGGCCTCGGCGCCCGGGACCTCAAGCGCCAGCTGGCCCTCGATCTCCTCGCGCACCGGCTCGCCCGGCAGCTCGGCGATCTCGGCCACCGACTCGGTCACGACGGCCTCGACGACCTGCGCCTCCTCGTGGCCCGCGCCGCCCTTGCCCCGGCGACGGCGCTTGCCGCTGCCGGCCTCGCCCGCCGGGGCGGACGGGGCGTGGACGTGGGCGCTCGGCTGCTCCATGTGGACGATCACACCGCGGCCGTTGCAGTGCACGCAGGCCTCGGAGAAGGACTCCAGCAGGCCCTGGCCGACCCGCTTGCGGGTCATCTGGACCAGGCCCAGCGAGGTGACCTCGGCCACCTGGTGCTTGGTCCGGTCCCGGCCCAGGCACTCCAGCAGACGGCGCAGCACCAGGTCGCGGTTGGACTCCAGCACCATGTCGATGAAGTCGATCACGATGATGCCGCCGAGGTCGCGCAGCCGCAGCTGGCGCACGATCTCCTCGGCCGCCTCGATGTTGTTGCGGGTGACCGTCTCCTCCAGGTTGCCGCCCTGGCCGACGAACTTCCCGGTGTTGACGTCGATGACGACCATCGCCTCGGTGCGGTCGATCACCAGCGAACCGCCGCTGGGCAGCCAGACCTTGCGGTCCAGCGCCTTCATCAGCTGCTCGTCGATCCGGTAGGTCGCGAAGACGTCCACCTCGGAGGTCCACCGCTGGAGGCGCTCGGCGAGGTCCGGGGCCACGTTGGAGACGTACTCGTGGATGGTCTTCCACGCCTCGTCGCCGGAGACGATGACCTTGGTGAAGTCCTCGTTGAAGATGTCGCGGACGACCCGGACGGTCATGTCCGGCTCGCCGTACAGCAGCGCCGGGGCGTTGCCGGTCGCGGCCTTCTTCTGGATGTCCTCCCACTGCTGCTGGAGGCGCTGGACGTCGCGGGTCAGCTCCTCCTCGGAGGCGCCCTCGGCGGCGGTGCGCACGATGACGCCCGCGTCGTCCGGGACGATCTTCTTGAGGATCTGCTTCAGGCGGGCGCGCTCGTTCTCCGGCAGCTTGCGCGAGATGCCGGTCATCGAGCCCTCGGGCACGTACACCAGGTAGCGGCCGGGCAGCGAGATCTGGCTGGTCAGGCGGGCGCCCTTGTGGCCGATCGGGTCCTTGGAGACCTGCACCAGCACGGACTGGCCGGACTTCAGCACGGACTCGATCCGGCGCGGGCCGCCGTGGCCCAGCGCACCGAAGTTGACCTCACCGGCGTACAGCACCGCGTTGCGGCCCTTGCCGATGTCGACGAAGGCGGCCTCCATCGACGGCAGCACGTTCTGGACCTTGCCCAGGTAGACGTTGCCGACGTACGAGGTGGCCTGCTCCTTGTTGACGTAGTGCTCGACGAGCACGCCGTCCTCCAGGACGCCGATCTGGGTGCGCTGGCCGTTCTGGCGCACCACCATGACGCGCTCGACCGACTCGCGGCGGGCCAGGAACTCGGCCTCGGTGATGATCGGCACCCGGCGGCGGCCCAGCTCGCGGCCCTCGCGGCGGCGCTGCTTCTTCGCCTCCAGACGGGTCGAACCCTTGATGGACTGCACCTCGTCCGGGTCGAACGACGGCTCGGTGGAGCGGCGGCGCGGCTCGCGCACCTTCACGACGGTGCGGACGCCGTCCTCGGTGGTCTCGGCGGCCTCGACGGCGCCGGCCTCACCGCTGCGACGGCGGCGGCGACGGCGGCGACGGGACGAGGACAGGCCCGCGGCCAGCTCGTCGTCCTCCTCGCCCTCCTCGTCGTCGGCCTCGGCCGGCTCCTCGGCGACGGGCTGCTCGGCCTCGGCGGCCTCGAAGTCCTCGGCCTCGCCACGGCGGCGGCGACGGCCGCCCCGGCGACGACGGCGCGACGGACGGCCGTCGTCCTCCCAGTCGCCCTCGGTCTCCGGACCGGCGGCGGGGGCCTCGACGGCCGGGGCCTCGACCGGAGCGGCGGCGACCGGCGCCTCGGCGACCGGCTTGGCGGCGGCGGCGGGCTTGGCGGCGGGCTTCTCGGCAGCCTGCTTGGCGGCGGCAGCCTTGCGGCGGCCCGGCTCGACCCGGGTGCGGACCCGGCGGCGGCGGCCGACACCGCTGTACTCGTACTCGTCCTCCTCGTGCCCGGCCTCGGCCTCGACCGGGGCCGGAGCCGGAGCCTCGACCGGCGCCGGGGCGGCGGCGGGCTGCTGCGGCGCGGTCGGCGCGACGTAGGGGGCCGGCTCCTGGAAGACCGGGGCCTGGAAGACCGCGGTGGCCGGGCGCACGGCGCGACGGCGCACCCGGTGGTGCGGCTCGGCCTCGGCGGCCGGAGCGGGGGCGGGCTCGGCCACCGGAGCGGCAGCCTCGGCGGCCTCCTCCTCCGGCTCCTCGACAGCGGGCTCCTCGGCCTGCGGCTGCTCGGCGGCCGGCTCCTCGACCGGGGCCTCGACGACCGGCGCGGCCTCGACCACGCGACGGCGGCGGGGGCGGCGAGCCGGAGCGGCGGGGGCCTCCTCGGCCGCCGGCTCGGCGGCGGCGGGGGCCGGGGTCTCGACGGCCGGGGCCGGTGCGGTGGGGGCTTCGGCAGCGGGCGCCTCGGCGGCGGGCGCACCGGCCGGGGCCTCGGCGCGCTTGCGGGTCCGGCGGGCCCGGGCGGGCTTCTCGGCGACCGGCTCGGCCGGCGTCTCGGCGGCGGCCTCGGCCGCGGGGGCCTGGTCGGCCTCCGGCGCGGTGACCGCGGCCGGGGTCGCCTCCGGCGTCCCGGCCGGGGCCTCGGCCCGCTTGCGGGTCCGACGGGCCCGGGCGGGCTTCTCGGCGACCGGCTCGGCGGCCGGCGCCGGAGCGGCCTCGGCCGCGGGCGTCTCGGCCGGCAGGACGGTCTCGGCCGCCTCGGCGGCCGCACCCTGCGGGGTGCCCGCCGGGCGGGAGACCGCGCGGCGACGGCGGCGCGGCGGCGCGGCGGACGCGCCCTCGCTGCCGGTCGCGGCGGTTTCGTCGTGTTCCGTGGCCGCAGTCTGCTGCGGATCGGTGTTATCGAGCATGCGGGTGGATCTCCCGTCAGGCCCCCGGGCTCCGCATCCGGGCACGGCGCGGCACCGGTGGGCGGCCGGCATCGCGACGATGCTCGGGCCGGACCCATTCACGGTGCCGCCGTGCGGACGCGAGGCCGCACAGGGGCTCGTAGTCTCGCTCGGCGCCCCGCGCTCGGCGGGGTGTCGAAAGTCTTCTGGTCTGACCAGTCTTCTGAGGTTTTCCCAAGCTGCGCCGTCCCCCAACCCCGGGTGGCTCCCGGACCGGGCCCCGGGCCCGCCGGCCTTCTTGCCGGCAGGCCCCGGGTGGCAGGCCTGTGCTGCGACGACGCTCGCTCCCCTGGGGAGCCGCGGGAACCCTGGAGGACCGTCGGGCCCAGTGAGGCACTGGACCCGGCCTCCGCCCGCTAGGCGGGCGCGGTAGCGCGCGGCCCGGCGCCCGGCTCCGAGCCGGCCTGGGCCGCGGCGCGGTCGAGCGCCAGCGGGTCGGTCACCGTGCCGGTCCCCTCGTCGAGCGGCCCCTGCGCCAGCCTGGTCACCTCTGCGGGGACCGGCGGCGCCAGGTCGGCCGTCGCACGGAGACCGGACAATACGTCGTCGGGTCGTACGGCGGGTGTGGCGTGTCGTACTACCAGGCGCAGTATCGCACAGGGACGGCCGGTCCGAACATCGCGGTCGGTTCCGGTCGCCGTGTCCGCACCGCCGTCGACCTGGGGCGGGAGGACGTCGAGCGCCGCCACCGCACCGCGCGCGTCGAAGACCCGCACGCCGTTCTTGGTGAGGCGTTCGACCTCGACCCGCTCCTCGGCGAGGAAGCGCGACGCCGCGTCGGCCGCCTGCTGCGGCTCGACGCCGTCGAGCCGGACGAGCCACTCGGAGGCCTCCAGGCGCTCCACGAAGTTCGGCGTCCGCACCTCGACCGCGTCGATCACGTCCAAGCCTGCCGGCAGCGACTCGTCCAGCTGCGCCCGAAGCTGCTCGGGGTCGCGGACGGCGGCCAGGCCGATCTCCAGGTACTCTGCCTCGCTCGCCACCCCGGTGGGGGCGGCGTTGGCGTAGGAGACCTTCGGGTGCGGGGTGAAGCCGGCCGAGTAGGCCATCGGAACGGCGGACCGGCGCAGGGCGCGCTCGAAGGCGCGCTGGAAGTCGCGGTGGCTGGTGAAGCGGAGCCGGCCGCGCTTGGTGTAGCGGAGACGGATCCGCTGCACCGTCGGCGCGGGCGGCGGACCGTCGGGCGTACGGCGTGCCAGGGTCGCTCAGTCCTTAGTCAGTTGTCCCCGTCCGGCGTGACGTGTTCCCGCCACTGTCCGGACTCTGTCACCTCAAAGGGTACGCGCCCCGCCGGCCCGCTCGCTCCGCCCCTGGTCAGCGCCTGGTCAGCCGGTGGTCAGCCGCGAACCGGAGGCCCCCGGCCGGAAGGTTCCGACCGGGGGCCCGGGGTGTGGGGACCGTCACTCGCCGACGTCGCCGCCGCCGACCGACGGCTACTTGTTGACGACCGTCAGCGGCAGCATCTTCTTGCCGGTGGGGCCGATCTGGATGTGGGTGTCCATCTGCGGCTAAATGGAGGCAGTCCCAAAACTGGCGAGGGGGTCACCGACATGGCGAAGCGCACCCGAACGGCACGTGCCACGCAGCAGAAGGCGTACACGGTCGAGGCCGAATGGACCGCCGCGGATCTGGCGTTGTTGGAGCAGCTGAAGAAAGCAGAGGCCACCCTTCCGACGGACGCGCCACGGGCGCTGCTCTCGGTCCGGCTGTCCGTACTGACGGAAGACACCACCTCCCCCGTCCGCCAGGAGCTCGACCTCCGCCGCGAGGCCCTGAACCGGGGCTGCCGCGTGGTCGGCGTCGCCAGCGACCTGAACGTATCGGCCACGAAGGTGCCCCCGTGGAAGCGGAAGCAGCTGGGCGACTGGCTCAACAACCGGGCGCCGGAGTTCGACGTGCTGCTGTTCTGGAAGCTCGACCGGTTCATCCGTCGGCTGTCCGACCTGCACACGATGATCGACTGGGCGTTGAAGTACGGGAAGAACCTGGTCTCCAAGCACGACTCGATCGATCTGACCACCGTCGTCGGCAAGATCCTGGTGACGCTGATCGGCGGCATCGCGGAGATCGAGGCCACCAACACGAGCACACGCGTCGCGAGCCTCTGGGACTACGCGAAGACCCAGTCCGCCTGGCTTGTCGGCAAGCCGGCCTTCGGATACACCACCGCCGAGGACGAGAACGGGAATGTCGTCCTTGTCATCGAGGCCGACGCGCACATAGCCCTGCACTGGTGCCGACGCATGGCCCGTCGAGGCGTCTCCGCTACCCGCATGGTGAGGCTGTTGAAGCGCGCGAGCCTCGTCAGCGACGGCCTCACGGCTACGACCCTCCTGCGCCAGCTCCGCAACCCCGCCTTGATGGGCTACCGGGTGGAAGAGGAGAAGAAGGGCGGCGCCCGCCGGTCCAAGCTCGTCCTGGACAAGGCCGGGAAGCCCATCAAGGTCGCGGAGGCTGTCTTCGCCGACGAGGAGTTCGACGAGCTCCAGGCGGATCTCGACAAGCGCAGCAAGAACCAGCCGCAGCGCAGGCCCGGTGGTGCCACGACGTTCCTCGGGGTCTTCTTCTGTGTCGACTGCGGGACGAACATGCTGGAGCAGCGGAACCGCGTCAAGGATCGGATGTACGAGTACCTGCGGTGCCAGGGCTGCAAGGGCGGAGGCTTGGGCGCTCCCAACCCCGACGTGATCAACGCCAAGCTCGTCCTCGACGTGCTGTCGGTCCTCGGCGATGAGCCCGTGCAGGTGCGCGAGTACGCCCGGGGTGCAGAGGCACGCGCCCAGGTGGCGCAGCTTGAGGAGTCCGTCTCCTACTACATGAAGGAGCTGGAGCCCGGCGGCCGGTACGCCAAGACCCGCTTCACGCGTGAGCAGGCGGAGGAGACGCTGGACAAGCTGATCACTGAACTCGGCGAGATCGATCCCGAGACCACCGAGGACCGGTGGGTGAACGTGGCCAACGGGAAGACGTTCCGGCAGCAGTGGGAGGAGGGCGGCACCGAGGCCATGGCCGCGGACCTCCTGAGGGTGGGAATCCGCTGTGAAGTCACCCGCACCAAGGTCAAGGGTCAGCGTGCTCCCGCGATCAAGCTGCGGCTCATGATCCCCAAGGACTACCGCGACCGGCTGATCGTCAAGGAAGACGACTTCGCCAGCAAGCTCTGACGAGCGGCGACCATGCGGAAGCCCCCGGTCATCGAGGCCGGGGGCTTCCATTCGCTCAGTGCTTTGTCCGGTCGTACGGCTCTTCGTGGCCCTCATCGTCCACGATGACGATCTCGCTCTCGATGGTCAGGGCCCGGGGCACCGTCTGCCGCCGCGGGACCGATCCTGCCGTCCGAGGCTCGGCCGTCGGTCGGAGATCAGCGCGCTGGGCTGTCACGCTCTCCCCCTGTCCCGATCCACCGTGCCCGCCTCTTCGCGGGCGACTTCCCGGTTGGTGGCGAGGTCTTCGGCGATGCCGGCCGCGATGAGTGCTTCGGCCGGGGAATGGCCGGTCCCGACGAAGCGCCAGGCGCCTTCGGCCACGGTCTCGCTGTCCCAGTCGGCGTACAGACCGCGAGCGTGTTCGGCACGGGCCGCCCGGAGCTGCCCATATGTAGTGGAGTAGGCCCGGGTCTTGGTGAGGCAATGTCCTCGGTACCCGAGCATGTGAGCCCAGGCCTGGAGCCGCATGTGCTGGAGTTCTGGCAGCCCCCCGAGGCGCCAGGCGGTGGCGATGAGCGCCCGAACGTGCCGGCTGACTCGCAGGGCCCGTATATCGGCGATGGACTCGATGCGCCGGTCGACCGCACCGGCAGCTTCCACACTCTTGCTCGTGTACTTGGCTACGTAAGCGGCCACGGCGTCGTCGGTGAGTCGTCCGCCGTCCCCGTTGGTGAGGGGGTGCGCGTCGAGCTGGGTGCCGAAGCTGAGCCGCCCGCCGCTGTAGGCATCCGAGTCGGGACCCGGCAGTGCCACAGCGGCAGCCGCCGAGTGGACGGTCTCCAGGAGAAGGGCGCCCGTGGCCCACAGCGGAGGTGGGCTGGTGGCCCCATCGGGTCCGTCGAGTCTGACGACGGCGTGGAAGTGGACGGCGCCGCGCTTCTGGTACTCAGCGACCTTGGCAGCGGATACCCGAACCAAGGTGCGCACCTCCGACCTGCCGACGCCCACCCGGGCGGCGAGGTGGTTGTAGAGGTTGTCGCGGAAGGCCTTCCACAGCGCCGGAGCCATGGCGTTCCACAGGATGTGGCCCGGGTAGTCGTAGCAGTCGGCGCAGAGCGGCTGGCCGATGAGCGGGTCCGTCTCCGGGTGGGCTCGGCCGCAGCCATGCCGGCCACCGTGTTCGCAGCGGCGGCGCCGGGCCGGGTGGCAGTCGCCGCCGCGATGGACCGGTCCGAAGGAGGGGGCGGTCAGAGTGATGAACAGCCGCGGGTGCCTCCGGACCGTCTCGGGGATGCCCTTTCCGCCGACGAGGCCGGAGCGAACGAGGTGGAAGGTGTCTCCGCTGTGCTCACGCGAGCAGGGCGCGCAGCGGGTGGCCCTGCGGTTGCGGCAGCGGACCGCGAGCCGGCCGCCGGGCTCGGTGGCAGTGGTGAAGTGACGCAGGACTTCGCCGGTGGCGGAGTCGAGGGTGGTGGTGTGCCCAGCGAGGTAGACGGGTTCGGCGCAGCCACCGGTGGCGCGGATCTGTTCCAGCCAGCGACGGACGTCCGGCATCTCGCCGAGACGAACCAAATCGCGGTCGATGATGGGTAGTTGGCGCAACCGCGCTTCCCGGTCGAGGAGGGCGCGGCGTGCGGCGGGGTCGTTGTGCGGGTTGGTGCGGGTCATGGTGGGTGTCTCCAGGGCCAGGGGTTGCCGGGCCCCGGCCGGGCCACGGGTGTGGCGGCTCGGCCGGGGGCAGCGATGGGACGGGTGGAACCGGTCCGGCGGTCGGGGATCAGGCCGCCGGTGGGGGTTGGGTGGGGTGGCACGGTGATCACGTCTTTCAGGCGGTGTGGGTGAGGCCTTGGAGGATCCACGTGACGGCGTGGACGACGGGGTCGGTCCAGCCGATGCGGTCGAGGTAGATGCCGAGGAGGCCGACCAGGACGATGTGCCAGGTGCGCAGTTCGCCGGAGCGGACCAGGAGATAGGTGACGACGGCGAGGAAGGCGATCAGCACCGCGGTCATGTCCATCAGACGTAGACCCCTTCACTCGGTTCGTCCGTCTGGTGGAGGCCGGGCCAGGTGGGCGCGAGCCGGGCGTGCTTCCTGGCGGTTCGGCGGGCCTGGTCGGGGGTGACGTGGATGGAGCGGGCCCTCGTCCACCTGCCGTCGGTGTCGGCGGTGATGGCGACGCCCTGTTCGGCGAGGGTGATCCGTTGGGCGGCTTCGAGGGCGTCCCTGTTGAGGTCCCCGAGCGCCATCTCCGCCGTCGCGGGGTCGCTCACCCGGTGGCAGATGCGGCCGGCCAACTGGGCTCGGAGGGCGGTGACACCGGGGCCGAGGTCGGAGCCGACCCGCTGTCCGGCGATGACCAGGTGAACGCCGAGGGCCGCGCCGAGCTGGGCGAGCCGGAGCAGGTTGGTGGAGATCTCCCCGACTTCGGCCTTGTCGTCCCTGGTCGCGACCAGGTACAGCTCCGCGACCTCGTCCACGATCAGGACGACGGGCATCTTGCGGAGCTTGGCGGGCAGGTCCCAGACCGAGCGGGCGCCGACCGAGCGGCAGAGTTCCATGCGCGCTTCGGTCTCCGCGACCAGTTCCGCGAGCAGGTTGGCGGCTTGCGCCCGGGTGGAGGCGAGAGCCGACAGCCGGTCTTCGAACAGCGACAGCTCCATGCCGCCCTTGAGGTCGATGCCGAACAGGGCGACCCGTTGCGGGGCGAGTTCCTTCACCAATGAGGCGATCAGGGTCGACTTGCCGGAGCGGGTCGCGCCGACGATCAGCCAGTGCGGGGCGCGCCGGAAGTCGATCGCCCAGGCGCGGCCGTCCTCCAGCAGGCCGACCACCGCCCGCAACACGCGCTGCTTCAGCTGGTACGGCACGACCGGTGCCCGGAGCGGGTCCCAGGCGAGCGCGGACAGGGTCACGAACCCGCGCTCGTCCGAAGCCACTCGAACCGCATGGACCCGCCAGGCGTGCGTGAGCGCTTCCACGGCCGAGATGAAGTGCTCCGGCACCTGCCCCGGGTGCAGCCGCACCGCGACGTCCAGGCCGCCGCGCCTCAGCTTCGGGATGCCCAGCCGGGGCGGGACCGGCCGCAGCGGATCACCGCGCACCACCATGTCTCCGAGCAGCGCTCGCCCGGGACGCCTGGCCACCGCGAGGCCGAGGTTCACGGTCAGCCGCCGCCACGTCACCCGGACCCGGACGACCGCGACCGGGTAGCCGAGCAGGCACCACCAGACGTAGGGGTAGTTGCGCCGGAGGCCCGGAGCCGTGGCGAGCAGGATCAGCACCGCAGCCAGCAGCACCACCCAGAGAAGCTGGAGAACGATCACCGCCGCCCCCGTTCTCCATGGCCGTGTTGTGAACCTCGGTCTCCAGGTCGCGGGCCTGACCGGCGGCCCTGGTCGCGATGGTGGCGATGTGGTCGAACAGCGGGGCGCCTTCGTCGTCCCGGCCGAACGGGTCGACCTCTTTGGCCAGGTCCCCGAGTTCGCGCAGCATGCCGCGCAGCTTCACGCGCGTCGCGCTGCTCATCAGGCGTCGCCGCCCTTGCGGGAGGCCGCCGGGGCCACCGCCGGAACGGGGGTGATGGCGTCGGCGCGGAAGGACAGGCCGTGCCGGTCCCCCATCGCCCACGAGAAGGCGGTCAGGCCGGTGACGCGCACCCGCACGCCCTCCACGACTCCGACCGGTTCGCCGGACACGCTGATCTCGATGATCGAGGCCCGCCGGCCGTCCTGGCGGACCGCGACCCCGACCGTGTAGACGGTCTGGCCCTCCCGGTCCTTGCGCACCTCCCCGGTGTCGCGGTTCGCGATCCGGGCTTCGGGGGCAACGATGCAGGTCATCGTGCCGAGCCGGGTTCCGTCAACGGGAATGGACTGCATGAGCGCACACTCCTCTGGCACCAAAGGCCATCTGACGTCAGTCGTCAAACGTACTTACCTTTGGTCCCGAGATGATGCCCTTCCTTGACGCCCCGGCGCAAGCGATTCATGCTTACGTTTAACGGCTACCGACTGACGACTGACCTAGACACGCGGCCCGAGCTGGGCAAACGACCACAGACGAACTCTCGACAACCACGCGACACGAGGCGGGCCCCCTCCCCCGGCGCCCGCACAAGGGGTCAACACTATGGCGATCATCCGGAACGAGGCACTGCACAAGCAGGTGGCGGCGGCGATGCGACAGTCCATCGCCGCCGGCGAGTGGCCGCCCGGCACGCAGCTGCCCACGGAAACCGACCTCGCCCAGAAGTACGGCGTCTCCCGACCAACCGTCAGGCTTGCTGTCGCCGCCCTCCGCAGCGAAGGCCAGCTGGACGTGAAGCAGGGCCGCGGCACCTTCGTCCGTACGGCCGTCCACGGACCCAGCGGCTCCCTGGAACGCACCGTCACCTGCCAGGCCGACGCGTACGAGACCCCCATCGACGCGTGGTTCCGGCAGGGCGAAGAGCCCACCGTCTACCGGACCCGCACCGACGCCATCACCGCGCCGCTGCTGGAGATGGACCAGGACGAACTGATGCTCGGCTGCGACCGCCTCATCACCGACCCCACCGGCGACGGCCGCGCCCTTCACCGCCTCCTGCTCCCGATGGAACACATCGAGGCCACGCCACTCGCCCAGCACCCCGACGTCACCCCGGCCGAGGCCTACACGCTGCTCACCGGTGCCGGACACGACATCGCCTGGCACGAGCGAGTGAGCGCCCGCATCCCTCAACCCGACGAGCGCGAAGCCCTGCGCCTCTCGGAAGCCGCGGTCCTCCTGGTCGCCCACCGCATCACCTACGACCGGGCGACCGGGCGACCCCTCATCCTCGAAGAGACCCGGCTCGGCGCCGAAACCGCCGCGCTCACCTACGACATCGAGCCCCGGACCGCGACGGCCACCCGCTAGTCACCCGCCCCGAACACGACCCAGCCCCCACGTCCACACCGGGCGCGGGGGCTGTCGCATACCTTCTCTACTTACTCAAGCGGCGGCGCATTCGCGCCGCCGGGGCGGCCCCAGCCGCCCCGGCCGGGCATGCGGCCTTGCGGCCGTTCCGGGCCGGGCGCCTGGCCCACCCGCACAAACCGGCCTCTCGGTCCGCCGGCTGCCGCGCCATGGCTGATGCCGGGCGGCTCCACGGTTTTACCCACCTCCCTGGCCCGGGACCCGCGTCGAGCAAGAACGGGGGGCCACTCGGCCAAACTGCGGTCAGGCCCAAAAGCCCTGACCGAGTCGCAGCAGCTTACGGCCCCCCGATCATGCTCGACCCCAAACCAGGCAGGACACCGGCCAAAACCGCTCCACCGCCCTGGAGCCCGGTGTCCAGATCAGCCGTGTCGGGGGGCCTTATTCAGGAGGAAAAAGGGTCGACAAGCCCCCCTCCCAGGGCACAACGGGCGCTCAGTCCTGAACAGAGTACTCGTAGTTCTTTCGGCGATACGGCCCCGAAATACCCGAGAGGCGGTTCGGCGGCCAGATATCACCGTGCTCACTCAAGCTCAGTTCGCCGTTCAGGCGCACGAGCCAGACGGCCTCCGATTCGTAGTGCAGGACTGCGTCGCCGGGGATCTGGGCGAGCAACTCAACAGCGAAACGTGTCATGTCGTCCTGCTGGCCGATGATGTCGCCTTCCTTCCCAAGGTCGAAGGACACCATGATGGTGGGCAAGAAGGTGTGCTCACCAATTTGCGGGGTGCCCCAGGGCAGCGGCGTCATCGGGGTGACATAGACCAAGGTGCCATATGCCGTTTCGACGCCGTCACCGACGAGCGCCGCGGTGGCGATTGTCGGGCCGAGCAGTCGCAGCGACTGGCCGACCTCATTGAGCTTTTGGGCGACCTCGTTCACGGAGAGTGGGGTCGCCAGTTCGAGGCTGTAAGAGAGAGCCATGTTCGTCCTTCTACTGGTCAGGGGTAAAGGTGAACCACGTTGCCGGCCTGGTCGATCACCTTAACCTCCCTGAGGCCATTGACCGGCTTGTCCTTCAGTGCTTGCAGAATGTCAGCTTGAGATAGGGGACTGTCCTGCATGTTCAGGACGATACGGTCGGCCTGGCCCTTGTTGACCTTCTTTTGCATTTCCGTCGTGACATTGATGGGTTTATCAGACGTGGGTGACATGCAGTCCATGATTTCGCCCTCGACACGATAGTCCGGATTCTTGGCACCGGGGACGTTCGGATTCTGTTCGACCTTGTAGCCGTTCCGTGCCAGGATCTCGGCCGACTCGTTCTCCCGGCCGAGGGACCGCTGTGTCGTGGCGTCAGCATTCTTCGGAATATTGGTGACGCGCCCGGTAGGCTTTGCCGCTGGATCAGCGGCCCCGGAGGGCGGTGTCTCCCCGGGCGGCGTCGAGCTCCATATGCCCCCTCCGCCACCGCCACCGCCATTGCTTTGCATATTGACCCGGTCGGGCCCAGACGCGTCCTGCATGATCTGTTCCATGCCGGCGCCGGCGAGAGAGAGCCCTCCGACAATGGCACTTGCGGAAACCACATTGGCCGGAACGCCGATCACCGCACCCACACCCGTGGCATCGAGAGCTGTGCCCACCACTTCGCCGCCAGCGCCGAGTAACGCGAGTCCTAGACCCCCCGCGACCTCAAGCGTCGCCCCCGGATCGTGGATCATGGCATTGCCAACAGAAGCCAGGTCTTCAGCGGCAGTCTTGCCCACGTCCATCAGGAAGTCGCCGGCGTCGGACAGGAAGTCTCCGACATCGTCCAGCCAGTCCGGTTCCTCCGGCGCCTTGTCGCGAGCCTTGGCAATCTTGTTGGCCGCGTTGTCACCAGCGGTCTTGAGCTGGCTGCGCGCATTGTCGAGTGTATGTCGCGCGGCGTCCCGCTTGCTGTCGCCGGGGTCGTTGAACTGCACCGGGTGGCCGGCGTTCTTCTCGGCTTCCTCATGCTCGACCTTAGCCGTGCTTGTCGCCGCCTGAGCCTCATCCCACTGCTTGATCGCGTCCGCCGCCTGCCCCTGGGCCCAAGTCAGGGCATGCTGGTAGGAAGTCAGTGCGTTGGCAGCGGCATGGAAACAGTCACCGGCCTCCAGCCATTTCCCAGGTGTCCCCTTGAACGCCTTCCGGAATGCTTCACCAGCCGGCCCCGACCACCCCTCAACGGTGTCGATCCGCTTCAGGCCCATTCCGGCCGAGTGGAGAGTATCGCCGTAGCCCGTGAGCCAGGCGCAGGTCGAATCAATCGCGTCCGGGTTCCCCGGAATGAGCTCGTGGGGGTCTGACGTCTGGCCCAGTTCCTTTGCCACTACTTCGCCCCCGGATCCTCGCCGCTGCTAGTCCCGAGCATGCCGTCCACGATCGCGCCTTCGATCGACTGGTACGCCTTCACCGATGCGTCCAGCCGCTTTGAGACGGCCTGCGCATCCTTTGCGAGGTTCTCCACACCGATCTCCCACCGGGTGCAGAAGTGCTCAAGGACATCAGCCAGGTGGCCGTGTCCGATGTCGCCCTTCTTCGAGTCGAGGTCGCTGACCTTCTTGACCTTCAGCTTCACCATCGTGTCGGCGATCCCCGACGAGGCCGTTTTCAGCGCCTCCAGGTCGACCTTGAAACCTTCCGCCGCCATGGACCCTCCCCGTGAACTGATGGCGTCGAACTGACTACCAACCGTATCCGACCTGCCCGACGGATTTAGGCAGAAGGCAGCAGACAAGCCTATGGCCATCCCTGGCCCTGGTCAGACCGACTCAGCGCGCACGTGCGCCGCTATGTAGCGCAGGCTCATCCGCCCCTCTAGCACGCCCTCCAGGCGAACCAACGCACCACCATGCGCATCGGTATCGGCGATCGCCCGCAGTTGCAGGCGGTCCACACCACACGTGGCAAACAGGGAGTTCAGCTCGTCCGCCATCCGTCTCGCGACCCGCCAGCCCGCGGCGTAGTCCACTCCCGGCAGCCACACCCACGAGTCCGGGTCGAGGCTAGCCGCCAACTCCGCACCGAAGTCGTCGTCCCCGTCCAACTGTTCTTCAACTCCCCTGGTCAAGAACCGAACCGGCCATCCGTGCACAGACATGCCGAGGAGCCCGATACCATCGGCATCGGGTTCCGACCCACCGGACCACCCCTCTCCCGCCAAGGTTCCGGGGTGGTCCGGCACGTCTTCAGTTGTCCCTGATCAGGTCAGGTGCAGTCCCAGTTCGGCTCCTCGCAGGCGAAGATCCGTCGGAACAGCTCCGCCTCGGTCAAGTCGAGCAGCGGATCGTCATCGCCGGTCTTCTCCCGCCAGATCTGCCGCATGAGCAGCAACCGTTGCTCCTCGGCGAACCCGGGCTCCGCGAACCACGCCACCGCGTCACGGTGCGCAGCCCGCCGGCTCGATGAGACGGCCCGCGCCGGCCAGGAGAACTGGCCGTACAGCAGCCACCGGGTCGAGACCCGGTCCCACCAGGCCCGCAGGTGCCGGATCACCGGGACGTCCCGGGGCCGACGGAGTACAGGCGGACCACGGTCGGGGTCAGGTCGAGGAAGGCCAGGGCCCGCACCTCGCCGTGCGTCGCGAGCCGGCGCCCGACCGACTGCGTCTCCGACGGCCCGAACAGCTCGGCAAAGTAGCCGTGCTGGTCCGGGCTGAGCGGAAGCGCGTCGAGCGTCTTCAGCAGCGCGGCCATCGCGTCCGGCAGCCTGCTGAAGTACGCGGGCGCCGCGACGCCGCGGACTTCCGCGATCACCGGGAAGGGATACGGGGAGGCCGCCTCAGCCTCCGACCCACCGTGCTCATCGAGCGGCATCACTTACCCGACACCTCCCCCGAGCGCCGCGGGTGCCACCTGTGGACGCCGACCGTCTGACCGTTCACCACGATGGACCGGGTCAGCGCCTTGCTCAGCCCCGCACCGCAGTAGAAGCACCGCGACACCGCCCCGGACGCCCTCCTGCTCATTCCACACCGCCTTCCGGGCCCATCAGGGCCCAAACGATCTTTCCGATGCCTTCGAGCCGAGGCGAATGGCCCCACTCCAGGGACAGGGCTTCCACCAGGTTCAGCCCGCGTCCCGAGATGTCGCCGGAGCCGGTGGCGCGCCGGATAGCCGGTTTCTCGCTGCTCGCGTCGTGCACCTCGATGCGCAGGTGGTCGCACACCATCTCGAACCGGACAGCGATCTCGCGCCCCGGCGAAACCCGCGCATGCACAACCGCGTTCGCCACCAGTTCGCTCAGCACGAGCTGGCCGCCACCCGTGAAGGCCTCGTCACCCGGGACGTCCTCAAGGAAGTCGCGCAGGTGGCTTCTGGCTACCGCGGCGGACTTCCGGTGCCGCGCGAGCTTGACCTTGAACGCGGGTATCGCCACGGCCGGACCGTAGGGTTCGGAGCTGCCGCGGGAGTCTCCCGAGCTGATCACGTGCACGCCTCCCGATGGCCAAAGGGCGGCCCGAACCTGGACGTTCCGGCCCTTGACGCCAGGTTGCCGGGAGGGAATGCGGACTTCGTACCCAAGCTGATTACCCAATGTGGGTAAACTCACAGGCAATCAACTTGCTTGCAGCGTCTACGGATCGACAGCCGGGGGCAATGGTGGCCGAGGCACGTGTACCGGACCGGCTTCCCGCGGGCCTGTTGTCCAACCCGGAGATGATCGCTGCGTGTCTAGCACGCGACTTCCCCGCCGTGTTCCGACTTCTCAAGTCCGCCGGGATCTACCCGTCGCTCATCGCTCGTGCCTGTGACATGACACCGAGCCGAGTCGGCGAGGTCATGTCCGGGAAGCGCCGAATCGAAAAGATCGACCTCATCGAGCGGATCGCGGACGGTCTACGTCTCCCCGGCAGCATGCTCGGTCTGGCTTCCCGACCGTGGGAGCAGGAAGCGCCGATCCCGCGGCCTCGCCGTTGCTTGCCCGAGCCGTCTGCCGACAGACGGAGCCTCAATGCTCCGATCGACCCCGAGCTCTTCGTCAGCCATCTGCGCGGTGCGATGCCTGGCCACTACAAGGCCGCAAACCTTCTCGGTTCCCACCACGCTCTCGACGCGGTGACACGGCACGTCCAGCTGCTCGACCGTCTCCAGCAGGAGAGCGGAGGTAGCGCCCGCGACGAACTCCTCACCATCGGTGCCCGCACCGCCGAGTTCCTGGGCTGGCTGAACCAGGACCTCGGGCACTTCGAGCAGGCCCTGTACTGGTCGGACCGCGCGATGGAGTGGGCACAGGAGGCCGGCGACGACGTCATGGCCGCCTACGTGCTCTTCCGGAAGAGCAACCAGGCCACCGCACAGCGCAACGCCCAGAAGGCCGTCAGTCTCGCCCGCGCCGCTCAACGGTCGGTCGGAGCCACGCACCGGATCCGGGCGCTGGCGGCGCAGCAGGAGGCGCAGGGCCACGCGATGATGGGCAACCCGCGCTTCGCACAGGCGAAGTTCGACGAGGCTCACGAGGTCGCCGCCGCGCCGGACGATTCACACGCCGACGACGCTCTTGATCTCGCGTACTGCACGCCGACTTACATCGAGATGCAGCGTGCGAACTGCCTGATCGAGCTGGGCGACCCACACACGGCCGTGGGCATGTTCGAGGCGGAGCTCCGGGTTCTGCCGCCGGTCTACCGCAACGACCAGGGCGTCTATCTCTCCCGGCTGGCGCGGGCCTACGCCGTGTCCGGTGAACCCGAGCAAGCGGCCGCTGCAGCCGACCGCGCGCTGTCGATCGCCATCGACACCGAGTCGGCGCGTGCGATGTCCGAGCTCTCCGCCGCGGGCAAGGCCCTCCAACGATGGAGCGCCGTGCCCGAAGTAGCCACGTTCACCAGCCGCTTGACCCTGATGAGCAGCGGGACCCCTCTCGACCGCTGATGACCTGATGAGAGAGGCTGAGCCCATGGACGCACTGATCACGGCCGCTACCTCCGCGGACGAACGCCGGCGCGGCGCCAAGATCGCCGTACTACCGGTCGGCAGCTTCGAGCAGCACGGCGATCATCTGCCGCTCACGACCGACACAATCGTCGCCAGCCTGATCGCCCAGCGGATCGCCACCGACCACGACCTGTTCCTTCTGCCGCCCATCACGCTGTCCTGCTCACACGAGCACGCCCACATGCCGGGCACTGTCAGCATCAGCGCGGCCACGCTCTACGCCGTGATCAACGACACATGGGAGTCCCTCCGGGCGTCCGGCGTCCCCGGCCTGCTGATCGTGAACGGGCACGGCGGGAACTACGTCCTCTCGAATGTGGTCCAGGAGGCCAACACCTCCGGCCCGCGCGTCGCTCTCTTCCCCGTCCGCGAGGACTGGCATCGCGCCCGCGAAGCCGCCGCCCTGGAAAGCACCGGCGCCGAGGACATGCACGGCGGCGAGCTGGAGGTGTCCCTCCTCCTTCACGGCGCGCCGCACCTCGTCCGCGACGGCATCGAGGGCGACGACCACGACGCCCCGGAACGCCCTCACCTCCTCACCCTGGGTATGGCCGGCTACACCCGGAACGGCATCATTGGCCGCCCGTCGCTCGGAACGGCAGAAAAGGGCGAAGCCCTCTTGGAGAGCCTGTCCAAGTCGGCCGCCGCCCATCTGTCACTCATTCGGGGTAGCTAGCAGCTGCAAGCCACCACCCGAAGGCGGGAGAGCCCGCCAAAGGGATCGCGTCCGCCCGAAGCCTCAGTCCGCCCACATCGTTGAGTAACCAGACCCATACGGGTCATCGCCCGCCTGGCACAGGAACCTCCTGCGCCAGGCGGACGCGGCTACAAACCGTGGAGGGGCGATGCAGGAACTTCACGAGCTCCACTACCTGTCGACCGCGAAACTTGCAGAGTTTCGGAGGACTCTCCCGCGCGGAGGTACGGGGAGGGCGGTTGAAGCAGAAGCATCAATGCTTGGTGCCAGCGCCCGTCTGTCTGTGGGAGAGAGGGCAGCAAACGACCTTCCAGCTACCCCCAGCCTGGAGGAAGTGGTGGCCCACCTCCGGGAGAAGACTTGGGCGTACAACAAGGTGCCCGACTCTTGCGAGTCGCTGATGACCCGAGACTGGATGGAGTTCACCGGGCGCTTTCGGTTCGGGCGAGGTCTGAGCGACGTCGGTCTCAGGGATTGCGGGGTGTATGCGTACGTCTCGATCGAGGACGAGCCTTGCCACCAGCAAAGAGGCGCACCCTGCTCTGGTGTGGAGCTCATCCTGTGTGGATCTATCCAGCATGTCCTGGAGCATCGCGACGCAAGAGCCACCCGCACGGGATCGGGTTCGGACTGGCTCCACGATCTTGCGGCTGAACTCGTGGAGAGGGAGGCCCGAGGTGACACATCGTTTCCCGATAGGTTGGCCTCCACGCGCTTCAGCGATCAAGAGTTCGCAGCTCGCTCCTGCTACTCGATGCTGTCGTGGCATCTGGACGGTCCTGCCTATCTGCACGGGTATGCCCGTGTGCTGTGCAACTTCCCGCCTGATCAGTGGCAGCACCGAATGATCGTGGCAACACCGCTGTTCGTTGAAGCCGGCACGCGTCCCACCCCGGCAGCTTCCGTTTCGCAGAGAGCCTTGCCATCCCGGTGGTGGCAACGCTGGCGGCCGCGACGGTAGGCGTCGTCCTCGGTTGGTGGTGCACCCCTGTCTCCATGGTTTCCCCACCCGCAAGCCGGTAGAGCCCTCCCCGAAAGATTCGGGGAGGGCTCTACGCGTGCTCTCAAGGCCTCAGACCCACTCGATCGAGGACTCGATGCCCGGGGCACTCCGGGCGGCGGGCAGAGGGGTCCTCTGACCGCCTTGCCGGGCCTCCCTGAGGGCGAGGGCGGGCCCGCCCGGGGCGCGCGTCATGCCGAGCGCACCCAGGACGAGCTCCCGCTCACCCTCCGAGAGGCTGTGAAGTAAGTCACACAGCTCGCTCACCGTGTCACTCACGCGCCGCCTACTTCTGCTGGTCAGCGCCGCCGACGACCGTCAGCGGGAGCAGCTTCTTGCCCGTCGGGCCGATTTGTATGGTCGTGTCCATCTGGGGGCACACGCCGCAGTCGAAGCACGGCGTCCAGCGGCAGTCGTCGACCTCGACCTCCTCCAGCGCGTCCTGCCAGTCCTCCCAGAGCCAGTCCTTGTCGAGGCCGCTGTCCAGGTGGTCCCAGGGCAGCACCTCCTCGTAGGTGCGCTCGCGGGTGGTGTACCAGTCGACGTCGACGCCGGTGCCGGCCAGGCCCTTCTCGGCGCACGCCATCCACCGGTCGTACGAGAAGTACTCGCGCCAGCCGTCGAAGCGGCCGCCGTCGTCGTAGACCGCGCGGATGACCGCGCCGACCCGGCGGTCACCGCGGGAGAGCAGGCCCTCGATGATGCCCGGCTTGCCGTCGTGGTAGCGGTAGCCGATGTTCTTGCCGTACTTGCGGTCGCCGCGGATCGAGTCGCGCAGCTTGGCCAGACGGGCGTCGGTGGCCTCGGCGGACAGCTGCGGGGCCCACTGGAACGGGGTGTGCGGCTTGGGCACGAACCCGCCGATGGAGACGGTGCAGCGGATGTCGTTCTGGCCGGTGACCTCGCGGCCCTTCTGGATGACGTTCTTCGCCATCTCGCCGATCTGGAGCACGTCCTCGTCGGTCTCGGTCGGCAGGCCGCACATGAAGTACAGCTTCACCTGGCGCCAGCCGTTGCCGTACGCGGTGGCGACGGTGCGGATCAGGTCCTCCTCCGACACCATCTTGTTGATCACCTTGCGCATGCGCTCGCTGCCGCCCTCGGGGGCGAAGGTGAGGCCCGAGCGGCGCCCGTTGCGGGACAGCTCGTTGGCGAGGTCGATGTTGAAGGCGTCGACGCGGGTGGACGGCAGCGACAGGCCGATCTTGTCCTCGGTGTAGCGGTCCGCCAGGCCCTTGGCGATGTCACCGATCTCGGTGTGGTCGGCGCTGGACAGCGACAGCAGGCCGACCTCCTCGAAGCCGGTCGCCTTCAGCCCGCGCTCGACCATCTCGCCGATGCCGGTGATGCTTCGCTCCCGCACGGGGCGCGTGATCATGCCGGCCTGGCAGAAGCGGCAGCCGCGGGTGCAGCCGCGGAAGATCTCCACGGACATGCGCTCGTGCACCGTCTCCGCGAGCGGGACCAGCGGCTGCTTCGGGTACGGCCACTCGTCCAGGTCCATCACGGTGTGCTTGGACACCCGCCACGGCACGCCCGGGGCGTTCGGCACGACGCGGCCGATCCGGCCGTCGGCCAGGTACTCCACGTCGTAGAACCTGGGGACGTACACGCCGCCGGTGCGGGCCAGCCGCAGCAGCACCTCGTCGCGCCCGCCCGGGCGGCCCTCGGCCTTCCAGGCGCGGATGATCTCGGTGATGTCGAGCACGGCCTGCTCGCCGTCACCGACCACCGCCGCGTCCAGGAAGTCCGCGATCGGCTCCGGGTTGAAGGCCGCGTGGCCGCCGGCCAGGACGATCGGGTCCTCGTCGGTGCGGTCCTTGGCCTCCAGCGGGATGCCGGCCAGGTCGAGCGCGGTGAGCATGTTCGTGTAGCCGAGCTCGGTGGAGAACGACAGGCCGAACACGTCGAAGGCCTTCACCGGGCGGTGGGCGTCCACGGTGAACTGCCGGACGTCGTGCTCGCGCATCAGCGCTTCGAGGTCCGGCCAGACGCTGTAGGTGCGCTCGGCGAGCACGCCCTCGCGCTCGTTCAGCACCTCGTAGAGGATCATGACGCCCTGGTTGGGCAGCCCGACCTCGTAGGCGTCGGGGTACATCAGCGCCCAGCGGACGTCGCAGGCGTCCCAGTCCTTGACGGTCGAGTTGAGCTCGCCGCCGACGTACTGGATCGGCTTCTGGACGTGCGGGAGGAGGGCCTCCAGGCGTGGGAAGACCGATTCGACAGTCATGTACTAGGAACCCTTACGACGTGATTCGGTGCCGCGAGTCGGCACGGGAGGGGTGACCCTCAAGGGTAGCCCAATCCGGGGATCGGGCCGTCTGCCCCGGAGCACGGGCCCTCCGCGCTCCGGCGCGACCCGGCATTTCGGCGCCCGCCCCGGCACGCGCAGTGCGCGCCCGCCGCCCGGTACCGTCCGCCGTTGACACGCCCGGACGGCCCGTGCGGTACTGACAGGGCTCCGCCAAGAAGCCCTGTGCCCCTTCCGGACAAGGGAGTTGGGTCGTACGCTCGGCCCTCGTCGGAGTTCCCCCGGCGCTGCCCTCTCCCTCCCCCCGCACACGGCCCAGTCCACCCTCACCAGGCCCGTCCCGTGTCCGCCCGGCCGCCGTCCCCGGCCCGCGGTGCCCCGTCCCCCGCCCGCACCCCGTGCGTGGCGGCGCACCGGCGTTCCCGCGCTCCGGCGGCCGTGCGAGCCGTGCGACCGGCGCAAGGAGAACCATGACCGACACCGGTCGGCGGATCCGCCCCCTCCGGACCCTCGACGCCCGGCCGGCCCGCTACCCCACGCCGGCCCAGGCCGAGTGCGCCGCCCGGCGGCTCGCCCTGCGCCACCCGGACCGCTGCCGGCTGCGCGAGGTGGGCCGCTCCCGGGCCGGGCGACCGCTGCTGCTGCTCTCGGTCGACCGCGGCCCGCGCGCCGTCCTCGTGGTCGGCGGCCCGCACCCCAACGAGCCGGTCGGCACCGCCGGGGCGGTCCGGCTGGCCGAGCTGCTGCTGGACCGCCCCGCCCGCCCCGGCCTCTCCTGGCACCTGCTGCTGTGCCTCGACCCGGACGGCGCCGCGCTCAACGCCGGCTGGCTGGACGGCCCGCTCACCATGCGCCGCCACTACGAGCACTTCTTCCGCCCGGCCTTCGAGGAGCAGCCCGAGCTGCTGCCCGCCCCCGGCACGGGCCGCCCGCCGATGCCGGAGAGCCTGGCGCTCACCGACCTCATCGACGAGCTGCGCCCGTTCCTGCAGTGCTCGCTGCACGGGGTGGACTTCGGCGGCGCCTTCGTCCAGCTCACCGGCCCGGTGCCCGGACTGTCCGAGCGCTTCGCCCGCTCCGCCGAACGGGCCGGCCTCCCGCTCGACGTGGACTCCTACGACGCGATCGGCTGGGCCAGCCCCGCCCCCGGCACGTACCTGATGCCGGCCCCGGACAGCGCCGGGGTCTCCCGGGCGCTGCCGGACGAGCCCGAGCTGTCCACCTGGGCCTACGCCGCCCGGCTCGGCGCCGTCACCGCCGTCCTGGAGGTCCCGATGTGGGCCGTGGACGCGGTCGGTGACGCCCGCCCCCACCCGGCCGGGCCGCAGGCCCTCACCTCCGCCGCCCGCGACCTCACCGCGCGCGCCGAGGAGCTCACCGCCCTGCTCGCCCGCGTCCCCGCGCACGGCCACGAGGCGTACGGCCCGTTGCTGCGCACCGCGGAGTTCAGCCTGGCGGTGGCACCGCGGGTGGCACAGGAGTGGCTGGAGCGCTGGCGTCCCGAGCCGCTCTCCTGCTCGCGGGTGACGACCGCCGGGCTGGTGGCGGCCCGGCTGCCGTTGCGGGCGGGGTCGATCCTGCTGCGCCTGCTGGCGGACGCCCGGGGCCCGGGCGCGGAGGCGGCCCGCGAGCGTGCCCGCGCCGTGGTCGCCGACAGCCTGGACCGGCTGCGCCACCGCTTCGGCGCCCGCTGGGTGCCGGTGCAGGAGCAGCTGGCGCACCAGTCGAGGGCCGTCCTCACGGCCGCCGACTGCCTGCTCCAGACGCCCTGAGGCGCCGCCGACCGCCGTCGGCCGCCCTCACGGCCACCCCGATCGCCGTCGACCGCCGCCGAGCGCCGCGCGGGCAGACGAAGGGCAAGACGAAGGGCCGGCCCGGGAGTCCCCGGACCGGCCCCGCCGTGCACCCGCTCAGGCCGCTATCGGCCGTTGGCTGCGAACCGCCTGGAGCAGCCCGACGGCCATCCAGTTCGCGAACATCGAGGACCCGCCGTACGAGACGAACGGCAGCGGGATGCCCGCGACCGGCATGATGCCCAGGCACATCCCTATGTTCTCGAAGGCCTGGAAGGCCAGCCAGGCGATGATCCCCGCCGCCACGATCGTGCCGTAGAGGTCGGTCGCCTGCCGGGCGATCCGGCAGGCCCGCCACAGCACCACGCCGACCAGCAGGATGATCGCCAGCGCGCCGACGAAGCCCAGTTCCTCACCGGCGACGGTGAACACGAAGTCGGTCTGCTGCTCCGGCACGAACTGCCCGGTGGTCTGCGTCCCGTGGAACAGGCCCTTGCCGGTCAGCCCGCCCGAGCCGATCGCGATCCGGGCCTGCGCGGTGTTGTAGCCGACGCCGTTCGGGTCCAGCTGCGGGTTGGCGAAGGCGGCGAAGCGGTCGATCTGGTACTTGCTCAGCAGCCCGAACTTCCAGATCGCCACGCACCCGGCGGCGCCCGCCACCAGCAGTCCGAGGACCCAGCGGTTCGCTGCCCCGGAGCCGAGCAGGATGCCCAGCACGATCGCGGCCATCACCATCACCGAGCCGGCGTCCGGCATCAGCAGCACTATGCCCATCGGCACCCCGGCCCAGAGCAGGCCGCGGAACACGGCCCGGTGCGAGGGGAACTCCCGCTCCCCCGCGTCCACCTGGTCCGACAGCACGACCGCCATCGCCAGGACGATCGCGAGCTTCGCGAACTCGGCGGGCTGGATGGAGAAGCCGCCGCCGAGCTGGATCCACGAGTGCGCGCCGTTGATGGTCGAGCCCAGCGGGCTGAGCGTCGCCAGCAGCAGCATGAGCACGCCGACGTACAGGAACGGGACGATGGTGCGGAAGCGGCGACTCCCTATCGCTATCACCACGGAGCACAGCACCAGGCCGACCACGAAGTTCGTCAGGTGCCGGTACAGGAAGTACTGCGGGTCCCCGTGGGTGAGCGAGTCGCGTCCGCGGGTGGCCGACCAGACCAGCAGCGAGCTGCCGGCCGAGAGGGCCAGCGCGGCCAGCAGCAGTATCCAGTCCAGCCGCCAGAGCGTGGAGTCCTTGGCGAGGGCCTTGGAGACCCCGTTGCGCTGCGGGGCGAGCCGCAGCTGCCGGTAGGAGCCGTAGGAGGTCATGCCCGTCCCCTTCCCGGGCCGCGGCCGGGTTCGAGCGCGGCGTCGGCCGCGGTGTACGACGCCGGGCGGTCGGTCGGCGGTGCCTGGTCGAGGTAGGCCGCCGCCGGGGCAGGGGCGGCCTGCGCCGGGTCGAGCAGCGTCGGCAGCGGCGCGGAGGCCGTGGCGGAGGCCGGGACCGGCGCGGAGGCCGACGCGGCGGGCACGGTGGCCCCGGCGGGCACGGTGACCGGGCCGACCGGGGCGCCGACGGCCGGGGTCGTGCCGGCGGTGAAGGCGGCCGGCTTGATGATCGCGGTGCCGTCCGGGTTGAACTTCGGCAGCTCGGCCTGCGGCGCGGTCAGCAGCGCCTTGCCGTTGTCGACGTTGCCCTTGTCGTCCACGCCGTACAGCGCCTGGTAGATCCGGCGGACGGCGTCGCCGGAGCCGCCGGAGCCGGTGCCGCCCTGGCTTATCGTCATGACGATCGCGTAGTCCTTGCTGTACGTGGTCAGCCAGGAGGTGGTCTGCTTGCCCTCGACCTCGGCGGTGCCGGTCTTGGCGTGCAGCGCGATCTTGTCCTGCGGCCAGCCCGCCCCGGCGAACTTCCAGGCGGCGGTGCCGCTGGTGATGACGCCGGCGGTGGCCTGGTCGATGTAGCTGAGCAGCTTCTGGTCGCCGGGGAACTTGGCGTCCGCCTGCGGGGCGATCTCGCGCACGAGCTCCCCGCCCGGGCTTATCACCGCCTTGGCGATGGTCGGCCGGTAGAACGTGCCGCCGTTGGCCAGTGCCGAGTAGATCCGGGCCATCTGGACCGGGGTGACGAGCGTGTCGCCCTGGCCGATCGCGAAGTTGACGGCGTCACCGGCGCGCATCTGGTAGCCGTCGACGCAGTTCTCCTTGGCGATCTGGTCGGAGAAGCTGTTGCCGCCCTTCTTCGCCTGGGCGCACCAGGCGTCCTTGTTGTTGTCGAAGAAGGACTGCTTCCACTGCCGGTCCGGGACGCGGCCGGTCACCTCGGCCGGCAGGTCGATGCCGGTCTTGGCGCCGAGGCCGAACTCGTGGGCGGTCTTGAAGAACCAGTCGGCCGGGTCCTTCTTCGGCTTGATGCCGCCGTCCTTCAGCCACTGGTCGTTCGCCAGGCCGTAGAAGACGGTGTCGCAGGAGACTTCGAGCGCCTTCTCCAGGGTGATGGAGCCGAAGCTCTCGCTCTCGAAGTTCTTGAACTCGCGACCGCCGATGGTCATGCTCTTCGGGCACGGGTAGGTGCCGTCCAGCGGGTAGCCGGCCTGCACGGCGGCGGTGGTGGAGATGACCTTGAAGGTCGAACCGGGGGCGGACTGACCCTGTATGGCGCGGTTCAGCAGCGGGAAGTTGGAGTCCTTGCTGGTCAGCGACTGGTAGTCCTTGCCGGTGATGCCGCCCACCCAGAGGTTCGGGTCGTAGGTCGGGGCGCTCGCCATGGCGATGATCCGGCCGGTGTGCACGTCCATCACGACGGCGGCGCCGGAGTCGGCCTCGTAGTTGCGGTTGGTGACCTTGTCGAAGGTGTTCCGGGCGTCCGACATGGCCTGGGCCAGGTTGTCCTCGACGACCTTCTGCACCCGGGCGTCGATGCTGGTGACCAGGTTGTCGCCGGTCTTCGGGGCGACGGCGCCGGCGGTGCCGATCACCCGGCCGAGGTTGTCCACCTCCAGCTTGGTGATCCCGGCGGTGCCGCGCAGGTCGCGGTCGTACACCGACTCCAGGCCGGCCCGGCCGATCTGGTCGGCCGGCAGGTAGCGGTCCAGGCCGCTCTTGTCGGCGGTCTTGCTGACCTCCTCGTCGGTGACCGGCGAGAGGTAGCCGAGCACCTGGGCCATGTTGGCGCCCTCGGCGCCGGTGTAGCGGCGCACGGCGGTGGGCTGCGCGGTGATCCCGGGGAAGTCCTCGCGGCGCTCCATTATCTGCATCGCCTGCTGGGTGGTCGCTTCCTTGGTGACCGGGATCGGCTGGTAGGGCGAGCCGTTCCAGCAGGGCTGCGGGGTCTTGGCGTCGCAGAGCCGGACCTTCTCCTGCACGTCCTTGGCGGGCATCCCCAGGACCTCGGCCAGCCGGGACAGCACCCCCTTGCCGCCGTCCTTCTGCTGCAGCAGGGAGGTGCGGCTGACCGAGACCACCAGCCGGGTCTCGTTGCCGGCCAGCACCCGCCCGGAGGCGTCCAGGATCTCGCCGCGGACGGCCGGTTCGACCACCTCGCGGATGTGGTTGCCGGTCGCCTTGGCGGTGTACTCCTTGGCGTTGCGGATCTGCAGGTACCACAGCCGCCCGCCGAGGGTGGCGAGCAGCGACAGCACCAGGATCTGCAGCACCACCAGACGGATCGTCACCCGCCGGGTGCGGCCGGTCTCGGGGATGTTGCTCACGTCTCGTGCGCTCCAGGATGCGGGGGAGGTCGGGAGGTCGGGGCCGGACCGGTTACGGGCGGCGGGCGAAGCCGGGTACGCGCCGCTTCTTGTAGGAGGGGCCGGAGGAGACCTCGCGGGTGGTGCGGTAGCGGGCCAGCGTGCCCAGGCCCGGGCCGCCCTGGTCGTCGTCGGCGGCGGCCACCGGGTCGCGCCCGAAGCGGCGGCCGAGCAGCATCACCAGCGGCACCACGAACGGCGCCAGCAGCAGGTCGTACAGCAGGGCGCTGATCACCAGGCCGCCGAGGCCGACGTGCCGGGCGGCGGTGTCGCCGACCAGGGCGCCGACCAGGGCGTACAGCAGCGTGGAGGCGACCGCGGCGGCGCCCACCACCAGGAGCGCGCTGGAGACGGAGCGCTGGCGGCCGTGCTCGGGGCGCAGCAGTCCGGCGGCGTAGCCCATCAGGCAGAGCACCAGTGCGTAGCGGCCGATGGCGTGGTCGGAGGGCGGCGCGAGGTCGGCCAGCAGGCCGCCCGCGAAGCCGACGAGGCAGCCGCCGGTGGGTCCGTAGACCATGGCGAGGCCGACCACGACGAGCAGCAGTATGTCCGGGGTGGCTCCCGGGAGCTGGAGCCGGCCGAAGACGCTGACCTGGAGGATCAGGCCGAAGAGGATCAGGCCGACGGAGACGGGGATGCGGGCGAGGCGCATGGCTCAGTTCCCCCCATTGGGCTTGGCGGGCGGGGCGGCGGGCGCGGTGGCCGGGGCCTGGCCCGGGGCGGGCGCGGCGGGGGCCGGCGGCAGCACGGCGTCGCGGGGGTCGGCGCGCGGCGGTACGACCACGACACCGACCAGGTCCAGCCGGGTGAACTGGACGAAGGGCTCGACCAGGACGGTCTTGGTGAGCTGGCCCGCGTTGGCCTGGACCTCGGTGACCTTGCCGATGGGGACGCCGGGCACGAACGGGCGGCCGCTCTGCGAGCCGAAGGTGACCAGCCGGTCGCCGGGCTTGACCTGGGCCTTGCCGTTGAGCAGGGAGACCTTCATGGGGCTGTCGCCGCCGCCGGAGGCGAAGCCGATCTCGCCGGTGCCCTCCAGGCGGGTGCCGGCCGAGAAGCCGGGGTCGGAGGCGAGCAGCACGGTGGCCGTGGTCGGGCCGACGGTGGTGATCCGGCCGACCAGGCCCTGACCGTTGATCACGGTCATGTCGCGGGTGAGGCCGTCGTCGCTGCCGGCGTCGATGGTGATGGTCCAGGAGAAGCCCTGGGCCGGGCCGATCGCGATGACCTGGGCGGCCTTGACGGTGTATCCGCCGGCGCCCGCGGTGCGCAGCAGGTCGTCGAGTTGTTTGGTGCGCCCGGCGGCCATGTCGGAGGAGGCGAGCTTCTGCCGCAGTTCGGTGTTCTCGCGGGCGAGCTGGTCGGTGCGGCCGCTGTTGGTGGCGGCGTCCCGGAAGGCCCGGACGGTGTCGGCGACGGGGTCGACGACGGTGGCGGCGCCGCGTTCGACGGGGCCGAGGACGCCGGCGGCCGCGTGCCGGGCCGGGCCGAGCGGGGAGTCCTCACCGCCCTTGATGTCGACGGTGATCAGCGCGAAGGCGACGGCCACCAGCAGGATGAGCAGCAGCCGGCTCTCTCGTGTGTCCCTCACGGTGCTGGTACTGCCCCTTCGTACCTGGCGGCCGCCGGGGGCGGGGGGGCCGGGGCGGCGGCCCGTTCAGTCGTGTCGGATGTCGTGGTGCGTGGTGCTAACGGCGCGGCTGAGCGTCGAGTACCTGCTGGAGCGCCTCGAATTCCTCGACGCACTTGCCGGAGCCGAGCGCGACGGAGTCGAGCGGGTTCTCGGCGATGTGGATCGGCATGCCGGTCTCGCGGCGCAGTCGCTCGTCGAGGCCGCGGAGCAGGGCGCCGCCGCCGGTGAGCACGATGCCGCGGTCCATGACGTCGCCGGCCAGCTCGGGCGGGCACTGGTCGAGGGTGGTCTTGACCGCGTCGATGATCGAGTTGACCGGCTCGTCGATGGCCTCGCGGACCTCGGCGGCGGAGATGACGACGGTCTTGGGCAGGCCGCTGACGAGGTCGCGGCCGCGGATCTCGGCGTGCTCGTCCTTCTCGCCCTCCAGGCCGAAGGCGCTGCCGATGCTCATCTTGATCTGCTCGGCGCTGCGCTCGCCGAGGAGGAGCGAGTACTCCTTCTTGATGTGCTGGACGATCGCGTTGTCGAGTTCGTCGCCGGCCACCCGGATGGACTGGGCGGTGACGATGCCGCCGAGGGAGATGACCGCGACCTCGGTGGTGCCGCCGCCGATGTCGACGACCATATTGCCGGTGGCCTCGTGGACGGGCAGGCCGGCGCCGATGGCGGCGGCCATGGGCTCCTCGATGATGTGCACCTGGCGGGCGCCGGCCTGCGAGGAGGCCTCGATGACGGCGCGGCGCTCGACGCCGGTGATGCCGGAGGGCACGCAGACGACGACGCGCGGGCGGGCGAGGTAGCGGCGGCGGTGGATCTTGAGGATGAAGTACCGCAGCATCCGCTCGGTGATCTCGAAGTCGGCGATGACGCCGTCCTTGAGCGGGCGGATGGCGACGATGTTGCCGGGGGTGCGGCCGATCATCTTCTTGGCCTCGGCGCCGACCGCGAGGATGCCGCCGGTGTTGGTGTTCACCGCGACGACCGACGGCTCGTTCAGGACGATGCCCTTGCCCCTGACGTACACCAGCGTGTTGGCAGTTCCGAGGTCGATCGCCAAGTCGCGGCCGATGAACGACAGGTTGCTCGCCATGGGGTGTGGGTGCCTTCCCGGGCTCGGAGTTCATGGTGGGTGGACGACTGCGTGCGCCCACGCTTGGGCGGAGACCAGCTGAGCTGCCTTACCGGGCCCGTGAGTCGCGTCCATCGTAGTCACGCCGCGCGGTACGGACGTCGAGGTGGGGCATAGCGTCCATTGTCCGGAGCGTGATCGCTTCTCCGAGGATTGGGACGACGTGTCGGCAGCCCCAGTTCCCTATTTCACGATAAGAATGCCCCGGCCGGGCCAATGGTCCCGACCGGGGCAGTCCCTAGGTCCTCCGGGCGTGTCGCCCGGCCCGGCTCAGGCGTGCGCCGGGAAGAAGATCTTGATCTCGCGCTCGGCGGACTCCGGGGAGTCGGAGGCGTGGATCAGGTTCTCGCGGGTGATCGTCGCGTAGTCGCCGCGGATGGTGCCGGCCCCGGCCTCCAGCGGGTTGGTGGCGCCGGCCAGCATGCGGATGCCGGGCACGACCTCCTCGCCCTCGACGATCAGCGCGATCGACGGGCCGGAGGTCATGAACTCCAGCAGCGGCTCGTAGAACGGGCGGCCGACGTGCTCCGCGTAGTGCAGCTCCAGCGTCGCCCGGTCGAAGGTGCGCAGCTCGACGGCGGCGAGCTTCCAGCCGGCCTTGCGCTCGATGCGGCTGATGATCTCGCCCGCCAGGCCGCGGCGGACGGCGTCGGGCTTGAGCAGGACGAGAGTGCGCTGGGACACGGTGCGTCTCCTGGGGAATCGGTTCGGCAGACAGTCGGGTCGACGCGGGGGCCGACACGGCAGAGGTTACCTTGCGTACACGGCGTGTCGGTGCGCCAGTCCTGCCGCTCAGGCCTGTACGGCGGCGGCCTCGGTGGCGGCGGCGCGGGCGGCCTTGAAGTCGTCCACCTTGCGGCCGTAGTGCACCGAGCACCACCACAGGCCGGCGAAGACGACGCCGAGGCCGAACATGGTCGGCAGGACGAAGCCGCTGGCGATCAGGCCGATCTGCAGCGCCCAGCCGATCTGCACCGCGCCGGGGCGGTTGATCATGCCGCAGAGCACGATGCACAGGGCCATCGCGATGCCGCTGACCGTCCAGATCTCCCCGTTGGAGACGTCGGTGAGCCGCATCGCGACCAGGGCCGCGAACATGATCAGCAGCGCTTCGCCGATCAGTGTCGAGGAGCAGAGCGTCCTCATGTTCACTTCCTCCCGAGCAGCAGGCGGGCCTCGCCCACCGTGATGACCGAACCGGTGACCAGCACCCCGGCGCCACCGAGGTCGCCCTCCTCCTCGGCGAGGGTGACGGCGGCGGCGATGGCGTCGTCGAGGCGGGGCTCGACCTGGACGCGGTCCTCACCGAAGACCTCGACGGCGAGGGCGGCGAGCTCGTCGACGTCCATCGCGCGGTGCGTGGAGTTCTGGGTGATGACGACCTCGGCCAGGATCGGCTCGAAGGCCTCCAGCACGCCGGCCACGTCCTTGTCGCCGGAGGTGCCGATCACGCCGACGAGCCGGGTGAAGCCGAAGGACTCGGTGAGCGCGGCGACGGTGGCGCGGGCGCCGTGCGGGTTGTGCGCGGCGTCCAGGACGATCGTGGGGCTACGGCGGACGACCTCCAGGCGGCCCGGCGAGGAGACGCCGGAGAAGGCCTGGCGGATCTTGTCGACGTCGAGCTGCCCGCCGCGGGCGCCGCCGACGCCGAAGAAGGCCTCGACCGCGGCCAGTGCGAGCGCCGCGTTGTGCGCCTGGTGCTCACCGTGGAGCGGGATGAAGACGTCCTCGTACTCCTCGCCGCCGAGTCCGCGCAGCGTCACCAGCTGGCCGCCGACGGCGAGTTCGCGGCGGATCACGCCGAACTCCATGCCCTCGCGGGCGACGGTGGCGTCGACCTCGACGGCGTGGCGCAGGATGGTCTGGGCGGCGTCCAGCTGCTGCTGGGCGACGACGGCGACGGCGCCGGACTTGATGATCCCGGACTTCTCGACGGCGATCTCGCCGGTGGTCTCGCCGAGCTTGTCGGTGTGGTCGAGGCCGATCGGGGTGATCACGGCGACGGAGGCGTCGATGACGTTGGTGGCGTCCCAGGAGCCGCCCATGCCGACCTCGACCACGGCGACGTCCACCGGCGCGTCGGCGAAGGCGGCGTACGCCATGCCGGTCAGCACCTCGAAGAAGGACATCGGCACCGGCTGCGCCGCGTCGACCATCCGCACGTAGGGCTCGATGTCGCGGTAGACCTCGACGAAGCGCTCGGGGCTGATCGGAGCGCCGTCCAGGCTGATCCGCTCGGTGACGGACTCCACGTGCGGGCTGGTGTAGCGGCCGGTGCGCAGCTCGAAGGCGTTGAGCAGCTGCTCGATCATCCGGGCGGTGGAGGTCTTGCCGTTGGTGCCGGTGATGTGGATGGAGGGGAAGGACCGCTGGGGCTGGCCCAGGATGTCCATCAGCGCCTCGATGCGGTCGAGCGAGGGCTCCAGTTTGTTCTCCGGCCAGCGCTCGGAGAGTTCCACCTCGACGTCCCGCAGGGCGTCGCCGGTGCCGCCGTCGGCGGGGCGGATGGTGTACGGGTTCGGGTCGGCCTTGTCGCTCACGACCACAGTCTACGGAGCGCTGGCGGGGGTTCCTCACAGGGTGAGGGCGGGGGTGAGAACGACCACTTTGTCCAGTCTTTGCCTGTCGCTTCCAGTTTGATCCCTTTACTATCTATTTAGCGAATCCGACCCGCAATGAAGCATCGATTCGCAGCCGATAGGAGCCGCCAGCCTTTGATCACGAGGAGCACTGCGCCATGCCCGACGCCCTGCACGACTGGATCACGCTTCGCCAGGACGCCGTCGTCTGGGTCGCCGGACTGATCTCCCTGGCCCTCGTGGCCTACATGGCGCTCGTCTTCGGACGCTTCCTCGTGTACTGGGCCGGCTCCCGCCACGCGTACCTGCGCAACCGGCCCGCCGAGCCCGGCGACCCCGCCGCCTTCCGGTGGCACCTGGTGATCCCCTGCCGCGACGAGGAGGCCGTGGTCACCCAGACCCTGGACGGCCTGCGGGCCGGTGCGCCCGAAGCCCACCTGTGGGTGATCGACGACGACAGCGAGGACGCCACCCGCGAACTGGTGCTCGCCGCGGCCGCCCGCGACCCGCGCGTCCACCTCGTCCAGCGCCGCCGCCCGCACGCCCGGATCGGCAAGGGCGCCGCCCTCAACGCCGCCTACCGGGAGATCTCCGCCTGGCTCCCCGAGGACACCGACCGCTCCCGCGTGGTGATCGGCGTGGTCGACGCCGACGGGCAGCTCGACCCGGGCACCCTCGCCCAGGTCTGCAACGACAAGGCCCTCGGCCGCCCCGACACCGGCGCCGTCCAGATCGGCGTCCGGATGCGCAACGCCGACGACGAACGCCCGCTGCCCGGGCGCGGCCGCACCGCCAACGCCCTCGCCCGCGCGCTGGTGCGGATGCAGGACGTGGAGTTCCAGGCCAACAACGCCGGCATGCAGCTGCTGCGCCGGCGCACCGGCAGCGTCGGCCTCGGCGGCAACGGCCAGTTCGTCCGGCTCACCGCCCTCGACTCGCTGACCGCCGAGGAGGGCCGCGCCGGACGCCCCTGGCCCGAGCGCGCGCTCCTGGAGGACTACGAGTCCGGCCTGGACCTGCGCCTGGCCGGCTGGCGGCTCACCCACGTCACGGAGACCCAGGTCTCCCAGGAGGGCCTGGTCTCGCCGCGCCGCTTCCTCACCCAGCGCACCCGCTGGGCCCAGGGCAACATGCAGTGCCTGCGCTACACCGGCCGGGTCCTGCGCTCCCCGCACTACACCCGGGCCGGCAAGGCCGAGGTCATGTACACCTTCCTGCAGCCCGTGGTCTGCGTGCTGCTGGTGCTGCTGTTCCCGCTCTCGCTCGGGATCACCGCCGCCGGGCTGGTGCTCTTCCCCGCCGAGACCGCCGACTTCCAGCTCAGGTTCGGGCCGTGGATGCTGCTGGTCCTCGTACTCGCCACGCTGCCGATGGTGTTCTGGGGCCTCGCCTACCGCAAGGCCGTCCACCCCGACCGCAGCCGGCTCACCGGCCTCCTCTGGGGCGTCCTGGTCTGGCTCTACGCCTACCACCTCTTCGTGGTCGCCGCCCGGGCCGCCGTCCGGCTGCTGCTCGGCCGCAACGGCTGGGCCAAGACCCGCCGCAACGCCGAGAAGGTCGCCGTCGGCGCCCCCACCGCGCTCGAATCCTGAGCCGCCCCTCCCCCGCGCTTCCTCCCCACTCCCCCACCGGAGCCCCCGCATGAGCACGTGCCTGCCCCCGTCCAGCGTCGCCGTCGTCCTCGGGACCCGCCCCGAGCTGGTCAAGCTCGCCCCGCTGATCCACGAACTCGGCGACGCCACCCGGCTGGTGCACACCGGCCAGCACTGGGACGAGGCGATGTCCGGCCGCTTCCTGCGCGACCTGGGCCTGCCCCGGCCCGAGCTGCTCACCGGCGTCGGCGGCCGCCCCCGGGCCGGCCAGATCGCCCAGTCCCTGGGCCAGCTGGACGCCGCCTTCGCCGAGGACCGCCCCGCCGCCGTGGTCGTCCAGGGCGACACCAACGCCACCCTCGCCGGGGCGCTGGCCGCCAACGCCCGGGAGATCCCGCTGGTCCACGTCGAGGCCGGGCTGCGCAGCTTCGACCGGGCGATGCCCGAGGAGCACAACCGGGTGATGGTCGACCACGTCTCCGACCTGCTCTGCGCCGCCACCGACGACAACGTCGCCAACCTGCGCGCCGAGTCGCTGGCCGAGGACCGGATCGAGCTCACCGGCAACACCGTCGTCGAGGTGGTCCGACGCCGGCTGCCGGACGCCGCCGCCCGCGCCGCGCTGCTCGCCGCGCACGGAATGCGCCCGGACGGGTACGTCCTGGCCACCGTGCACCGCCCGGAGAACACCGACACCGCCGAGGCGCTCGGCGCCGTGCTCGCCGAGCTGGACCGGATCGCCCGGGCCGGCACCCCGGTGCTGTTCCCGATGCACCCGCGCACCAGGGCCGCCGTCGAGCGCTTCGGCCTGGAGGGCCTGCTGGAGCGGCTGGCCGTCACCGGCCCGGTCGGCTACGGCGACTTCCTGGGCCTGGCGAGCCGTGCGGCGCTGCTGGTCTCCGACTCCGGCGGCGTGCAGGAGGAGTGCACCGTGCTCGGCCGGCCGCTGCTGGTGGTGCGCCGCTCCACCGAGCGCCCGGAGGCGGTCGCGGCCGGCTTCGCCGCACTGGTGCAGCCCGGCGAGGAGCTGGGCGAGCTGGCCCGCGCCTGGCTCTCCGACACCCCCGAGCGCCTCGCCCGGCTCGCGGCCACCCCGAGCCCGTACGGCGACGGCCTCGCCTCCGCCCGGATCGCCGCGCTGACCGCCGCGCTCGCCGGGGCCGCCGACTTCGCCGAGCCCGCGGCGCCGCTGCTGGCGGCCTGAGGCACCGACGGGCCGGACCGGATCAAGTCCCTTTCACCGGAGGGGACTTGTCGACCATCAGCGCCCGCGCGCCGCGGCGATGCCCCGGTCGCGCCGCGGGTCAGACCCCGGCCCGGGCCTCCGGCACGTGGGCGGCGCCGCCGTGCCTGCGGCGCAACTCGGCGGTGATCTCGGCCAGTTCGCCCTCGGGCAGCAGCGGCAGCATCATCGCCACGCCCTGCAGCAGCCCGCCCAGCAGGAAGGTGGTGTCGGCCGTCGAGGCGACCAGCCCGCGGACCTCGGCCACCTCGCCGGCCGCGACCGCCTCGATCAGCCGGGCGGCGTTGGCGCTCTCCTCGTCCACCGCGACCGCGCCGGTGTCGGCCGGAGCGCGCCGGGCCATCGACCGCAGCACCCGGTCGCCCACCTCGGGGGCGTAGGCCTTGCGGACGGCCTCGGCGGCGATCCAGGCGAGCAGGGTGGTCACCTCGCGCCCGGCGTGCTCGGCGAAGAGCATTTCCAGCTCGTGGTCGAACGCGACCTGGTTGCCGTGCCGGAAGGCGAGCAACAGGGTCGCCGCCCTGGCCTTGGCCTCATCGACCGCCTCGGCAGGCAGTTCGTCGGCCAACTCCTCGGTCACCACCACGCCATGCCCTCCCGTCCGTCGCCCCGTCGGGAACACCCCGCAGGGACGCTCAGCAGAAACGCCTTCGGAAACTCCGTGCACACCGTACACATCCGACCTGCAAACTTCCGCGAACGCGCGCGGGCAAGACCGGAATCAATTCGCTCGGAATAGGACCTCACCCGGTCCAGGATGAATATTCGCCGGAAGGGAGCAATGTTGCTGCGCTATTAGGCGTAACGAAAGCCCCCCGACGCGCCGCCGGGCGCGGAACCCGCGAAACGCCGAGGGGCCGCACCCCGCGCGTCGCGGAGTGCGGCCCCTTGCGGGCGGTACGGGCTCAGCCCTGCGGCAGCGCCGCCAGCTGGGCGGTGATCCGGGCGATGTCCGCCTCGGCAGCCTCCTGGCGGCCCTTGATCTTGGCGACCACCTCATCCGGCGCCTTGGCGAGGAACGCCTCGTTGCCGAGCTTGGCGGTGGTCTGCGCCTTCTCCTTCTCGGCGGCCGCGAGGTCCTTGGCGAGGCGCTTGCGCTCCGCCGCGACGTCGATGGTGCCGGAGAGGTCCAGCGACACGGTGGCGCCGGCGACCGGGAGCGAGGCGGTGGCCGAGAAGCCCTCCTCGGGGGCGGTCAGCCGCAGCAGCGAGCGGATCGCGTCCTCGTGGGCGGCCAGCGCGGTGCCGTCCAGCTCCAGGGCGGCCGGGACGCGCTGGCCCGGCTTGAGGCCCTGGTCCGTACGGAAGCGGCGGACCTCGGTGACGACCTGCTGCAGCGTGGCGATCTCCGCCTCGGCCGCGGCGTCGCGGAAGCCGCTGTCCTTCGGCCAGTCGGCGATGACCACCGACTCGGCGCCGGTCAGCGTCGTCCACAGCGTCTCGGTGACGAACGGCACGATCGGGTGCAGCAGGCGCAGCGTGACGTCCAGGACCTCGCCGAGCACCCGGCGCGCGGCGTCGGCCTGCGGGCCGCCCTTGGCCAGGGTGGTCTTGGAGAGCTCGACGTACCAGTCGAACACCTCGTCCCAGGCGAAGTGGTACAGCGCCTCGGAGAGCTTGGAGAACTGGTAGTCCTCGTACAGCCCGTCCACCTCGGCGACGGTGCTGTTCAGGCGCGACAGGATCCAGCGGTCGGCCGCGGTCAGCTCCTCCGGCGCGGGCAGCGGGCCCTCGACGGTGGCGCCGTTCATCAGCGCGAAGCGGGTGGCGTTCCAGATCTTGTTGGCGAAGTTGCGGGCCGCCTGGACCCAGTCCTCGCCGATCGGCACGTCGACGCCCGGGTTGGCACCGCGTGCCAGCGTGAAGCGCAGCGCGTCGGAGCCGTACTTGTCCATCCAGTCCAGCGGGTTGACGACGTTGCCGAAGGACTTCGACATCTTCTTGCCGTTCTGGTCACGGACCATGCCGTGCAGCGCGATGGTGTGGAACGGCGGGGTGCCGTCCATCGCGTAGAGGCCGAACATCATCATCCGGGCGACCCAGAAGAACAGGATGTCGTAGCCGGTGACCAGGACGGAGTTCGGGTAGAACTTCGCCAGGCTCTCGGTCTGCTCCGGCCAGCCGAGCGTGGAGAACGGCCAGAGGCCGGAGGAGAACCAGGTGTCCAGGACGTCGGTGTCCTGGTGCCAGCCCTCGCCGGCCGGCGGCTGCTCGTCGGGGCCGACGCAGACGACCTCGCCGTTGGGGCCGTACCAGACCGGGATGCGGTGGCCCCACCACAGCTGGCGCGAGATGCACCAGTCGTGCAGGTTGTCGACCCAGTCGAAGTACCGCTTCTCCATCTCCTGCGGGTGGATCTTGACCTTGCCGTCGCGGACGGCGTCGCCGGCGGCCTTGGCGAGCGGGCCGACCTTGACCCACCACTGCATGGACAGCCGCGGCTCGATGGTGGTCTTGCAGCGCGAGCAGTGGCCCACCGAGTGGACGTACGGGCGCTTCTCGGCGACGATCCGGCCCTCGGCGCGCAGCGCGGCGACGATCGCCGAGCGGGCCTCCAGGCGGTCCAGGCCGAGGAACGGGCCGTGCACGGTGATGACGGCGTGCTCGTCCATGACCGCGATGTTCGGCAGGCCGTGGCGCTGGCCGATCTCGAAGTCGTTCGGGTCGTGCGCGGGCGTCACCTTGACGGCGCCGGTGCCGAACTCCGGGTCGACGTGGGCGTCGGCGACGATCGGGATGCGGCGGCCGGTCAGCGGCAGCTCGATCTCGGTGCCGACCAGGTGCTTGTAGCGCTCGTCCTCCGGGTGGACGGCGACCGCGGTGTCGCCCAGCATCGTCTCGGCGCGCGTGGTGGCGACGACGATGGAGTTCTCGCCCTCGCCGTAGCGGATCGAGACCAGCTCGCCGTCGTCGTCCTGGTACTCCACCTCGATGTCGGAGATGGCCGTCAGGCAGCGCGGGCACCAGTTGATGATGCGCTCGGCGCGGTAGATCAGCTCGTCGTCGAAGAGCTTCTTGAAGATGGTCTGGACGGCCTGGGACAGGCCCTCGTCCATCGTGAAGCGCTCGCGGGACCAGTCGACGCCGTCGCCCAGGCGCCGCATCTGGCCGGAGATCTGGCCGCCGGACTCCGCCTTCCACTTCCAGACGCGCTCGACGAAGGCCTCGCGGCCCAGGTCGTGGCGGGACTTGCCCTCCTTGGCGAGCTCACGCTCGACCACGTTCTGGGTGGCGATGCCGGCGTGGTCCATGCCGGGCTGCCACAGGGCCTCGTAGCCCTGCATGCGCTTGCGGCGGACCAGGGCGTCGATCAGCGTGTGCTCGAAGGCGTGGCCCAGGTGCAGACTGCCGGTGACGTTCGGCGGGGGGATGACGATGGTGAACGGAGGCTTGTCGCTCTTCGCGTCGGCGCTGAAGTACCCACGCTCCACCCAGCGCTCGTACAGCTCGCCCTCTACGTCCGCGGGGGTGTAGGTCGTCGGGAGGGTTGCTGCTTCGTCCCCGGCGGAGGTGCTCACGGGGTGCTGGTTCGTCGTGTCGGTCACGACGCACAGTTTACGTAACCGGGGGGGCGGGTTACGAACCGCTTTCGGTCCGCGGACGCGCCACGCCCGAACGGGCCCGTGTCCGGCGCCGTGCGGTAGCGTGCCCGGGCACTCGTCCGGTTGACCGGACGTGCACGGAACGACTCCACACCGAGACAGGCCGCGGGTGCGGCGGGGGAGCACAGACGCAGATGTACGGCCAGGGACAGCAGTATCCGCAGGGACAGCCGCCGCAGCAGCCCTACGGGGGGCCGCCGCCGCAGTACGGCGCCCCGCAGCAGCCTTACGGCGCTCCGCAGCCCCAGTACGGCTACCCGCCGCAGCAGCCCTACGGCGCGCCCCAGCAGCCGTACGGCGCGCCGCCGCAGGCTCCGTACGGGCAGCCGGGCTACCCGGTGGCGCCGCCGTCGAAGGGCAAGGGCGGCCTGGTCATCGGCCTGGTGGTCGGCGCGCTGGTGCTGGGCGGCGGCGGCTTCGCCGCGTGGAAGTTCCTCGGCGGCAGCGACTCGGGCGGCAAGTACAAGATCACTTCGCCGCAGACCCTGGCCGACGGCTACGTCCAGAAGTCGTCCAAGGAACAGGCCGCCGACATGAGCAAGCCCGAGGCGTCCAAGCTCGGCACGGACCTCCACGTCCTGGTCGCCAGCTACAGCAAGGGTTCGGACGCGATGGACACCTTCTCGGTGATCGGCGTCTACGGTGACCTCAACGACCCCGGGCAGATCATCGAGGACTCCAAGAAGGACAGCGGCGGCCTGTCCGTGTCGATGACCGACTTCCCGGCGCAGGACGCCAACAACTCCTCGGCGAAGCTCTCCTGCGGCACGTCGACCATGCTCGGCAAGCCCGGCCCCACGATCTGCGTGTGGGCGGACAAGTCCACCACCGGTCGGGTCTCCTTCACCAAGCTCAGCCTGAGCGGCGGCAGCAGCCAGGCGCTCACCGCGGAGCAGGCGGCCGCCAAGACCCGGACCATCCGCGACGCCATGGTCGTCGCCAGGTAGCACCCGCGCCGGCCGGCGCACGCACGCGAGGGGCCCCGCCCCCGCTCCCGGGGGGGGCCCCTCCGGGGGTCGGGCGCGGGGGCGGCGCGCTGGGCGGGGCGCGCGGGGGTGTGGAGTGAGAGGGGGAGGGGGGGGGGGCTGGG